>CALERA010000478.1 GCA_937908275.1 uncultured Desulfarculaceae bacterium | reverse complement strand
TGATCCTGGGGGTGGAAGGACAACAGCGCGCCCAGCTTCTCGACCTTGGCGGCCAGTTGGTTTAAGCTGGGCTGGGATTCGCTCATGGCTGTCGCCCTCGTGCTTGGGGCCGATGGTCCAAGATGTTGAGCCCTTACGCCAGACCACCACCACATGGCGGCCGGCGAACCCCCCGGGGGCGTCGGAAGGGAAAGGCAAGGAAATCATGTCAATTATCGGCAAAAATGTCAAGCTACTTGAACTATTTATGCTGGGGCTGGCCCTGTGGCTGGTTCCGGCCGGGGCCCAGGCCGGCGAGGCCTACCAGGTGGCCCCGGTGGACAAGGGCGAACAGATGCGCCTGTTGCCCGCCTCGGCCTGGCCCACGGCGGATGCCGACCAGGCCGCCCTGCTGCTGAAATTGACCTATCTGCGCGGTCTGATGGACGCCCTGCAATACGCCCAGGTGGCCCCCAAGAGCACCAGCCAGGCCCTGAACGACCTCAAGGGCCTGGATCTCAACACCTTGGCGGCGGAGGTGGACCATTACTACCAGGCCGACCCCCGCCGCCGCGACCTGCCCCCGGCGGCGGTGGTGCTGCGCATCCTGCCCCAGAGCCGGGGGCGGATCGAGGTCACCCCCCTGACCCGATAAGGCGTAACCCTGATTAGGTAGGAAGATGCTTGCACTGGAGGAGGGGTTTGGATCAGAATGTGGACAGCTGTTTTCCCCACGCGGGAATACTCTGACGCCTGGCCGCCGGGTCAACGGCTGGGGGATTAAAGGGAGACGACGCCCATGCGCAAGATCAAGCGGGTGGAATGGCACTGGAAACACTGCCCCCCACCCTTCGCCTACCCTTATTAGCAGCCAGTCCCACGGGGCGACTGCCCCGGCGGAATGATCCGCCCAACCTCAACGGCAGCAAGGAGAGAAGCATGCGAAAGGTCAAGCAGGGCCAGGTCCGGACCATGACTGGGTGCACCCCGAGCCGCATGTACATGACCAAACCCGCGTGACAGGGGCGCGTCAGGCCGGACCGACAGCCAGGTGGACTTGACCGGCGATTAGACCCGCAGGAGGGTGCGAAGCGAAACCTCCAGCCCGGTCGCCACCAGACCATGGCCCCTGAAGCAGGGCTCTGGCCGTTTTCAAAATTAGGACGCCCCCCTACCGGCGGCCTGGGTTGAGCCGGCCGAGGGGTGGGGGTGGCTGAAATCTGGCCGCGGACAGCGGGTGACGGGGTGTCTCGGGACGCCCCGTTATTTATTGGGGGCCAGGAAGCGTTGCCAGGCCGCCGGCAGGGCGAAGGCCGCGCGCTGGAGCGCGGGGGTGTAATACTCCAGCTGGCCCAGGGCGGCCAGGCGGGCCGGGTCGGGCATGGCCAGGGGGTCCGGACCCCGGGAGCCCAGCACGAAGCCGATGATCCCGCTGAGGTAGGTCGGCACCTGGGCGGTGTAGTACCAGGCGCGGGGAAAAAGCTGGCGGGCATGGCCCAGCAGCGCGCGCACCAATTCGGGATAGAGGTGCAGGGACTCGCTCTGGCCGGCCACCAGCCCCTCCGGGGCCAGGGCCTGGGCGATGGCGGCGTAGAATTCCCGGCCAAACAAAGGCGCCGCCGGCCCCTCGGGGTCCGAGGCGTCCACCAGCACCACGTCGTAGGGCTCGCTTACTTCCTGGATGAAGGCCGCGCCGTCGCCGACCTGGACCCTGGCCCGGGGATCGGCGAAGCCCGCCGCCACCTCCGGGAAAAAGCGCCGGCTGGCCGCGATCACCCGTTCGTCGATCTCGCACAGGTCCACCCGCGTCACCCCGGGGTGCTTCAGGGCCTGGCTCAACAGCCCGCCGTCGCCGCCGCCGATGATCAACACCCGGCGCGGGTC
>CALERA010000477.1 GCA_937908275.1 uncultured Desulfarculaceae bacterium | reverse complement strand
CAGCCCCGGGGCCCCGCCCGCCAGCCTGCCGCCGGCCCCGGCCGGGCCCCGGGAGGCTCCCGCGCCGCCCCCCGGCGAGACCCAGCCATGAGCCCGCGCCGCAAGAAAGCGCCACCCGCGACCCCGCTGTGGCGGCGGGCGGCCTATCCCCTGCTGCTGATGGCCATCTGCGGCCTGCTGTTCTTCAGCGGCCTGGGCTATCGCGGCCTGTGGGAGACCGACGAGGCCCGCTACGCCGAGATCGCCCGCGAGATGGTGGAGAGCGGCGACTGGGTGACCCCGCGCCTGAACTACGTTAAATATTTCGAGAAACCCATCCTGACCTATTGGCTGATCGCGGCCGGGTTCGCGCCCTTCCACCCCGACGCGCACCAGTATGCCAAGGGCAAGGAAGACCCGGCCTACGCCAGGGCCCTGGACGCCTTCTATGCCAAGGCCGATTTCCTGGCCCGCCTGACCCCGGCGGTCTGCGCCAGCCTCACCGTGCTCCTGGTCTATCTGCTGGGGGTGCGCCTCTGGGAGCCCCGCAGCGGGTTCTACGCCGGCCTGGTGCTGGCCACCGGCCTGATGTTCTGGGGCCTGGCCCAGGTCCTGTTGGTGGACATGGTGCTGCTCTTGGGCATCACCCTGGCCATCTGGGGGGCCTGGGAGCTGCGCTCGGGCCACCGCCGGGGGCTCTACGCCTTCTGGGCCGGCTGCGCCATTGGTTTCCTGACCAAGGGCCTGCTGGGTCCCGGCCTGCCGGGCCTGGTGGTGGTGCTCTACATCCTGGCCACCCGGGAGTGGCCCCTGGCCCGGGCCTTGGCCCACTGGCACGGGCCGGCCTTGTTCCTGCTATTGGTGCTGCCCTGGAACCTCTGGATGAGCGTGGTCAACCCCGAGTATCCGGGCTACTTCCTGCACGAGAACTTCGGCCGCCTCCTGAGCGGCGACAGCTTCAAGCGCTCCCAGCCCTTCTGGTACTACCTGCCACTGCTTCCGGTGGCCTTCCTGCCCTGGACCCCGCTCCTGCCCTGGGCCATCTGGCAGGCCTGGCCGGGGCGGGCCTGGCGCGACCCCGCCCAGCGCCCCTGGCTCCTGGCCATGCTCTGGCTGGTCGGCCTGGGCCTGTTCCTCTCGGCCAGCTCCTCCAAGATGATGCACTACGCCCTGCCGCTGTTGCCGCCCCTGGCCCTGTTGATGGCCCGGCCCCTGGCCGCCCTGGTGGCGGCCCGTCCTGGCGCGGCGGCCCCGGCCGGGGTGCGTTGGGGCCTGGTGGGCCTGGCCGTGGCCAGCCTGTTGGCGGCGGTGGCCCTGGCCCTGGCCCCGGCCCTGAGTCCGGAGGTGAGTTGGAGCCAGGTGGGGCTTTATCTGCTCTTGCTGCCGCTGCTGCTCTGCGGGCTGAGCCTGGGCATCTTCGCCCTGCGCCGCCTGGCCCTGGCCGGGCTGGTGGCGCCGCTGCTGCTGCTGCTGGCCATTGTCTTCTGCGCCGCCCTGGTCGCCCCCCGTCTGGACGACTACCGCAGCGTGCGGGGCCTGGCCGCGCCCCTGCGGGCCGAACTCGGGCCCGACGACCGTCTGGTCTCCTTTGGCGACTATTTCCAGGGCCTGGCCTTCTACACCGGCCGGCGGGTGGTGGTGGTCAACAACTGGGGCGAGCTGGAGTTCGGCCGCCAGCGCGATCCCCAGGCCGAGCAGTGGTTCCACCGCGAGCAGATCGACCTGATCCGCCTGATGCAGGACCCCTCGCGCCGGGTCATCGCCCTGGCCGAAAGCGACACCCTGGAGCGCTTCCGCCGCCAGGCCGCCAAGGCCCCGGGCCTGCTGCTGTTCGAGTGGGCCAAGCTGGGGGACAAGACTCTGTTCGCCAACCGCCCGCGCTAGAACCCAGCGCCCCCCCTGGCTTGATTTTGGCCTATCATGCTGTAATAGTATTGCCTTGCGCGCCAGAACGCTCCGGAGGAAAGCATGCAGCCCCAGGCCGAAAGGCAAAGTCCATTCCTGTCGGTGGTGATCCCGGTCTTCAACGAGGAAGACAACCTGGTGGAGCTGCACGCCCGCCTGGCCACCACCCTGAACCGCGAGGACTACTCCTGGGAGGTCATCTACGTGGATGACGGCTCCCGCGACCGCTCCTGGGAAATCCTGGAGGGCCTGAACCAGCGCGACGAGCACGTGCGCCTGGTGCGTTTCAACCGCAACTATGGCCAGCACATGGCGGTCTTCGCCGGCTTCGAGCGGGTGCGGGGCCAGGTGGTGGCCACCCTGGACGCGGACCTGCAGAACCCGCCCGAGGACGTGCCCAGGCTGGTGGCCAAGCTGGACGAGGGCTACGACGTGGTGGGCGGCTGGCGGCAGTTCCGCCAGGACAGCTGGCTGCGCAAGCTGCCCTCGCGCATCGTCAACATCGTCACCAGCAAGGTGGTGGGGGTGGAGCTGAAGGACTACGGCTGCATGCTCAGGGCCTATCGCCGCGAGGTGGTGGACGCCATGAGCGCCTGCCAGGAGACCAGCAGCTTCATCCCGGCCCTGGCCAACACCTATGCCAACAAGGTGCTGGAGATCCCGGTGGGCCACGCCCACCGCCACGCCGGCCAGTCCAAGTACAGCCTGCTCAAGCTCTTCCGCCTGCACTTCGACCTGATGACCGGCTTCTCGGTGCTGCCCATCCAGTTGGTCAGCCTGATGGGCTCCATCGTGGCCCTGGTGGGCCTGGCCTTCGGCCTGTTCCTCTTCGCCCGGCGCATCATCGTGGGGCCGGAGGTGGAGGGCGTCTTCACCCTGTTCGCCATCCTCTTCGTCTTCGTGGGCTTGCAGATCCTGGGCGTGGGGTTGATCGGCGAATACGTGGGCCGCATCTACCGCGAGGTGCGCCGCCGGCCCCGCTTCGTGGTGCGCGAGACCCGGGACTAGGCGGCCGGGAGCCAGGATGCCTCCCCAATTTGCAGACACCACCACCCGGGTGGTCCTCAAGGTGGACGTGGACACCCGGGTCGGGCTTTTGGTCGGCGTGCGCCGCCTGGCCGACCTGATGGCCGAGCTGGGGGTGCGGGCCAGCTTCTACATCGCCATGGGGCCGGACAACTCCGGCCACGCCCTCAAGCGCCTGGCCCGGCCGGGATTTTTGCAAAAGCAGCTCAAGTCCGGGGCGGCCTCGGCCTATGGCGTGCGCACCATGCTCTATGGCCTGCTGCTGCCCGCGCCGATCATCGCCCAGGCCGCGCCGGGGCTCTTCAACCGCCTGATCAACGAGGGCCACGAGGTGGGCCTGCACGGCTGGGACCACGTTTTCTGGCACGACCGGGTGCGCCATCTCGACCGCGAGCGCACCGCCCGGCAACTCACCCAGGCGGCGGAGTTATTCACCCAAATAACCGGCTTCCCCCCGGCCAGCTTCGCCGCTCCCGGCTGGCAGGTCAGCCCGGACGCCCTGGAGATCATGGCCGGGCTGGGCATCAGCCACATCTCCTGCACCCGGGGCCGCGCGCCCTTCCTCACCGTGGCCCACGGCCGGGTGCTGCCCCTGGTGGAGCTGCCCACCACCCTGCCCACCGCCGACGAGGTCCTGAGCCGGCCCGAGGTCAGCCCGGCCAACCTGGGCCGCTGGCTGGCGGGCCAGGTGCGCCCGGGCGCGCTGAACGTGCTGACCCTGCACGCCGAGGTGGAGGGCCGCGACCTGCTGCCGGCCTTCCGCGAGTTCCTCACCATCCTCCTGGCCCAGGGCGCGCGCTTCCCCCGCCTGATCGACGCCGCCCGCCAGGCCGCCGCCGGCCCCCTGCCGGCCGAGGAGATCGCCTGGGGCCAGGCCCCCTACCGGATCGGGGAGGTGGCCTTCCAGCCTTCGGCCCTGGAAACGGCGGCGTGAGGGAACTCCTCTACAACCTGGCCCTGGGGGTGGGATTGCTGGCGGCCTCTCCGATCCTGGCCGCCCGCCTGGCCAAGGGCCGCTATCGCGCCATCTCCCTGGCCCGCCTGGGCCTGGGCGCGGCCTGGCTGCCCCCGGCCGCGCCAGGGGCGATCTGGCTGCACGCCCTGAGCGTGGGCGAGGTGCGCTCGGCGGTGCCGCTCCTGGAGGCCCTGGCCCGGCGCTTTCCGGAAAAACCCCTGGCCTTTTCGGTGGCCACCGCCCAGGGCCTGGCCACCGCCCGCGAGTTGCTGGCCCAACGGTCGGAGGTGGTCCTCTTCACCCGGCCCCTGGACCTGCGCTGGAACGTGGAGCGGGTTCTGGGCCGCCTGCGGCCGTCGCTCTTCGTGCTGGTGGAGGGCGATATCTGGCCGGGCTGGTCCTGGGGCCTCAAGCGCCGGGGCGCGCCCAGCCTGCTGGTGAACAGCCGGGTCAGCCCCCGGACCTATCGCGGCTACCGCCGTCTGGGCCCCCTGGCCCGGGGCCTGCTGGGCGGTTTCGACCGCATCCTGGCCCAGACCAAGGTGGACCACGAGCGTCTGCTCCAGGTGGGCCTGGCCCCGGAGCGGGTGGCGCGGGGCGGCAATCTCAAGTTCGACACCGCCCCCCCGGCCCTGGACCAGGCCGCGCGCGCGGCCCTGGCCCAGGAACTGGGTCTGGCCGGCCGGCCGGTGCTGGTGGCCGGCTCCACCCATCCCGGCGAGGAGAGCGCCTGCCTGGAGGCCTACCAAACCCTTCTGGCCGAACACCCCGGCCTGGCCCTGGTCATCGCCCCGCGCGAGGTGGCCCGGGGCGCGGAAGTGGCCCGCCTGGCCGAGGCCCGGGGACTCACGGTGGCCCGGCTCAGCCAGGGAGCGCCCCCGGCGGCTTGCCAGGTCCTGGTGCTGGACCTCCTGGGCCGCCTGGCCGCGGTCTACGCCCTGGCGGCCGGGGCCTTTGTCGGCGGCTCCCTGACCCCCATCGGCGGCCACAACCTGCTGGAGCCGGCCGCCCAGGGGGTGCCGGTCTTCTGCGGCCCCCACACCCACAATTTTTTGGAGATGGCCCGCGATCTGATCGCCGCCGGCGGCGGGATGCGGGTCGGCGACGCCTCGGGCCTCCTGGCCGGCTGGCGGGCCTGCCTGGAAGACCCGGACCTGGCCGCGAGCATGGGCGCGGCGGCGCGGGATTTCGTGGCCGCCCATCGCGGGGCCCTGGCCCGGGTGGTGGAGGAGGCGGCGCGGCTGTTGGGGGAGGGCGGGGCGTGAGCCGGGACCTGACCGCCCTGCACGCCCGGGCGGCCTCGGGCCAACCCGGCCCCTGGTGGCTGGGCTGCCTGCGCGCGGTCCTGCGCGGCGCGGCCGGGCTCTACGGCCTGGGCGCGGGCGGCAAGAACCTGCTCTACGACCTGGGCCTGCGCCGGCCCCGACGCCTGGCCGCCCCGGTGATCGGGGTGGGCAACCTGGTGGCCGGCGGCGCGGGCAAGACCCCCCTGGTGATGGCCGTGGTGCGCGCCTTGCTGGCCCTGGGCCTGCCGGCGGCGGTGATCAGCCGGGGTTATGGCGCGGTGGCCGGGCGGGGCGGGGTGACCTGGGTCTCCACCGGCCAGGGACCGCTGCTGGACGCTCGCCAGGCCGGCGACGAACCCCTGCTCCTGGCCCGGCGCTTGCCGGTGCCGGTGGTGGCCGGGCCGGACCGCTGGCGGGTGGGGCGGGCGGTGCTGGCCCAGTGCGGCCCCCGGGTGTTGGTGGCCGATGATCTGTTTCAGCACCGCCGCCTGGGCCGCGACCTGGACCTGGTGGCCATGGACGCGGCCCGTCCCCTGGGCAACGGCCATCTGCTGCCGGCCGGACATCTGCGCGAGCCGGCCAGCGGCCTGCGCCGGGCCGGGGCCGTGGTCCTGACCCGGGCCGGGGACCCGGCGGTCGTGGACCAGGACCGGCGCTGGCTGCGCAGCTTCTGGGGTCCGGGGCCGGTGCTGGCCTGTGGTCACCACCTGGCCGGCCTGGACGACGCCCAGGGCCAGGCCCTGCCGCCCGGGACCTGGCGGGGCCGACCGGTCTTGGCCTTCTGCGGCCTGGCCGATCCGGAGCAGTTCAGGGCCGGGCTCCTGCGGGCCGGCCTGACGGTGCTGGATGCCGTGGGCTTCGCGGACCATCATTTCTTCAGTCCCCAGGAGCTGCGAGACCTCTGGCAGCGGGCGGCGGACTTGGGCGCGGCGGCCCTGGTGTGCAGCGAGAAGGACTGGGTGCGCCTGCCCCAGGACCTGCCCCCTGGCGCGCCACTCTGGGTCACCCGCCTGGAGCTGGAATTCGCCCCGGACCAGCCCGGTCTGGCGGCGGTCCTGGCCTGGGGGCTCTCGGCCTGGGGGGCGCGGGCATGAGCGCCACCTTCGAGCTGCTCAAGGCCGGGGTCTGGGGCCTGGGCCTGCCGCCCCTGGCCTGGCGTCGGGCCCTGGGCCGGGGCCTGGCCAGTGTGGTGGCCCGCCTGGACCAGCGCCACTGGGGCATCGTGACTGACAACCTGCGCCAGAGTTTTCCGGAGAAGGACGCGGCCTGGGTGGACCAGACCGCCCGAGCCTGCTTCGCCCACCTGATGCAGGTGGTGATGGAGCTGCCGGACCTGGTGCGCCTCAAGCCCGAGGCGGTGCTGGAGCGCACCCGGCACCACGGCCTGGACCACCTGGAGGCGGCCCGGGCCAAGGGCAAGGGCGTGCTGATGCTCACCGGCCACCTGGGCAACTGGGAGTGGACCGCGCAGTCCACCGGCCTGATGATGGGTGGTTCGACCCTGGTGGCCCGGCCCATCGACTGGCCGCCGGGCGATGCACTGGTGCAGTATTGGCGCACCCGGACCGGCAACCTGGTGGTGCCCAAGGCCCGCTCGGCCCGGGAGCTGTTGCGGGTGCTCAGGCGCAACGGGGTGGCCTCGGCCCTGCTGGACCAGAACGTGGACTGGTACGACGGCGAGTGGGTGGATTTTTTCGGCCGGCCGGCCTGCACCAACAAGGGCCTGGCCCTGTTGGCCATGTCCACCGGCGCGCCGGTGATGACCTACCACAACTTCCGGGCCGCGGACGGGCACTTCGACGCCTATTTCGGCCCGGAGCTGCCCCTGGTCAAGACCGGCGACAAGCTCCAGGACGTCTGGGACAACACCCAGACCTACACCCACGCCCTGGAGGAGATCATCCGCCGCAAGCCCGAGCAGTGGTTCTGGATGCACCAGCGCTGGAAGACCAAGCCCTTCCACGTCTGGCCCCGGGAGCGCGGCTGATGCGGCCCCTGGACCCCGGCCAACCCCGGTCCATCCTGGTGCGCGGCACCAACTGGGTGGGCGACGCGGTGATGACCCTGCCGGCCCTGGCCGCCCTGGGCGCGGCCTGCCCCCAGGCCCGGATCACGCTGCTGGCCAAGCCCTGGGTGGCGGCGGTCTACCAGGCCTCGCCCGTGGTGGACCAGGTGTTGGCCATTGATCCGGCCCGGCGCCAGGGCCTGGCCGGGCTCTGGCGGCTGGCCGGCGAACTGCGCGACCAGGGTTTCGACTGGGCGGTGCTCTTCCAGAACGCCTTTGGCGCGGCCCTGACCGTGGCCCTGGCCGGGATTCCCCTGCGCCTGGGTTATGCCAGTGACGGGCGCGGCCTGCTCCTGAGCCACGCCATCCCCCGCACCCCCGCCGACCGCCAGGTGCACGAGACGGCCTATTATCTGCGCATGCTGCACCGGGCCGGCCTGGCGGCGGCCCCGCCGGATTTGGGCCTGACCCCGGAATTGCGCCTGGACCCCGGCGACCGGACCTGGGCCGGGGAGTTCCTGGCCCAAAAAGGCCTGGCCGGGGCGCGGCTCCTGGGCCTGGCCCCGGGGGCGGCCTTTGGCCCGGCCAAGTGCTGGCCGGCCGAGCGCTTCGCGGCCACGGCCCAGAGCCTGCTGCAGGATGACTTTGACGCGGTGCTGCTCTTTGGCAGCCCGGGCGAGGCGGCCACCACCTCCCGGGTCGCCGGCGGGCTGTCCGGGGCGCGGGTGATCGACCTGGCCGGGGCCACCAGCCTGGGCCAGGCCCTGGCCCTGCTGGACCGGCTGGCGCTGTTCATCACCAATGACAGCGGCCTGATGCACGCCGCCGCCGCCCTGGGCGCGCCCACCCTGGCGGTCTTCGGCTCCACCAACCCGGTGACCACCGCGCCCAAAGGGCCATGGGTGGAGTTGGTGCGCGCGCCGCTGGAGTGCAGCCCCTGCCTGAAACCGGTCTGTCCCCGGGGGGACCTGGCCTGCTTCGCGCCCATCACCCCGGAGGTGGCCCTGACGGCGGCGCGGGCGCTGCTGGCCCGGCGAGCGGCGGGCGCGGCGGGAGGAGCGAGATGAAACGGCCGGTGGTATTCCTGGACCGGGACGGCACCATCAACCGCGAGGTCAACTATCTCCACCGGCCCCAGGACGTGGAGATCCTGCCCGGGGCGGCCGAGGCCATCCTGCGCCTCAAC
>CALERA010000476.1 GCA_937908275.1 uncultured Desulfarculaceae bacterium | reverse complement strand
CTCTTTCCCTACACGACGCTCTTCCGATCTAGGCCGTCCCAGGGCTCCCGTAGTATCTCAGCGGCGGCCAGGGCCAGGAAGCTGGCCGCGCCGCGCAAGCGCCAGCGGAAGTGGCGGCCGGGCAGGGTGAGCAGGGTCCAGCGGGCGGGGACATGCCTCATCAGGCCATCGCACAGGGCGCGGTGGGAGGCGTTGGCATAGGGCTCGATGAACAGCAGGCGCGGCCCGCTCTCGCCCGCGCGCTGAATGGTCAACTCACTTTGCCCCATGCTACCTGCGGCTTTCTTTTGGGAGGGGGTGTGGGGGAACCTTTTTCTTTGGCCCCCAAAGAAAAAGGTTCCCCCACAACTCTTTTCTCTCCCTCTCCTCCCCCCTCAGCCCTGGCCGCGGTGGTAGGGGGAGCCGGCCAGGATGGAGTGGGCGCGGTAGAGCTGTTCCAGGGCCACCAGGGCGGCCAGTTCGTGGGCCATGACCATGGGGCCGAGGCTGATCACGGCCTCGGCGCGTTGGCGCAGGGCGGGGTCCAGGCCCTCGGCCCCGCCGATGACCAGCACCAGGCGGCGGTGGCCGGCGTCGCGGACCTTTTCCAGGCGGCGGGCCCACCACTCCGAGGACCAGGCCTCGCCGCCCCGGTCCAGGGTCCAGAGGACGTCCCGGGGCTCCAGGCGCTCCCGGAGGCGGCCGGCCTCCTCGGCCATCAGCTCGGCCGGGGCGCGGTTCTTGCTGGACTTGGCCGGGCGGACCCAGGCCAGCTCGCAGCCGCCCAGGGGCTTGAGCCGGCCGGCATAGTCCTCCAGGCCGGCGGCGATGTAGGCCGACTTGGGCTTGCCGACGGTGAGAAGAAGCATCTGCATGGCAAGACACCGTCCTTGGCTGCGGGGTGAGGCCAGGCGCGGAAACCGGCGCGGTTTGGCCTCATTATAGCGCAGAGGCCGGGCTGGCGGGGGCGAGGAGGCCGGCGCCGGGCGGGCGGTTGGGCGCGGCCCGCCCGGCGCGGTGATTAGACGCTGGCCTCCAGGGGCCGGCGGGCCTGGATGCGGCCCGAGGCCAGGTAGTTTTCGATGCCGCGGCCCGGGGCCCACTGGGCGATCATCTCCCGGCTGCCGGGCACCGGCTCCACCTGGATATCGACATAACCCAGTTCGGCCAGGAGTTGTTCCAGATCAGTCTTGAGCAGGGCCCCGGCGGCGCAGGAGGCCCAGAGGGAGAGATCCTGGACCAGCTCCGGGGGCAGGGGCGAGAGGGCCACCACGTCGCTGATGGCCAGACGGCCGCCAGGCTTGAGCACCCGGAAGGCCTCGGCGTAGACCGGGCGTTTGTCCACGGCCAGGTTGATGACGCAGTTGGAGATGATCACGTCCACGCAACCATCGGCCACTGGCAGGTGCTCGATCTCCCCCAGGCGGAACTCAACGTTGGCCGCGCCCACCTGGGCGGCGTTGGCCCGGGCCAGGGAGAGCATCTCCGGGGTCATGTCCACCCCGATCACCCGGCCCTGCGGCCCCACCTGGCGGGCGGCCAGGAAGCAGTCGAAACCGCCGCCGCTGCCCAGGTCCAGGACCGTCTCGCCGGGCCTAAGCTGGGCGATGGCCTGGGGATTGCCGCAGCCCAGGCCCAGGTTGGCCCCCATAGGCGCGGCGGCCAACTCCTCGGGGCTGTAGCCCAGGGCCTGGCCGATCTGGCTGGGGCTGGGACCGCCGGGAGCCGGCCCGCCGCAACAGTTGGGGACGGAGCAGCAGGCACCGCCCTGGGCGGCCTGGCTGTAACGCCCGCGCACGGCGGCGCGAATCTTTTCCGAGTCTGGTGCGGTCATGGGGTGCTCCCTGGTATCAATCGCCATTAAACTGGAATTATCGAAACATATCGCCAAAAAAATTTAGACCTCGATGGGGGCGGGCAGACCGGCGCAGCAATCGCGCAGCAGGAAGGCCAGCACCTCCTGCAAGGCGGTGTATTCCACCCGGCAGCGCAGCACCCGGCCCTCGCGGGTCTGGCTGATCAAACCAGCCGCCAGCAGATGGGCCAGATGGTGGGAAAGGGTGGACTGGGGGATGCCCACCCGGGCCTGGACCTCCTTCACCGCCAGGCCCCCGGGGCCGGCCTGGACCAGGAGGCGCACCACGGACAGGCGCACGGGATGCCCCAGCTCGGACAGGCGTTTGGCGGCGGTCTCCAGTTCCATGGCCAAAGTCTACCCCGGCCCGACCAGGTTATCAACTACAATTCTGGTATTGTCGAAATGAAGCGAAGAGGGTCGAACCCTAGATCCCACCGGGCAGGGGTTGGCCGTCCGCGCCCAGCTTCAGGAGCCAGCGGGCGCTGGCCTGGGCCAGGAGGGTGTCGTCCTGGGCCAGACGCAGCTCGGCGCTGGCCTGGGCCTGGCGGCCCTTGTGCTCCACCACCCAGCCGCTGGCCATGATTTCCTGGCCCAGGGGCACCGCCTTGCGGAAGCTGCTCTCCATGCTGATGGTCACGCCCTGGCCCGCGAAGCGCAGCACGGCATAGGCCATGATCTCGTCCAGGATGGTCAGCACCACCCCGCCGTGGGCGATGTTGACCCAGCCCTGGAAATGCTCGGGCAGGCTCAGGCGGCAGACCGCGCGCTGGCCCTCGTACTCCACCCGCATGTGCAGGCCATGGGGGTTTTTCTCGCCGCAGGCGAAGCAGAGGCCGTTGATCTCCAGCGCGCTGCCGGCCAGGGCGCTCACGCCGACTCCTCCAGGCCCAGGCGGCGGGCGATCTCCTGGGCGGTGCCGGAGACGAAGCGGGCGAAGGCCGGCCCGGCCAGGGGCTTGCCCGGCGCGGGCAGCTCGCTCAGGCCGGGGGCGATGACCTCCTGGGGCTGGTTGATGAGCTCGGGCCGGGGGGTGACCCCGAAGCCGGGGGGGAAGCTGTTGTCAAAGTACATCTGCTGGAAGCCGATGAACTTCAGGTGATGGGCTGTGGCGTCCAGGACGCAGTAATCGTCGGGGTCCACGATGCCTAGGGCCCTGGCCCGCACCATGCCGGCCAGGCTCTCGCCGCCCTGGGTGCAGACGATGTGCCCGTGACGGTTGGCCAGGATCATGTGGTCCATGATGGCCTGCTCGTCCACCTGCACCACGAAGAAGGCCGGCCGACCGGCGGCCTGGTCGTAGCGCCGGGCCAGCTCGATGACCCGGGGCATGGAGACCGGATTGCCGATCATGGCGGCCTGGGCCACCGAATCCTGCACCGTCACCGGCTGCCAGACCCGCTGGGCCGGGTCGGTCTCCTGGTAGTAGCGGAAGACCGGGTCGGCGTGGTGGCTCTGCACGCCAATGACCTTGGGCAGGCTGGTGATGATGCCCAGGTCCAGGAGTTTCAGCAGGCCGGCCATGATGGCGCTGACGTTGCCGGCGTTGCCGATGGGCACCAGCAGCGCCCGGCCGGTGAGGTCCCAGTCGCAGTCCTGGGCCACCTCGTAGGAATAGGACTCCTGGCCCCGGATGCGCCAGGCGTTCTTGGAGTTCAGCAGGGCCACCGGGTAGTGGTCGGCCAGGTGCTCCACCACCTTCATGCAGTCGTCGAAAACCCCGGGGATCTCGAAGACCATGGCCCCGGAGCCCAGGGGCTGGGCCAACTGCTGCGGGGTGACCTTGCCCCGGGGCAGCAGCACCGCCGAGGCCACGGCCGGGGCCAGATAGGCCCCGTAGAGCGCGGCGGCGGCGCTGGTGTCGCCGGTGCTGGCGCAGACGCTCAACACCCGCTCCAGGCCCTGGTGCTTGATCAGGTAGTTGAGGAAGGACAGGGCCACGGCCATGCCCCGGTCCTTGAAGGAGGCGCTGGGGTTCTGGCCGTCGTTTTTAAAGCAGAAATCCTGGCCCAGGGCCGCGCGCAGGCGGGGCGGGGTCTCCACCAAGGGAGTGTGGCCCTCGCCCAGGTAGACCACGCTGTCGCTGGGCACCACCGGGGCCACCAGCTCGTGGTAGCGGAAGATGCCCTTGACCGCCGGCTGGTTGAGCATCCGGCGCAGGTCGAAGGCCCGGCGCCAGGCCACGCCCGGGCGCTCCTTGAGGCGGGCGAAGTCCTGGTCCTCGATCAAGAGCACCTCGCCGCAGTCCGGGCAGGTGTAGAGCAGCTTGGCGATGCCGTGGCGCGCGCCGCAGCCCAGGCAGTGATAGGCCAACTCGCCGCCGACTTGGGGCAGCACCAGTTCACGATCAGCGGGGGAGAATTCCTCTAGCCGCATGCGGGCTCTCCAATGGGGGTGGGACAAGGCCTGAAATATATCCTCGGTTTGCTGGCCATGTCAATTTGCGCGTCAGGCCCGGGGCTTGGCCCGACGGGGGGGATTGTCCGGTCCGGGCGGCGGGATAATTTCTACCCAGGCCCGGATCCCGGCGCATAAAAACTACGCGATTAATATGATATGTCCCCGGGGGCGGGTTGCGCGGCCAGACGGTATAACCTATTGTGATAGTGGGTGATATGCGGAGACTGGCGGACCAGGGAAATATTGGCATGCCTGATGCTCTCCTTGCAGGCCAGAAACCAACGCCTGCAAGGAGGATAGAGATGAAGAGTAGCGCGACGATCCTGGTGGCCATGGGTTTGATCCTGGGCCTGGCGGCCCTGGCCTGGGCCGGCGGCGGCTGGGGCTATGGACCCATGATGGGCCGTGGCGCGGGTTGGGCCAATGGCGGCGGCGGCTGGTGCGGCGGACCGGCCCGGATGGCGGCCTGGAACGACCGGACCGCGACCGACCAGGACCAGAACCAGGGCTTCTCCTGCCCGGGCTGGAACGGCTATCCGGGCGAGCAGGCCCAACCGTCCCAGAACACCCCCCAGACCAGCCCCAATCCCGGCGACCAGGGCGGCCGCTAAACCAGAGCCTCTCCCGCCCTCTTCGGCTCCCGGGCCAGAGTCCGGGGGCCGAAGAGGGGTCATCGGCGCGGCGAACGGAGGATGCGCATGACCCGGACCCAACCCACCCTGCACCTGGACCCGGTCTGCGGCATGGCGGTGAAACCCGGCCAGGGCGCGGGGCCGCTCTCGCATGACGGCCGGGATTACTATTTCTGCTGCCCGGGCTGTCAGCGGGATTTCGAGCGCGACCCGGCGCGCTATCTGCGGCCGGTGACGCTGCGGCCCAAGGGCTGGTTCGGCCGCTGGCTGGACCGCCTGGGCCGGGCCGGCGACCAGGCCTTTGGCAAGGCCGGACCGCGCTGCCACTAGCCCGGCGGGCGGCCAAGGAAAAGGGGCGGGGAATCACCCCGCCCCCTGATTTTATCCCCGCCGTTGGCTGGCGGCCGGGCCTCAGTCCAGGGCCGGCCGGGGCAGGAGCCCCGCGCCCTCCACGATCTCCTTGGCCCGGTGCTCCCACTCGATGGCCATCACGTGCACCCCGGCCACCCCGGGCATGGTCTCCCGGATCTCCTGGATCATCTCGATGGCGATCTTGATGCCCTCGTCGCCCTGGGCCTTCTTGTCCACGCCCTGGAGCCTTTTCACCAACTCCTCGGGCACGTCCATGCCGGGCACGAACTTGGACATGTACTTGGCCATGCCGACGCTTTTGAGCGGCGTGATGCCGGCCAGCAGGGCGCACTTCTCGTGCAGGCCCTTGTCCACCGCCCGCTTCATGTACTCGCGGAACTTGGGCAGGTTGTAGATGCACTGGGTCTGGATGAAGTCCGCCCCGGCCGCGATCTTCTTGGCCAGGCGCGGCACCCGGTAGTCGAAAGGATCGGCAAAGGGGTTGGCCGCCGCGCCGATGAAGACCCCGGGCGCGCCGTCCAGCTCCTTGTCATTCAGGAACTTGCCCTCGTCGCGCATCTTCTTGAACACGCCGATCAGTTGCACCGAGTCCAGGTCGTAGACGTTCTTGCCCTCGGGATGGTCGCCGAAACGCTGGTGGTCGCCGGACAGGCAGAGCACGTTCTTGATGCCCAGGGCGGTGGCCCCCAGGATGTCGCTCTGCAGGGCGATGCGGTTGCGGTCGCGGCAGACCATCTGGTAGTTGGGCTCCAGGCCCTCGTCGATCAGGATCTTGCAGGCCGCCCAGGAGGCCATGCGCACCACGGCGGTCTGGTTGTCGGTGATGTTCACCGAGTCCACGATGCCCTTGAGGTAGTGCGCCTTGTGCCGCACCTCCTCGGCGTTGTTGCCCCGGGGGGGACCCAGCTCGCCGGTGACGGCGAAGTGGCCGGCCTTCAGCACTTTCTCGAGGTTGCTGCCCGCTTTCATTGCTTCAGATCCTCCCTCACCCGCCGCCGCGGGCCGCCGTCGCGGCTGGTGATCCAGTTCTTGACCGGCCAGACCCGCTCCAGCTCCTCGAGCCGCCCCATCTCCGCCATCTTCTCCACGATCAGGTGCCAGACGCAGTCCACCTCCGGGCTGATCTCGCACTTCTTGTTGGCCGAGCCGCCGCAGGGGCCGTTCATCAGGCTCTTGGAGCAGCGGGCGATGGGGCACAGGCCGCCGAAGTGGTGCACCAGGCAGTTGCCGCAGCTCTGGCAGCGCTCGCTCCAGACGCCGTGCTCCAGGGCCCCGCCGATGAAGGTGGTGTTGAGGCCGGGAAAGACCCGCGCCTTGGGGAAGCGCTCGGAGACGAACTGCGGCCCCACCCCGCAGGCGATGGAGATTATGGCGTCATAGTCCTCGGCCGTGTCCACCAGCTCCTCGATGTACTCCGGGTCGCACTGGCGCTCCAGGGTGCGCTCCTCGATGCTGCCCGGCAGGCCGCGCTTCTTGCGGGCGATGCGCAGGGTGGTGGCCAGGATGCCCACCTCCTTCTCGCCGCCCACGTTGCAGACCGTGACGCAGCCGCGACAACCCAACACCAGGACCTTGTCCTTGCCCTCGATCATCTCGAGGATTTCTTCCAGAGGCTTGCTGTCACCTACGATCATAAGAACCACCTCGCAGCCATTGGCCGAAGACGGGCCGTGACTCAGGCCGCCTGGGCCGTTTTCACCGGACTGGGCCCCAGCTCCTGGATCGTCTGGGTGAACTCCCGGGCCACCTGGGCGAAGCGCGGCCCCTCGGCCGAGCTCATGTTGAACATCTCGATGCGCTCGGGCTCGATGCCCAGGGAGGCCAGCACCTGCTTGACGTAGCCAACCTTGCGCCGGGCCTTGAAGTTGCCGGTCAGGAAGTGGCAGTCGCCCTCCTTGCAGCCGGCCACGTAGACTCCATCGGCGCCGTCCTCAAAGGCCCTGAGCAGGTGGATGATGTCCACCCGTCCGGAGCAGGGGAGTTGAATAACCTTGATATTGCTGGGGTACTGCAGTCGCATGGAACCTGCCAGGTCCGCCGCGGAGTACGCTCAGTACTTGCAGCAGAAGGAGACGATCGTCGGCTCGAAGTTCTCCACTTTTGACCTCCCGCGCCAGATTGTTTTCCGCTGCCCGACTTATCCGTGGTCGCCCCGGAGCGGAACTCCCGCCCCGGGGCGTTGGCCTTTAGTTGAAGGCCGCCCGCTCCTTGGCCAGGATCTGGGCGTCGGTGAAGTGTTGCAGGGTGATGGCCTTGCCCGGGCACTCGGCCGCGCAGGCCCCGCAGCCATAGCAGGAGGCCACCTCGATGTAGGCGGCGTGGTCCTTGATCTTGGGCACCCCGTAGGGGCAGGTCCGCACGCAGGTCAGGCAGACCGAGCACTTGTTGGGGTCCACCGTGGCCACCACCCCGCCCACCCGGATGGTGTCCTTGGCCAGCACGGTCAGGGCCCGGCCCACGGCCGCGTTGGCCTGGGCGATGGCCTCGTCCATGGGCTTGGGGAAGTGGGCCAGGCCGGCCAGGTAGAGACCCTCGCTGGCGAAGTCCACCGGGCGGAGCTTCATGTGGGCCTCCAGGAAGAAGCCCTCGGCGTTGAGCGGGGTCTTGAAGGCCTCCGCCAGTTCGCTGACCTCGTTGGGCACGATGGCCGAGGCCAGCACCAGGCGGTCCACGTCGAAGCTGATGGGCCGGCCCAGGACGTGGTCGATGGCGGTGATGGTCAGGCGATCGCCGTTGGCCGCCACCTGGGGCTTGTCCTCCAGGTGGTAACGGATGAACAGCACCCCCAGCTCGCGGGCGCGCTTGTAGAGGTCCTCGCGCACGCCATAGGTGCGCACGTCGCGGTAGAGGATGTAGACCTGGGCCTCGGGGTTGACCTCCTTGATCTTGATGGCGCTCTCCACCGAGTGGGTGCAGCACAGGCGCGAGCAGTAGGGCCGCTCGGGCTCGCGGCTGCCCACGCACTGGATGAAGGCGGCGGATTCGAAGGCCTGGGGCGCCTTGGCGTCGCCCTTGAGCTCCATGTCGAACTCCAGGCTGGTCACCACCGCCGGGTGCTGGCCGTAGAGATACTCGTTGGGCCGGTGCTCGTGGCCGCCGGTGGCCAGCACCGTCACCCCGTGCTCCACCGAGAGCTCCTGGCCGCCGCGGGCGGTGATGGTGCTGACGAAGTTGCCCACGAAGCCCTTGTTGGCGGTCAGCTCGCTGTCCAGGTGCAGCTTGATGCCGGAGTGGGCCTTGACCTTGGCGGTCAGGTCCTCCAGGTAGGGCGCGATGGCCTCGCCCTTCCAGGTGTTGAGCAGGAAGTGGGCGTTGCCGCCCAGGGTGTCGGTCTTCTCCACCAGGTGCACCGGGTAGCCGCTGTTGGCCAGGTCCAGGGCGGCGTTCATGCCCGCCACCCCGCCGCCCACCACCACCGCGGCCTTGGTCAGGCTCAGGTCCACCTGGTGCAGGGGCTCCACCAGGGCGGCCTTGGCCACGGCCATGCGCACCAGGTCCTTGGCCTTGGCGGTGGCCTTTTCGGGCTGGCCCTGGTGGACCCAGGAGTCCTGGTCGCGGATGTTGGCCATCTCGAACAGATACTTGTTCAGGCCGGCCTCGCGGATGGTCTCCTGGAACAGGGGCTCGTGGGTGCGGGGGCTGCAACTGGCCACCACCACCCGGTTGAGGTTGTTGTCCTCGATGGCGGTCTTGATCTTGTTCTGGGTGTCCTGGGAGCAGGTGAAGAGGTTGTCGTCCACAAAGGCCACGTAGGGCAGGGTGGAGGCGTAGTCGCGCACCGCCGGCACGTCCACGATGCCGCCGATGTTGATGCCGCAGTTGCAGACAAAGACGCCGATGCGCGGCTGCTGGCCGCTGACGTCCTTCTCCATGGGGTAGACGACTTCCTTGGTCAGGCTGCCCCGGCTCTGGGCCAGGTCCACGCTGGCGGCGCAGGCCGCGGCCGAGGCCTCCATCACCGCCTGGGGGATGTCCTTGGGTCCGGCGAAGGAGCCGCAGGCGAAGATGCCCGGACGGTTGGTGCCCACCGGGGCGAAGGAGCTGGTGTCGCTGAAGTTGTAGTGGGTCAGCTCCACCCCCAGCTTCTTGGCCGTCTCCACGGCCAGGGGGCTGGTCTGCAGGCCCACCGACAGCACCACCATGTCGAAGTTCTCTTCCTTGGCCTGGCCGTCCTCGGTGGCGTATTCGATGCGCAGCTGCTCCTCGGCCGCCGGCTCGATGCTGTGGACCCGGCTGCGGATGAAGCGCACCCCGTGCTCGTTCTTGGCCCGCTCGTAGTACTTCTCGAAGTCCTTGCCGTGGGTGCGCATGTCCATGAAGAAGACGGCGGTGTCCAGGGGCTGGTGGGAGTGCTCCTTGGCGATGACCGCTTCCTTGATGGCGTACATGCAGCAGACCGCCGAGCAGTAGCCGTGGTCGCAGTGGTTGATGTCGCGGCTGCCCACGCACTGCAGCCAGGCGATCTTCTTGGGCTCCACCCCGTCGCTGGGACGCTGGAGATGGCCCTGGTAGGGACCCGAGGCGCTGAGCACCCGCTCGAACTCCATGGCCGTGACCACGTTGGGGTGCTTGGCGTAGGAGTAGGTCTCGAAGATGGAGGGGTCGAAGGGATCGAAGCCCGGGGCCAGGATCACGCTGCCCACGTCAAGGGTCAGGTCCTGGGGCTGCTGGTCGTGGGACGGGGCCTTGGCCTTGCAGGCCTCCACGCACTGGAAGCACTCGCAGCAGACCCCGCAGTTGAGGCAGCGCTCGCCCTCGGCCGCGATCTGCTCCGGGGTCAGGCCCAGCTCGAACTGGGCGAAGTCGCGCTTGCGGGCCTCGGCGTCGCGGTGGGCCATGTGGACCCGGGGGGCCTGTTGGATGTTGGCCGGGATGGGGTTGTAGAACTGCTCGTCCTCGGGTTTGAAGCTGAGCTTTTCCCGTCCGGCGGCCAGGTCCTCGCCCCGGAAGAAGCGGTCGATGCTGACCGCGGCCTCGCGTCCGGCCGCCACCGCGCCGATGGCGATCCAGGGGCCGCTGACCACGTCGCCGCCGGCGAAGACCCCGGGCAGGTTGGTGGCCAGGGTCAGGGGATCGGCCACGATGGTGCCCCGGGGGCTGATCGCCAGGGGATGGCCCTCGCCCAGGAAGGAGAGGTCGGTGCGCTGGCCGATGGCCTTGATGATCATGTCCGCGCCCAGCTCCACCAACTGGCACTCGTCAAAGCTGGGGGCGAAGCGGTGGTTCTCGTCAAAGACCGCGGTGCACTGCTTGAGCACCAGGCCCGTGGCCTGGCCGCCGGCCTGCTTGATCTGCATCACGCCCTGGCGGTGGATGAACTCGATGCCCTCCTCCAGGGCCTCGGTGATCTCCCAGGGGCTGGCCGGCTGCTCCTCGGCCGACTCCAGCATCACCATGGTGACCTTGGCCGCGCCCTTGCGCAGGGCGGTGCGGGCCGCGTCGATGGCCACGTTGCCGCCGCCCACCACCACCACGTTGTCGCCGGATGGCACTGGCTGGTCCAGGGCCACCGCCCGCAGGTAGTCCAGGGCGCTGACCACGTTGGGGCTGTCCTCGCCCGGCACCCGCAGGTCGAAGCTCTTGGGCGCGCCGGTGCCCAGGAAGATGGCGTTGAACCCCTGGGCCTGGAGGTCGTCCAGGGTCAGGCCGGGACCCACCGGGGTGTTGAGCTTGATCTCCACCCCCAGGGCCTGGATGGCCTCGATCTCCTTTTGCAGGACCTCGGCCGGCAGGCGATAGGAAGGCACCCCCACCGCCAGGGCCCCGCCGGCCTTGGGCAGGGCCTCGAAGATGGTGCTCTTGACCCCCTTGCGGGCCAGGTGGTAGGCGCAGGCCAGGCCGGCCGGGCCGGCGCCCACGATGGCCACCCGCTCCGGACGGGGCTCCACCTGGGGCTGGGCGATGTTCTCCACCCCCACCTGGTCGGCCACGAAGCGCTTGATGTCGCGGATGGCGATGGCCTCGTCCACCGAGAGCCGGCGGCACTCGCCCTCGCAGGGATGGGGGCAGATGCGGCCGATGACCCCGGGCAGGGGCAGGTCCTCCATGATGATGGACAGGGACTCCTGGTACTTGCCCACCTTGGCCATCTGCACGTAGCCCTGCACGTTGAGGTTGGCCGGGCAGGTGACCTTGCAGGGGGCGCGGTCCAGCTTGGTGATGCAGTAGGCGTTGGGGAAGGCCTGGGCGTAGCGCTTGAAGGTGGCCTTGCGCTTGGACAGCCCCTGGTCGAACTCGTTGGGCAGCTCCACCGGGCAGGCCTTGATGCAGTCGCCGCAGGCGGTGCACTTCTCCGGGTCGATGAAGCGCGGGTCCTGGTGGACCTTGACCGCGAAGTTGCCCGGCTCCCCGGCGATGGCCTCCACCTCGGCGTTGGTGATGATCTCGATGTTCAGGTGGCGGCCGCACTCGACCAGCTTGGGCGAGACGATGCACATGGCGCAGTCGTTGGTGGGGAAGGTCTTGTCCAGCTGGGCCATGCGCCCGCCAATGGCCGAGGTCTTCTCCACCAGGTAGACGTAATAGCCGGCGTTGGCCAGGTCCAGGGACGCCTGCACTCCGGCAATGCCGGCGCCCACTACCATCACCGCTCCAACCTTGCTGTCCTTTTGGGCTGCCATATCCTCGTCCTTCGGCAGTGGGCGCGCGGTGTTCTCCGCTGCCCGCCCGGCTAGAGGGGGTTGAGCCGCGCCCTTAGGCCTACGGCCTGATTCGCCTTGATCAGGGTGCCGGGGATCGCGCCGCCCGCCGCCGCCGCGAGCAGGGAACTCCAGCGCGCGCCGCCGACCGGGGAGCGCCCAGGGCTCCGGGTCGGACCGCGAGGGGCCAGGATTGGGGGCTTGTGAAAATCATCATTAAGCCCACCGTTCATATCGTGATGGTGTCTTTTGCGACGATACACAAAATTTTTTAAAGGGGCAAGCTAAACCATGGTCCGCCTAGCGGTGAAGTAGCTATACAGGCCATTATGACCATAATCTATATGGTGATTACGTGTATGGCAGGCAACTAGTGGAATCAACAGCGGGGATGCGACGAGAAGGCCCGGGGGCGCGAGCCCCCGGGCCTTTGGTGATGCCAGGATTCGGAAGGAGACTAGAAGATGCCCTTGACCTTGCCGGTCTTGACATCCACGTCCACCCGACGGTAGGCCGGGTCGGAGGCGGTGCCGGGCATCAGGGTGATGGTGCCGGCCACCGGGACCACGAAGCCCGCGCCGCCGTAGACCAGGATGTCGCGCACGAAGAGCTTCCAGTCCTTGGGCACGCCCTTCTTCACGGGGTTGTCCGACAGGGACAGGTGGGTCTTCACCATGCAGGTGCCCAGCTTGCTCAGCTCGGGATCCTTCTCGATCTTCTCGGCCTTGGCCATGGCGTCGGCCGAGTAGTCCACGCCGTCGGCGCCGTAGATCTCGGTGGCGATCTTCTCGATGCGGGCGCGCAGGGGCATCTTGAGGTCGTAGAGGAGCTTGAAGTCGTTCTTCTCCTCGCAGGCCTCGATCACCGCGTCGGCGAACTCCAGGGCGCCGTCGCCGCCCTTTTCCCAATGCTTGGACAGGGCCACGCGGGCGCCGGCCTCTTCGGCCAGGCGGCGCACGGCCGCGATCTCGTCCTTGGTGTCAGTGTAGAAGGCGTTGATGCAGACCACGGGGTTGATGCCGGCCTTCTTCACGTTGTTGATGTGGTGCACCAGGTTGGCGCAGCCCTTCTCGACCCAGCCCACGTTCTCCTTGCCGTACTCGGCCGGCATGGGCTTGCCGGGCACCGGGATCGGGGCGCCGCCGTGGCACTTCAGGGCCCGGATGGTGGCCACGACCACCGCGCAGTTGGGCTTCAGGCCGGAGAAGCGGCACTTCAGGTTCCAGAACTTCTCGAAGCCGATGTCCGCACCGAAGCCGGACTCGGTCACGTGGTAGTCGCCCAGCTTCAGGCCCACGCGGTCGGCGATGATGGAGCTCTGGCCGATGGCGATGTTGGCGAAGGGGCCGGCGTGCACGAAGACCGGCTGGCCCTCGAGGGTCTGCAGCAGGTTGGGATTGAGCGCCTCGACCATCCAGGCGGTCATGGCGCCGGCCACGTCCAGGTCCTCGGTGGTGACCGGGGCGCCGGTGTGCTTGTTGTAGCCGACGATGATCTTGCCCATGCGCTCGCGCATGTCCTTCAGGTCCTTGGCCACGGCCAGGATGGCCATGATCTCGGAGGACACGGCGATGCCGAAGCGGGACTGCATCATGAAGCCGTCGGACTTGCCGCCCAGGCCGATGATGATGTTGCGCATGCTCTGGGCGCAGAAGTCGATGATCCAGCCCATCTCGGGACGGCGGGGATCGATGTCCAGGCGCTTCAAGTTGCGCTTGGCCAGCTGGGCGTCGGTGTAGTTGAACTCGTGCTGCATGCGCGAGGTCATGGCCACCATGGCCAGGTTGTGGGCGTTCATGATGGCGTTGATGTCGCCGGTCAGGCCGAGGCTGAAGGGGGTGAGCGGGATGCACTGGGCCAGGCCGCCGCCGGCCGCGGAGCCCTTGATGTTCATGGTGGGGCCGCCGCTGGGCTGACGGATGGCCGCGGTCACGTTCTTGCCGCGCTTGCCCAGGCCTTCGACCAGGCCCATGGAGGAGGTGGACTTGCCCTCGCCCAGGGGGGTGGGGGTGATGGCGGTGACGTCGATGTACTTGCCATCGGGTTTCTTGCCGAGGCGCTTGAGCACCTTCATGAAGTCGACCTTGGCCACGTAGTGACCGTAGGGCAGGAGCTCCTCGTCGGTGACGCCGAGCTCTTCGGCGATCTGCCGAATGGGCTTCATGTATTTCTCGGCAGCTTCCGCGATCTCGTAATCCTTGGCTCCTTTGGCCGGCTCCGGCAGCTTGGGCATGTCTTTCCTCCTAGCACCGTAACGTTCAGCAGGGTTCCCAAATTAATCGGCACTGTCAACCGGTGGTTGACTCGCCGCTCCAACTCTTCTTGTGGCCAGCTTTCGTCCCCGCCCAGGTCCGCCAGGGTGGCGCGGCAGGGGCAACTGTCCCTAGGGGCGAACGAATTACCATCCGGCGAATATCACGCTTTGCGAACCTCGTCAAGATAATAACTGCACAAGACCGCCCGGGATCGGTTGTGCGCACCGATCCCGGGCGGGGAAGGAAGGCGGGAGTGGGGGAGAGGCTAGGCCTGGGCGTCGCCCCGGGGCTTGCGCCGGCGCAGCCAGCCCACGCAGGCCGCGGCCGAGCCGAAGAGCAGCATGGAGCCCGGCTCGGGGGTGGCGGCGCTGCTCTTGTTGCCGTAGAGCAGGTCCTGGACCTTGTTGCTGCGCGCCACGCCGGCGATGGTCAGGCCGGTGGAGGAAATCTCGTCCGGCAGCGAGGCCAGGTATTGGGTGGCCAGTTGCTGGACCAGGGCGGATTCGGAGCCGTAAACGTTCTTGAGCACGAAGCTCCCGCTGGTCAGGTCGGTGTTGGCGTGGTCGTAGATGACCTCCCAGATGGCGATCTGCAGGGCGGTGATGCTGGCCTTGAGGCTGACGCCGCTGTCGGCCAGGCCCAAACCGGACGCGTAGTGGCCAATCAGCCAGGCCGCCTGCAGGGTGAAGGCCGGGTCGCCCAGCACCGGATCCAGGGTCACCTGATAGGTGCTCTTGTTGATGGTCTGGTAGAGGTCCACGCAGTAGGCGACCATATCGCTGAAATCATCCACCCGCACCGAGAACTCGGCGGTGTAGGCGGTTTGGTTGCGGTTGCCATTGAGGTCGTACTGGATTTGGTAGCCCAGGGTCCAATCCAGGACCTGTAATTCAGAGGCCTGGGATTGCGCGGGAGCGACCAGACCGCCCAGCAGCAGGAGCCCGGCCAGCAAGCAAGCCGTGGTAATCATGGAGTGAATTCTGATGTGAAGGCGGCTCATGGCACTTCTCCCAGTTTAAAGCCATGAAATAAGGAATAAGGCATTAGGCACAGCTTGTCAAATGCCAAATCACATAATGAACAGAACGCCGATAGCTTTTCTTTGAAAGCTATAATATAGCTAGTAATCATTATTGCGCAATTGCACAATGCCCAGGTTTATTAGGGGATTGCACAAAAAACCATAGGCAATTGACATCCTTAGGCATGAATGGTAATTGATGGAGCGGCGGATTGTGACCACAGCTTTGAGTCATGGAACGGCCCTGGATTGGGGCCGTATTGATTTAAGCCAGAGACCCCTCGGCATCCAGGAGGCGATATGTTCCAAATTTTGTCCAAAACGGAACTGGCCCAGGGCACGGTGGTGGCCAACGAGATCATGGCCCCCAAAATCGCGGCCAAGGCTCGCCCCGGTCAGTTCGTGATCCTCAGGGTCAACGAGACCGGCGAGCGCATCCCGCTCACCATGGCCGACAGCGACCCCAAGCGCGGCACCATCACCATCATCTACCAAGTGGTGGGCAAGAGCACGGCGCTGCTCAAGAGCCTGAACGTGATGGACTACATTCAGGACATCGCCGGGCCCCTGGGCCGCCCCACCCCCATCGAGAAAAAGGGCACCATCATCTGCGTGGGCGGCGGCACTGGCGTGGCGGTGCTGCACCCCATCACCCGCGGCTTCAAGCAGGCCGGCAACAAGGTCATCGGCATCATCGGCGCGCGCACCAAGGACCTGCTGATCATGGAAGACAAGATGCGCGCGGCCACCGACGAGCTCTACGTCTGCACCGATGACGGCTCCTACGGCCATCACGGCTTCGTCACCGACGTCCTGCGCGAGCAGCTGACCAAGCTGGGCAGCGAGGTCAAGGAGGCGGTGACCATCGGGCCCGTGCCCATGATGAAGTTCTGCGCCAAGGTCACCGCCGAGTTCGGGGTGCCCACCATGGTCAGCCTCAACGCCATCATGGTGGACGGCACCGGCATGTGCGGCTGCTGCCGGGTCAGCGTGGGCGGCAAGACCGAGTTCGCCTGCGTGGACGGTCCGGAGTTCGACGGCCACAAGGTGGACTTCGAGGAATTGGGCCGCCGCCTGACCGCCTATCAGAAGCAGGAGAAGGAGGCCATGGACCTCTACCAGCACAAGTGCTCCTGCGCCGCCAATCAGTAGCCGCCTAAACGTGGAGAAGCCGACCATGGCCGAAGATAAAGTGAAGAAGGAGAAGGTGGGCCGCCACCAGATGCCCGAGCAGGCCCCCGAGGTCCGCCGCCGCAACTTCAAGGAAGTCCCCCTGGGCTACACCGCCGAGATGGCCCTGGCCGAGGCCAGCCGCTGCCTGCAGTGCAAGAAGCCCGCCTGCGTCGAGGGCTGCCCGGTGGGGGTGCCGATCCCCGAGTTCATCAATCGCATCGCCGAGGGCGACTTCGTGGGCGCCATCCTCAAGCTGTGGGAGAAGAACAGCCTGCCCGCGGTCTGCGGCCGGGTCTGCCCCCAGGAGAACCAGTGCGAGGGCAACTGTATCGTGGGCAAGAAGGACAAGCCGGTGGCCATCGGCAACCTGGAGCGCTTCGCGGCCGACTGGGCCCGGGGCCGCTCCGAGGTGCCCATGCCCCCGGTGAAGCCCAAGACCGGCAAGAAGGTGGCGGTGGTGGGCTCCGGCCCCGGCAGCCTGACCGTGGCCGGCGACCTGATCCGCAAGGGGCATGAGGTCACCATCTACGAGGCCTTCCACAAGCCCGGCGGCGTGCTGGTCTACGGCATCCCCGAGTTCCGCCTGCCCAAGGAGATCGTGGCCGCGGAGGTCAACTTCCTGGAGCGCCTGGGCGTGAAGGTGGAGTGCAACGCGGTGGTGGGCCGCACCGTGACCGTGGACGAGCTGCTGGACAAAGAGGGCTTCGACGCCGTCTACATCGGCGTGGGCGCGGGCCTGCCCCGCTTCCTGGGCATCCCGGGCGAGAACCTGATGGGCGTCTACAGCGCCAACGAGTACCTCACCCGCAGCAACCTGATGAAGGCCTACCTCTTCCCCGAGTACGACACCCCCCTGGTCAAGGGCCAGCACGTCTGCGTCTTCGGCGGCGGCAACGTGGCCATGGACGCTCTGCGCACCGCCATGCGCATGGGCTGCGACGACGTCAAGTGCGTCTATCGCCGCTCCCACGAGGAGATGCCCTGCCGGGCCGAGGAACTGCACCACGCCGAGCAGGAGGGCATCCAGTTCTTCTACCTGCACAACCCCCTCCGCTTCATCGGCGACGAGCGCGGCTGGCTCAAGGCCGTGGAATTGCAGGAGATGGAGCTGGGCGAGCCTGACGAGAGCGGCCGCCGTCGCCCGGTGGCCAAGGCCGGCAGCACCAAGACCATCGACTGCGACATGGCCATCATCGCCGTGGGCAGCGGGGCCAACCCCCTGGTCACCGCCACCACCCCCGGCCTGGCCGTGAACAAGTGGGGCTACATCGACGCCGACGAGGCCGGCAAGACCAAGAAGCCCAAGGTCTGGGCCGGCGGCGACATCGTCACCGGCGCGGCCACGGTCATCCTGGCCGCCGGCGCCGGCCGCAAGGCCGCCGACAGCATCCACCAGCACCTGAGCTGGGGCTGGTAGGCCCGGGTTTCCGACCAATTGCCCGAATCGGAACGGGAGGGGTTGTGGCCCCTCCCGTTCCGCCTTATAATTCGCCTGCCCTGACTGTCCAGGGCGGGAGCGCTCCCATGATCGACGTCCAAAGTCAGCCTGACGACCGCAACATCGCCATCGACAAGGTGGGGGTGAAGAACATCCGCTATCCCATCACGGTGCTGGATCGGGCCAATGGCACCCAGCAGACCGTGGCCTCCATCAACATGTACGTGGACCTGCCCCACCAATACAAGGGCACCCACATGTCCCGCTTCATCGAGGTCCTCTCCGAGCATTCCAACAACATCAACATCCGCAACCTGCACGGAATCCTGGAGGAGATGAAGACCCGGCTGGACGCGGCCAGCGCCCACATGGAGGTGGAGTTCCCCTACTTCGTCAACAAGACCGCGCCGGTCAGCGGGGCCCAGGGCCTGATGGAGTACGGCGTCAGCTTCCGGGGCAGCCTCAACGCCAACGGCTACGACCTGGTGGTGGAGGTGGCGGTGCCGGTGACCACGCTGTGCCCCTGCTCCAAGGAGATCAGCGAGGGCGGGGCCCACAACCAGCGCGGCATGGTGCGCCTGGCGGTGCGCTTCACCCGCTTCATCTGGATCGAGGACCTGATCCGCCTGGTGGAGGAATCGGCCAGCGCCGAGGTCTTCAGCCTGCTCAAGCGCGAGGACGAGAAGCACGTCACCGACAGGGCCTACGCCACCCCGATGTTCGTGGAGGACGTGGTGCGCGAGGTGGCCCGCAAGCTGGAGCAGGACCCCAACATCCAATGGTTCGCGGTGGACAGCGAGAACTTCGAGTCCATCCACAACCACAGCGCCTACGCCTTCGTGGAGCGCGACCTCCGCCCCCGGCCCTAGCGCCATGTCCGGTTTCGATCCCCCGCCCGAGCACGAACTGGCCTGGGAGTTCTTCCGCGCCACCGGCCCCGGCGGCCAGCACCGCAACAAGGTGGAGACCGGGGTGCGCCTGACCCATTTGCCCACCGGAATCGTGGTCAGCGCCACCGAGCGCCGCAGCCGGGAGCAGAACCGCCAGGCCGCCCTGCTGCGTCTGGCCCGCCGCCTGGCCGAACTCAACGCCCCGCCGCCGCCCCCGCGCCGGCCCACCCGTCCCAGCCGGGCCGCGCGCCAGCGCCGCCTGGAGCAGAAAAAGGCCCGCGGCCGGATCAAGTCCTGGCGCTCCCCGGTGGGCGACGACTAGGGCCTGTTCACACAAACGGCAATACCAGATTGGTAATCCGAATCGGGGCGGACGATGGGCCCCGAGAATCCTTTTTTGTCATTGCGAGGAGCAGAGCGACGCGGCAATCTCTTCCTGTTTTTTTAACATATTGAAGGTAATAAATAATACCGCAAGAGATTGCTTCGCTGCGCTCGCAATGACATCCAGCAGCGCATCACACAAATCCAATAATGCTAACAGGCCCTGGGCTGCCCCTGATTATTCAATTATTCTGCCTAAATGCGAGCGGCGGAGCCCAAAGGCCCCGCCGCGTGGACTTGGTCCGCCCGGAGCCTAGCCCCGCTTGAAGTAGCCCGGCTGGTAGGTGAACTTCTCGGCCGGGATCTCGGGCTCGTCAAAGCCCAACACGTCGGCCAGGGGCAGGCTGGGAGTGGCCAGGGGCAGCTTGTCCAGCACGTGGCGGATCTCCTCGGTGGTCATCTCCACCTCGCGGGTCTTGCCCTTGGGCTTGATGGTCAGGCCCACCGGCTGGAAGAAGTTGACGTAGCTCTGGAGGTCCTCGTCGTAGAGGTCGATGAACAGGCCGGTGAAGCTGACGAAGTCATAGTTGGCGAAGCGGGGGGCGCGCACCGCGTCGGTCAGGGAGTTGTGGTTCAGGCAGGTGTTGATGATCGCCGCCTTCAGGGCCTCGGGGCTGTGCTGGGCCGAGAGGATGTGCTTCATGTAGGGCAACAACTTCTGGTGGGGCAGGCCCGACTCGTCCAGCACCGCCGCGGTGTCAAAGATATTGAAGAAGGGATGGGTCAGGGACCGGCCGATGGGCGTGGGCGTGGGCGTGTTGAACTCCCGGGCCTGGTCAACGGGCAGATCGGAAGAGCGTCGTGTAGGGAAAGAGTGTAGATCTCGGTGGT
>CALERA010000475.1 GCA_937908275.1 uncultured Desulfarculaceae bacterium | reverse complement strand
ACGAGATGTAGCCGTGACTGGAGTTCAGACGTGTGCTCTTCCGATCTCTGGCGACAAGCGGAAAAAACGTGGTGGCCCAAAAGCTATTTCGCGCGCCGGAGGGTGCGCAATGCTGTATTGGCCCTGGCAGAACCCGGTCAGAATAAACCGATCAACTGTGGTCGTGACCTTGATCTGTTGCAGGGCGTCCGCGAGCATGATGCCAAGTTAGCCGACTACCAAGACCTCGAATTGCTAACCGCCGGCCTCTGGCGGGGTCTGGAGACCCAAGCCGAGCAAATCGCCTCAGCCCGCGGCCTGGGCGAATGTTTGAGCCAGGGGCTGGCTGCCCTTTACGATGACCCCCAGACCCTGGCCAGCGGATTAGCGGCGCTGACCAGCCTGGTCGGGGTCAACAACCTGCTGCTCCAGCCTACCGGAGCGGCCGCGCTTTCCGGGGCTGAGTTCCTGGCCGCCAACCAGCGCTATCAGGCCGCCCTGGCCGAACTGGCATCTCGCATGGGCGATGACGCCCCATCCGGTCGGTACCTAGAAGACCTGGAGCCGGCGGCCCTGGCTGACCAATGCCAGGCCATCCTGGCCCATGGGCGGATGCTCAAGCCATGGTGTGACTGGAACCGAGTGCTGGGCGAGGCCCACGCCAAGGGCCTGGGCAGCCTGGCCGAGGCCCTGGTCAAAGGAGACCTGCATTACAAGCAAGCCAGGGACGTCCTCGCCGTCAACTACTGCCGCTGGTGGCTGAAGGCGGCGGTGGATGCCGACCAGTTGCTGCAACGCTTCGTGTCGGCTGAGCACGAGCAGGCCATAGACGACTTCCGCCGCTTGGACAAGAAGCTGGCCGAGCTGGCCAAACAGTGCATCCGGGCCAGCTTGCATCAAGAAACGCCAGACGCGGACGATGTACGCAAGTCCTCGGAATGGGGCTTGCTGCGCAGGGAGACCCAAAAGAAGAAGCGCCATATCCCTTTGCGGCAGTTGGTGGAGAACCTGCCCACTGCCCTGCCCACCCTGACCCCTTGCCTTCTGATGAGCCCTTTGTCCATCGCCCAATATTTGCCACCCGGGCGAACCGCCTTCGACCTGGTGGTCTTTGACGAGGCCAGCCAGATACCGATCTGGGACGCCATCGGCGCCATGGCCCGCGGTCAACGGGTAGTGGTGGTGGGCGACCCCAAACAGCTTCCGCCCACCAACTTCTTCAATCGGGTCGAGGATGAGGAGGCCGATGACGAGGTGGAGGTGGGAGGCGACATGGAGAGCATCCTGGATGAGTGCAACAGCGCCGGCTTGCCCAATCTGCAGCTCAACTGGCACTACCGCAGTCGCCACGAGAGCTTGATCGCCTTTTCCAATCATCGCTACTACGGTGGCGGTCTGGTGACCTTCCCCTCGCCGGTGACCAGCGACCGCGCGGTCTCCCTGCACCTGGTTGAAGGCGGCGTCTACGACAAGGGCGGCAGCCGCACCAACCAGGTCGAGGCCAAAGCCGTAGTGGCCGACATCGTGGACAGGCTGACCGACCGAGCGTTTGCAGACAGCGGCAAGTCCATCGGCGTGGTCACCTTCAACTCGCAACAGCAAAAGCTGATCGAGGACCTGCTGGACGAAGAGCGTCGCCATAACCCGGCCTTGGATCAGTTCTTCCGTGATGACCAGCCGGAGCCTGTGTTCGTGAAGAACCTTGAGAACGTGCAGGGTGATGAGCGCGACCTGATGTATTTCTCCATCACCTACGGCCCGGACCTGAGCGGCCGGGTGTCCATGAACTTCGGCCCCCTCAACAAGGACGGCGGCGAGCGCCGCCTGAACGTAGCCGTCACCCGCGCCCGCCACGAACTCAAGGTCTTCGCCTCACTGCCACCGGATCAGATTGACCTGTCGCGCACCAAGGCCAAGGGCGTGGCCGACCTGAAGCTGTTCCTGGAGTACGCCCGCCGTGGGGTGAGGGCTCTGGCCGAGGAGGCGACCGCTCCGCGCGGCGACTTCGACTCGCCCTTCGAGGAGATCGTGGCCGAGGCCCTTTCCCGCCGGGGCTGGACCGTGCATCCCCAGGTGGGCGTGTCGGTCTTCCGCATCGACCTGGGTGTGGTGGACCCGGATCGGCCGGGGGCCTATCTGGCCGGGGTGGAGTGCGACGGCGCATCATATCATCGAGCAGCGACGGCCAGAGACCGCGACAAGCTGCGGGAGCAAGTGTTGCGCGGCCTGGGCTGGGCGATTGTGCGCACCTGGTCCACGGATTGGTGGCATGACTCCGAGTCGGCGGCGACTAAGCTAGATGCCCGACTGCAGGCGATCCTGGAGCAGGCCAAAAGCCAAAAAAAGCGTGAGGCCAAGGAGAGCGCCCAGCGAGAAGCCGCACAATCCAAGCCAAAAAAGGCAGTGCCAGACGACTCGGTGAGCGAAAGCCCCGGCAGGCCTAACGAGGCCGCCCAGGCACCTCCAACCACGGTGGTCGAGCCTTCCGGTGCAGGTGGTCCGGCCTCGGCTGGATATGCCGGGCGCAGCGCTGCGAGTCCGGCGACCGCAGCACAGCCAGGCGATGATGCCAAGACAGACCTATTGGCGGATGGTAACGAGGCAGCCCTGGCCGCGGCGATCCGGTCGATCGTGGCCGCTGAGGGCCCCATTCGGGACGACGTGTTGGCCCGGCGCATCGCCAAGTGGAGCGGATTCCATAAAGCCGGGGCCAGGATTCGTGAAAAGGTCTGGGGTCTGGCCCAGCGGGAATTTCGATCGGTCAAAGAGGAGGGTGAAATCTTTTTCTGGCCGGCCGGATCCACCCCAGGGCAATGGGATCAGTTCCGGGCCAGCGTGGGTGAAGAGACCCGCTCGGCCGATGAGATTTGCCAAGCCGAGTTGGTAGCGCTAGCCAGGGAAGTGGCCTCTACCCTTCTCCCTGAGGAGGACCCTGTGGTGAAAATGGCGCAAGTCATGGGCCTCAGACGGCTACATGCAACAACTCGCGAACGTCTTGCCAAGGCCTGGGAGTTGCGACATTAAGCCAGCATCTCCTAAGGAGTAAAGACATGGACAGTACCGCCGGTGCTCATGTAGGACTGGAGTTACCCCCATTAAATCGGACACTCTGCGGTTTGTAGGTTTCTGCGGATGAACTGTCTTGGAGACAGCAGCCGCAAGCCCTTGTGAGGGCGGACCTCGTTGTAGTCTTGGAACCAGCCGGCTATTTGCTCCAAGACGGAAACGGCCTCCGGTCTCGGGCTCACGAAGACGTAATCCCGCTTGAAGCTTTTTACAAACGACTCGGCCATGCCGTTGGACTCCGGGCTCCTTACGGGTGTGAAGCAGGGCACCAAGCCCAATGCCAGGGCAAAGCTCACGGTCTCTGAAGCTGTGTAGCAGCTGCCATTGTCTGTCAGCCATTCCACGGGCCTGGGCACCCGCTCAACGGGGCCGAACCGCGCTTCCACGGCGTCCACCATGATATCCCGGATCATCTCGCCCGAGATGCCCGCCGTGGTGGCCACCCAGGAAATGGCTTCCCGATCGCAGGTGTCCAGGGCGAAGGCCACTCTTACTGTTTGGCCGTTCCAACAGGGAATCTCGAAGGAGTCCGAGCACCAACGTTGGTTGGACTTGAGGGTGATGACCTTGCCCTGGTGCGGAACCTTCCGGCCTCGCCCCGTGTGTCTAGCCAGCAGGAGCCTGTTTTGCCGCATGACCCGGTAGACGCGCCTGTGGTTCACCGGAAGCTTGTCCTGCGAGGCCAACTCCTGATTGAGCAGAGCGCCCACCCGCCGATAGCCGTAGGTGGGCCGGCTGTCGGCGATCCGGCGAATGAGGGGTAACAGCCAAGCGTCGTCGGCCTTGTGGTAGAGGCGGCGCGGCTTGCCGCTCCCAGCCCTCTTGGCCAGGTTGGACCGGGAAACCTCCAAGGTGTCAGCCACGGTCTTCATTGGGAATCGTCCCCTGGCAGCAGCGGCGGCCGCGAGATCAGTTTTTTTGAGCAGGCGATCTCCAATGCCTCCTTGAGGATTTCCACCTCCATGGTCTTGCGGCCCAGCAATCGCTCCAACTGTCTGATCTGGCGCTTGAGCTCTTTGACTTGGCTTGCGGCCACCACCTCGTCGTCGGCCTGCACCGCCGTCTTGCCGCCCTCGGCCATCAGCCGCCTCCATCGGAAGAGTTGGCTGGCAGAAATACCATATTTGCGGGCAACGTAGGAAATGCTGCCCCAAGGCTGGTTGGCCTCCTCCACCAACTGAACCTTTTCTGCCAGAGTCCAACGCCTCCGGCGCTGCACGCTGCTCACCACCTCGACCTTCCCCGCCTCGTAAGACATAGGCATAGCACCAGGCATAGTCCTATCTCCAGGCTATGCAGGGTGTCCGCTCCAAACGGGGGCTACTCCACAGCTAGAAACGGCGGACGTGGACCTGCTGCACGAGATGGTGCGGGCCATGGCCGTGACGCTGATGAGCGCCGAGGCGGACAATCTTTGCGGGGCTCCCTACGGCCAGAGCGGGCTGGAGCGGGTGAATCAGCGCAACGGCTACCGCGAGCGGCGCTGGGACGCGCGGGTGGGCAGCATAGACCTGGCCATGCCGCGGCTTCGCAAGGGCAGCTACTACCCGGAGTGGCTTTTGGACCCACGCCGGCGCTCGGAGCGGTCCTTGGTGCAGGTGGTGACGGAGAGCTACGTTCGCGGGGTGTCTACTCGGCGGGTGGAAGGCCTGATGCAAACCCTAGGCCTGACGGGCATGTCCAAGAGCCAGGTGTCGGAGATGGCTAAGGGGCTCGACGAGGTGGTCGATGGCTTTCGCAACCGACCTTTGGACCAGGGGCCCTATAGCTTCCTGTGGCTGGACGCCATCAGCCAGCGCTGCCGCGAAGTCGGCCGGGTGGTGAACGTGGCCACGGTCATCGCCACGGCGGTCAACACCCAGGGCAAAGGGGAAGTTTTGGGGGTGGAGGTGGTCACCACCGAGGATGGCGCCGGCTGGACGGCCTTCTTGCGCGGCCTGGTGGCGCGGGGCATTTCAGGGGTGAAACTGACCATCTCCGATGAACACCTGGGCCTCAAGGCGGCCCTGGCCTCGGTGTTTCCCGGCGCGGCCTGGCAGAGGTGCCGCACCCATTTCATGCGCAATCTGCTCATAAGGATGCCCAAGAGCGCCCAAGACCTGGTGGCCACCTTGGTGCGCTCGATCTTTGCTCAGCCGGACGCGGATGAGGTCTGGGCCCAGCATGGCCGGGTGGTGGAGCAACTGGAGAAGCGTTTCGGCGAGGCGGCCAAGCTGCTGGCAGAAGTGGCTGAGGACATCCTGGCCTTCAGCGCCTTCCCCAAGGCGGTTTGGCGGCAGGTGTGGTCCAACAACCCCTAGGAGCGGCTTAACAGGGAGGTCCGGCGCCGCACCGATGTGGTGGGCATCTTCCCCAACCGCCCCGCCATCGTCAGGCTGGTGGGAGCCGTGTTGGCCGAGCAGAACGACGAGTGGGCCGTGGCCCGCAGATACATGTCGGCCGAGGCCCTGGGTCAGGCCCAGGCCGGTCGACAAGAACCGAGAGAGGAGATCGAGGCGGTCAAACGGCTAGCCGCTTGATCAGCTACAGGATGGCGCGACCCTCGTACACCACCTTGACGGACTTGGCCCGGCGATAAAGTGAGATGGCAGTATATAAGTTGTTTCCTAACTGGCAAGAATGATATCTCGAGAGTGCTGCACGGGCGAGCAGGTCAGCTTTTGGTTCTAATAGGGATAACAAATTGATATAATGCAGCAAACCAACTAGGGGCGTTGCAAATGTCCACCAGATTCGATTTCAAGGGTGGATTCGCGGACCAGGCGGCTCATAGGCGTCAGCGCAGCCAGAAGACCCCTGAAAAGATAGACGCGATTATAGACTGGCGGCCCATAGAGGCGTTGTTGGACAAGGACCTGGAGCGACGGCCCGACGCGGTGGGCAACCCCGCCTATCCCGCCCTGGGCATGTTCAATGCTCTGCTGCTGCAATCCTGGTACGGCCTGTCGGACCGTGAGCTTTCGGAAAACCTGGAAGACCGCATTTCCTTCAGCCATTTCTGCGGCTTCAGCCTTGACCACTAGGTCCCGGACAATTCCACGATCTACCGTTTCCGCAACCACTTGCACGCCAAGGGTTTGGCTCAGCCCCTCTTGGACAGATCAACGCACAGATCGAGGCTGGCGGCCTGGAGATCAAGGCCGGCATCATCGTGGACGCCAGCTTGGTAGAAAGCTCTCGCCGTCCCCGCAAGCGGCAGGACGTGATTGAATCCACTGACGGCAGCGGCGGCCATGAGGTGAAGACCACCTATTCCGGCGATGTCGACGCGGCCTGGACGGTCAAAGGCGGCAAGGCCTGCTACGGCTACAAGGTGCATGTGGCGGTGGGGGCCGAAATGGGTTTTGTGGTGGCCGGCCATGCCACATGGCCCGGGCGCGCTACCTGGGGACGGCCAAGGTGGGGCTGCAATTACTTCTGACGCCATGGCCTTCACCTTGAAGAAGGCGGCTCGCCTGGTCTGGGCATAGGGGGCGGCCCCCCATGCCGGGGCTGGGGGCAATGCCCTGGCCAAGGCCGCCGAGGGCCAGCCAAGCACGGCATTTCATAGCAGGGATGGAGCAAAAATTACTGGCGGCGGGGGCGAATCGGGTAAAAAACGGAGCCGAAACCCCTGCGAAGAGTTATGCAGCACTCTCACTGTACACTCAAAAACAATATCAAGGTCCTCAAACGTCAAGCCCATGGCTTCATGGACGACAAGTACTTCAAGCTACGACTCTACTTCCTGCATGACTCCATGCCGGCATTTGCCGGATGAGCCATATTTACTGTTTGTTAATTTATGGTCGAACGTAAATGTCCTGGGACCTAAGATAATCCCAATCAATATCTAGGACTAACCTGTCTTGTCTTGTAGTATCAAGACGTAAATATTCACAAAAAATAGGATGAATGACAAATTTACAATCATCAAAGCGTTGCAGATCAAGTAATTCGAAGGTTCGGCTACTAACGTTAAAACAAAAGATATCTTTAATGAGTAGCTTGTATCGATCTCTAATAACATCCGATATTTCGACGCCTAAAAAACCAATATCGTATAGAAATTCAATTTTTCGTTTTATATCTCGCTCTGGATCGTTAAAACTTGCAAACTTAAAATCATAGCTGCCAATAATTTCCTCAACTTCTTGATGGTCTAGTATCTGCTTGTTGTCTCCAAACAGGTTTATAATATCAACAAGGTTTTCGCAGTAATTTTTAAATTCAGATATGAACTCTGTTTCAATAATGTCAAAAGTTGTTTCAGACACAATTTTGCTAATAGTGAAATTGTCCGATTGAATATTTCTGCTTTTAATATCATCAAGAACAGCAATTAGTTTTGCGTAATAGATAATAATTTCGCGAGGTCGCCAAAAAGAATGCCTTAAAATATTTATGAAGGTGTCTTTTAAAAATGATTTAGTTCCGATTCGTATGCTTGTTTCTCTCGGCAAGTTGTCTACCGTTTGTTCTATAACATTATTCAATCTCTCTACAGGCGAATAGGGTTGGTTCGTTTTAGTATTAATTTTATTAGACCTATATTGGTATAAGAGCTCAAGCCTTTTTCGTAACATAATGGCAAGTTCAATACCGCTCCATTTAATTTCGTGAAATCGATTTATGTATGTATACGAGTCGCGCTTATCATGCTTTATTTCCAAAAACCGGTCCTTTGGGACGGTCACACATACAGAAATATGATTATAAAATATGTCTCCCCTTTGGTTCCCCTTAACATCCTCAATTAACTCGAGGAATCCGGCAAGGAAAAGCTTTTCGATATTCATTCTAATAATTCTATTATTATCTTTATACGCGTATGTATTATTCCGAAATTTTTCAAATAAATTGTCGAACCCATCAAATGATATAAAAAACTTCCTCTCGCACCGTTGTACTATGGAATAAAAGCTGCGAAGAACATTAGGGGGCAGAATTGCAGTTAAAAACTGATTTCTGGTTAGCAATGCGGTAATATCGTAATGAAAATTTGATTCCTCAGTACGTGCTTTGAGAATGCTTTTTTCAATATGAAGAGAAACTTCAGACAAACACCATTGGAACAATGAGTTTAAATCTTGATGGTCATTCCCGTGCGCGTATTCAAATACCTTGTCATCTTCAACATTTTGAAATATGCTTAAAAATTCTTTAATTATTGGGACATATCTGCTCTGGTTTTCTTTCAATTTATTATTTTTGTATTCCTCAACAATCACTTGAAAACACTTAATATAAATAAGAATCTCCCAGGTAATTCGGAAGAAAAATGAAAAATGAATAACTGCGTTGAGATCTTTGTAAAGAGAGCTTCTACTTAAAATTAAGCCGACAGAATATTCCAGATTTAATGAGTCAACAATTATATTCGTGTGAGCCTTGTAGTAAACGCCATCAAAAAGATATAAAAGATAGCCTAGTGTAGTTTTTCCGCTTCCTTTCCTGCCCAGAAAAAAATATGTCGCTTGATTTCGAAGGGCTCGAAAAGAGTTGGTTTTCACGTATAGATCAATATTATTACCGACATCTGTAATTGTTATATTGTCATGCTTTGTTTGGTAAAAAAGTACCTCTAATAGCCTGTAGAACTCCTTCTGTACTGTCGTTTTATTTAGTGATTCAATGGCAAGTATTTGGCTAGTTATTTCCTTAAAATATTTTTTGTATTTTGGCTCGGTTGCCGAACTTAACCCATGTTTAAGAACAATAAAATCACTAAAATCTAAACTTTTGTGATATTTGATTTGCTTGGGACAGCAGTTATTAAATTCCCTGGAAAAGATTAGTGGAATAAAACAAAATGAATCGCCTCTTGATTTGTCCAGCTTGATAGAGTCTTCCAATCTTTCCAAAATCAAAGGAAACTCATAAGCAACGCCCGTTTCTGAACGATCTTCAGCCTTGCGCTTATACTCAGGCGTCATCAATACAATTACAGCATCTACATTATTTATGAGATCCATAAAACTAATAAAGTTTTTACCAATTTCTAGGTTTTCATCAAACAAAAAATCTATTCTGTTTTCAGATGCCTCTTCAAGATATTTTATTAACATTTTTATAGTGTTAAGATCATTATCTTTTCTGGAGTACGATATAAAACAAGTTTGCTTTGGTTTCATGCATTCCCCCTTGCTGTTAAATCTTAAGCCGTTACGGCAGTAGTTATCTCATAAACCGTACTACTCGCCATCTCAATCGTTAATTTATCTATTGCGTATGTCAAGCACTCGCGTCGCCTGGTAAAATGGAAAATCCGTATCATAATTGAATCAGTACTCTCGACGCACGCACTACCAAATCCATTAATCGGTAGATAATCAATCTTGGCTATAGCACTTTATAATATATAAATTAGCTACATGCTTAGAAGTATCATCTTTGAAAATGCAGGCTCATGCGTTCAGATTTATAAAAGAACTTTCAACCTATGGTATGAAATTAAAACAACCTTAAGTTGTGCGGTTGCAAACGCGTTATGTCTCAGATTTAACCTTCTAGAGATGATCATTTCATTGTTACAGCGCTGGCCACACCATACGGTTGAAATCGGCGCTCATATCAGGCTATCCTCATCTAAATAGCGCCAGAAAGCCCAGCACTTCCTTCGCAGGGCATAGTAATCCCGCTCAGATTTCCATGTCAACAAATGACTTGCCGTTCAGGCCGTGCCCAGCACCACCCGGTATTGGTGGCCAAAGGAAAGGCTGAGATCACATGCACCCACATAGGATCCTGCCATAATATAGGCCACGCGAGCGGTGGCGTGGTGACCTGCCCCCAGACATGAAACCAAGGATTAAGTTACAGTTTTTACCATTT
>CALERA010000474.1 GCA_937908275.1 uncultured Desulfarculaceae bacterium | reverse complement strand
ACATGGAGATGAAGAAACCATAGATCACGAAGGACTTGAAGGTACAGCGCTCGGCCATGGCCCCGGTGGGGATGGTGGCGGTGGTGTCCATGAAGACCATCTGGAAGAGGAACAGGGTGAAGACCACCGCGTCGTAGCTCACCCCGGAGAGGAAGAAGCCATGGGTGCCGAACAGGCCGAATTCCTTGCCGAACAAGGTCATGACCACCTCGCCGTCCAGCACCCCGCCGCCGCCCAGGCTGGCCACTCCGCCCACGCCGCCCATCTGCAGGGCGAAACCGCAGATCCAATAGCCCAACATGCCGATGACGTAGATCATGAAGTTCATGGCCATGGTGTGGCCGGCGTTCTTGGCCTGGCAGAATCCGGTCTCGGCCATGGCGAAGCCCGCCTGCATGAACATGACCATGAACCCGGCCACCAGGGTCCAGACGAAGTTGATGGCGATCCGGTTATGCCCCACCACGTCGGCCAGCTTGGCGGCCAGGGGCTCGTTCTTGGCCAACTCGTCGAACTCCTGCTGGGTCTGGGGGGCCGCCTCGGTGGCCTTGATCACGTCGGCCACGCCGCCGGTCTTGCCGCCGCTGGGGTCGGGCTCGGCTGCCTGAAGCAAGGAGGCCGTGCAGAGGCCCAGCAACAACAACATCAACCCTATTGCCCACCATTTTCTCATCACGCATCTCCTCGCGTTAGTATTATTTTCGGCAAGCGCCGGAAAATCAGGACAAAAGCATCCCATCACGCCTGAAAAAGGCGAGTGAGCCAAACTAATCTGCGCGGATTAAATAACTAGGGCGAGTGATTATAGATTATGACAATCCGCTGGAATGACATGTCGGCTCCATTGGCCACTCCCAGGATTGATTGCGTTGACAGGCGTAATTAACCGGCTTGGCTTGCCCGGACAATGGAGCAACTCCCGTGCCAGATTGCGCGATGCAACATCCGGAATTAGCGGGATAAAAAGAGGTGGCATCGCGTTGCATAACGCGATTGGCCAGGGATGGTTTCGTGCAATGCGCCATGGAAAAATGCAAGGCTTAACGTTAATGAGTTACAAAATTGGAAACAAGCGAAGCCCTTGCTGGCTAACTTGGCCGAATTGCGGGTAGTTAGGCGTGGACACCGGCAGGTTGGGGCGAGGAGGAGCTGGGCCTGGGCTAAAAGCCCACCCGGCTGGAGCTTGACTTATTTGTCGCTACCCGTGGGTAACGTCAGGCTACGTTGGCTACCTAACGGTAGGAATGTTGGGTGGAGGACGCCTGGCGCGGCAGACCCAGGACCGCGAAACGGGCCTTCGCCCGGGACTCGCCCCCCGGTCCCCAGGCCCGCAGCTCCAGGTGGTGCCGCCCGGGGACCAGGGGCAGGCGGGCGCGCAGGGGCTCCGGACCGCCGGCCAGGGGCTGGCCGTCCAGGCGCAATTCCGCGCCGCTGACCGTCCCCTCGGCCCGGGCGGCGCAGGCCAGGACCTGCAGGCCGGGCTCCAGGTCCGGGTCCAGGGCGTAGGTCGCCTCCGGGGCCGGGGTGATCAGGGCCAGGCGGGGTGGTCCGGTCGGGGGCGCGGTCCGGCCGTGGAGCGGGCAGGGGCCGGGCGGGAGGTGGTCGGCCAGGAACAGCTCCTCCTGGCTGGCCGGGCAGCCCGGCCCGGCCCGGCGGCCGCTGTCCAGGCAGACCCGGGCCGCGACCAGGCCCGGCGGCAGGGGGGCCAGGCGGCCGGGGTGCTGGCGGTGCAGGTGCAGCATCACTTGTCGCCAGAGGGGCGCGGCCCCGCTGACCCCCGAGACCCCGCGCATGGGCTGGCCGGCGAAGTTGCCCACCCAGACCCCCACCGTGTAGTCCGCCGTGAAACCCAGGCACCAGTTGTCCCGGTGGCGCTGGCTGGTGCCGGTCTTGACCGCGGCCGGGAAGGGCAGCTCCAGGGGGCCGTGGCGGCCGAAACCCGGGGCCCGGGCCGCGTCGTCGGCCAGCACCTGGCCGATCAGGGCGGCGGCGGCCGGGTCCATGACCCGGACCGGCTCGGCCGGGGCCTGACCTCGCCACAGCCGGGCCGGGGTCCAGCGCCCCTGGTCGGCCAGGGCGGCGTAGGCCGTGGTCAGGTCCAACAGGCTGACCTCGCCATCGCCCAGGGCCAGGCCCAGGCCGTAGTGCTCGGCGTCGCGGGGCAGGTCCAGGCCCACCTCCCGCAGGCGCTGCAACACCAGCGACGGGCTCAGGGCCTCCACCAGGCGCAGGGCCGGCAGGTTCAGGGAGCTGGCCAGGGCCACCCGCAGGCTGACCGGACCCCGCTCCCGGCCGTCGTAATCCACCGGCCGGAAGGTGCCGCCGGCCACCGCCCGGGTCAGGGGCGCGTCCTCCAGGCGGTCGGCCAGGGTCAGGCCGCGCTCCAGGGCCAGGGTGTAGATGAAGGGCTTCAGGGCGGAGCCGGGCTGGCGCGCGGCCAGGACCCCATCCACCTGGCCGGCGTCCGGGGCCTTGAAATCCAGCGAACCCACCCAGGCCAGCACCGCCCGGTCCCGGTTGCGCAGCACCAACACCGCCGCCTGCTCCACGCCCTCGGCCCGGTGGGCCTCCACCGTGGCCCGGGCCAGGAGGCCGGCCGCCTCCTGCAGGCCGGGGTCCAGGTCGGTGGCCGCTTCCCCGGCCCAGCCCGTGGGCAGGCGGGTGGCCAGGGCGGCGGCGAAGTGGGGGGCGTACACCTGGGGCTGGGGTTCGCGCAGGGCCAGGGGCTCGGCCAGGGCGCGGGCCAGGCGGGCCGGGTCCAGTTGGCCGGCCTGGGCCATGGCCCGCAGGATGCGGTTCCGCCGGGCCAGGAGGCGCGGCCGCTGGGCGGGCTGGAGCAGGCGGGCCGGGTCCTGGGGCAGGGCCAGGAGCAGGGCGGCCTCGGCCGGGGAGAGACGGTCCGGGGGCTTGGCCAAGAGTTCGCGGCTGGCGGCGGCCAGGCCCACCAGGGGGCCGCCAAAGGGCGCGCGGTTGAGGTACTGGCTGAGGATCTCGGCCTTGGACAGGCGGGCCTCCAGCCACAGGGCGCGGGCCGTCTCGCGCAGCTTGGCCGTCAGGCTGCGGGGGGCGGGGCGTTCCTGGCGGGCCACCTGCATGGTCAGGGTGGAGCCGCCGCGCACCACCCGCCCGGCCCGCAGGTCCTGCCACAGGGCGGCGGCCAGGGCCAGGGGATCGACCCCGGGGTGGCGGGCAAAGCGGCGGTCCTCGGCGGCCAGGGTCGCGGCCGCCACCAGGGGCGGAATCTCATCCGGCGACAACCAGGGTCCGGCCCGGCGGGCGGGATGGGCCCGGCTGGCGATCAGGCGGCCGTCGCCGGCCAGGAGCAGGCGGTCGGCGGCCGGGCCATAGCCGGTCTCCGGGAGCTGGCCCGGCCAGAGCAGGACGGCGGCCAGGACCAAGCCCGCCGCTCCGGCCAGGGCCGCCAGGCCCCGGCGCGCCGCCCGGAGCCAGCCTGGCGCTCGCCTCACCGCACCTCCAGCCGGCCGGCCGCGCTCTGGCCCCAGACCTCGGGGGCGTACATCTCCTCCACCCGGGCCGGGCGGTGGAGATACGCGCCCGGGGCCACCGCCCGCAGGCTGTAGCGGAAGCTGTAGACGCCGGGCGACAGGCGGGGGGCGTAGAGCACCAGGCCGTCGCGCCGCAGCTCGCGCCACTGCCAGGGGTCCCAGGCCGGCGGTTCGCCGTCCTCGGCGCTGGGATGGCCCAGGGAGGCCCCCACCGGCTCCAGGCCGGCCGGGAAGGGATCATGGATCAGGACCTGGTGCCGGGTCTCGGGCACCAGCAGGGTCAAGAGGCAGTCCACGGTCTGGCCCACCTGGGGCGGCTGGTCGCCGGGGCGCAGGATGCGGGACAGGCTGAAGCCGGCGTTGACCGGCTCGGCCGGGGCCTGGGCCGGGGCGTGGCTCAGGCGCGCGCTCCAGTAGGGCCGTCCCTCCCTGGCGCTCAGCTCCAGGCTTTGGGTCTGGCCGGCCACCAGCTGGTCCAGGGTCAGGTTGATGACCTGGGGCGGGTCCACCGGCCGGGCGAAGCTGGCCTGGCCCAGCGCGCGGCCGTCCAGGCTCGCGTCCAGGGCGGCCGGCCCCTCGCTCCCGGGGCGGGCCAGGAAGGCGCTCAAGGCCCAGAGGCCGAAGACCGCCTCCTGGGTGGAGAGATAGGGCTCCTGGCCCAGGCTCTGGCCCACCCAGGCCGCCAGGGCCTCCAGGCGGGGATGGTCCGGCCGCAGCCGGGCCAGGCTCCAGAGGGCCATGGCGTTGCCGCGCAGGGTGGAGCCCAGCACCGCCTTGAGCCCGCCGGGGTTCACCGCGCCAAAGTGCAGGTGCTGGGCGCTGACCACGGCCGAGGCCTCCAGCTGGGCCACCAGGGGATCGATGGCGCTGTCCAGGCCGCTGGCCGCCGCCGCCCGCATCAGGGCGGCCAGGCCAAAGGGCGGCAGCCCTTGGCCGCGGGTCAGGGTGGCCTCCACCAGGGGCCGGACCTTGCGGCCCTCCTCGGCCAGGACCATCAGGGCCAGGGCCTCGCTGATCCGTTGCCCCACCTGGCCGGGCTTGGGGGCCGGGGTGCGGCGCACGAACTGCTGCAGGTTGTCCAGGGCCGCCTTGCGCACCGCCTCGGGCAGGTTGGCCCCGCTGGGGGCCAGTTGCCGGGCGGCCAGCAGGGTGTAGGCCGTGAGGTAGGGCCAGGAGTGCTCGCTCCCCGGCCAGAAGGCGAAGCCGCCGTCCGAGGCCTGGAAGGCCGGGG
>CALERA010000473.1 GCA_937908275.1 uncultured Desulfarculaceae bacterium | reverse complement strand
GATCTGCTCCTGCTGGACACCCACACCGCCAGCCGCTTGGCCCCGGAGACCCTGCCGGACCTCCGCCAGGCCCTGCCCGGGCTCTATGTGGTGCTGATGGATCTGGAGGAAGGACCCAATTACGAGCGCCTGGCCAAGCGTGGCGGCGCGGATGGTTTCGTGTGCAAGTTGCGGGTGCCGGAATCCCTGGAGCGGTTGCGGGCGGCGGCGACCGCCAAGGCGCAGCAGGCCGCCGTGGCCTGAGGGCTGTACGCTCCCGCCGCAGGGCAGGCCCCCAGGGTGCGCGGATGAGGGGGACGGCCGCCTGCAAATGCGGGGCGAGTCCACGCGGATCCCCCGGGTGCGCGGATTAGGGCTTGCAAAGTTATTGTGGATTATATCACAATGCAGCACCAATCAGTTGCGAATTGCAAATCTTAGGTTACAAATGGCAACAGTCACCCCGTCGGCTTATCCGCCTGTCTTGGCCCTCGGGCCATCGCCCTGCCAGGTCGCCTGGCGGGAGCGCCGGGCTTGCCGCCCCTGTCTCGGCTCTGGTTTCGTCCGCGACTTGCCGGGCCGACTAACCACGTCCCTTGCCTGGGGCGGAAATCCGCCGGCCAAACGGCGGAAGGAGGCGTGAGGAGCATGGACGAGATCAGGGTGCTGTTGGTGGACGACGAGCAGGGTTTCCTGGAGGCCATGAGCAAACGTCTGGCCCGCCGCGGCCTGAGCGTGCGCATGGCCCCCGGCGGCCGGGAGGCCCTGGAGATGCTCCAGCAGGGGCCCAGCGACGTGGTGATCCTGGACCAGAAGATGCCCCAGATGGACGGTCTGACCACCCTGTCCCAGATCCGGGAACGCTTTCCCGAGGTCAAGGTGATCATGCTCACCGGCCACGCCACGGTGGACTCGGCGGTCAGTGGCATCGCCCTGGGTGCTTTCGACTACCTGGTCAAGCCCTGCGACCTGGACACCCTCCTGGCTCAGATCTACGCCTCCCTGGGCCGCCGGCCGGACTAGGAGGCTTCAGCGAAGACCAGCCGGGCCAGAGGAGGACCCGGCCGACCATAGCCGGGGACGCGCACGGTGGGATGCGCGCGCCCCCCCAGCCTGACAACCAGGTATCGGACCAAGAGGAGTGGAGGGACAATAGACATGGGCTTCGCAAGACAATGCGGACATTTCCTGATGGCGGCCAGCCGCGCCCACGCCCAGTGGGAGCTGGAGACGTCCAGGACCATCCTGGGCGATAAAAAACGCCTGGCCATCCTGGGCCTGCTGCTGGTGCCCATCATCCTGGGCGGCGTGGCCTTCGCCGACCAGCTGGGCGACGCCATCCCGCAGTTCATCGGCGGGAAAAAAGCTTACAGCCCCGCCTTTTACACCACCGGCATCTTCCTGGCCTCCATCGCCATCGGCCTGGGCGCGGGCCTGATCACCGGCTGCATCGGCGCCGGCGGCGGCTTCATCATCGCCCCGGCCCTGATGAGCGCGGGCATCAAGGGCATCCTGGCGGTGGGCACCGACCTGTTCCACATCTTCGCCAAGGCCATCATGGGCACCGTGATCCACCGCAAGCTGGGCAACGTCTCGGTTTCCCTGGCCCTGGTCTTCCTGGTGGGGGCCATCGCCGGGGCCACCTCCGGCGGCGTGATCAACCGCACCCTGTACGAACTGAACCCGGTGCTCTCCGACGCCTTCATCACCACCATCTACGTGCTGATGCTGGGCTTCCTGGGCCTCTACGCCCTGCTGGACTTCCTGAAGGCCCAGAAGAGCGGCAAGCAGGACTTCCACGGCGGCGACGCCAAGAGCGAGGGCGCGGACCTGGGCGGCCTGGCCAAGAAGCTCCAGGCGGTGAAGGTTCCGCCCATGGTCTCCTTCGACCAGGGCCTGGTGCCCGGCGGCCGGCAGATCTCCTGGGTCTTCCTGGTGGGCAGCGGCTTCCTGGTGGGCTTCGCCGCGGCCATCATGGGCGTGGGCGGCGGCTTCCTCACCTTCCCGATCTTCGTCTACGTGCTGGGCGTCAGCTCCATGACCACGGTGGGCACCGACATCTTCCAGATCGTCTTCACCGCCGGTTACGCGGCCATCACCCAGTACGCCATCTACGGCTTCATCTTCTACACCCTGGCCATGGGCATGCTGCTGGGCTCGCTGTTGGGCATCCAGATCGGGGCCATGGTCACCAAGGTGGTGCCGGGCATCTACATCCGCGGCTTCTACGCCATGGCGGTGCTGGCCGGCTTCATCAACCGGGTCTTCGCCCTGCCGGGCAAGCTGGGCGACATGGAGTTCATCTCCATCACCAAGGACACCTCCAAGCTGCTGGACTCCATCGGCGTTTGGGCCTTCTTCGTGGTGATCGGCATCTTCGCGGCCTGGGTCATCGGGACCTTTGTCATGAATATCAATAAGCTCAGGGGGGAGGTGCACTGATGGCCACCCAGGGCAAGAAACTGACCTCCGGCCTGATCCTGATGGTCGCCTTCGTGGTGGTCTTCATCCTGATCTTCCTGCCGCTCTATGGCAAGGACCAGCACAACAACGACCAGAACGGGCTCAACTACCTGGACAACCTCTACAACACCATCTCCAAGGGCTCGGCCTACTACATCCCCAAGGTGCAGAAGGAAGCCGAGAAGTACCTGGGCAACCAGGTGGATCTGGGCCTGGCCCTGAAGGACGCCAAGCAGGCCGAACTGGCGGTCAAGCTCTTCAGCGCCAGCGGAGCCCAAGCCCAGGCGGAGGGTGACAAGGTCAAGGTCAGCGGCGGGCTGGGCAAGATCTTCCAGAACGTCCTGGCCGACTCCGACGCCATGTACCACAACCAGGGCGAGAAGCTCTCCCAGAAGTACGGCGCGGACGAGCGCCTGGTGCTCTACACCTGGCACCAGGTCCTGACCGCCATGGGCAAGGACCTGGATCGCCAGAAGAAGTTCGCCGAGAGCAAGATGGGCGACACCATCAAGACCCGCGCCGTGGAGTGCGCCTACAACTACTATGGCATCGAGCCCCAGAACATCGGCGACAAGTGGGGCATCGTGTTGTTCTCCCTGGTCTTCTACGTGGTCTACACCCTCTGGTACGGGTTCGGCATCATGCACCTGTTCGAGGGCATCGGCCTGAAGCTGGAGCACTAGCCTCCACTCCGGGTTCCGGTCGGCCTATCCCCCCCACGAGGAGAAGCCGGCCGGGGCCCGGTCCGGGTCCCAGGCCCCCGGCCGCCGCGGCGGCCGGGGCCTTTTTTGGACCCTTGCGGGGCGGACGCGCTGGGAATAGATTAGGGACTCATCCGGGAGGTGAGGCCATGAGCCAGATCAAGGTGCTGTTGGTGGACGACGAGCCGGACTTCATGGAGCCCCTGACCAACCGCCTGACCCTGCGCAAGCTGGAGGTCTACAACGCCGGCAGCGGCCACGAGGCCCTGGCCCTGTTGGACGGCCAGGCGGTGGACGTGGTGGTGCTGGACGTGAAGATGCCGGGCATGAGCGGGCTGGAGGTGATCCGCGCGCTGAAGAAGCGCCACCCCCTGGTGGAGGTGATCATGCTCACCGGCCACGCCAACCTGGAGGCCAGCATCGAGGGCATGGAGGCCGGGGCTTTCGACTACCTGCTCAAGCCGGCCCAGATCGACGAACTGGTCTACAAGATCCAGGACGCCTACCAGAAGAAGCAGCTCCAGGAAAAGAAGATCGCCGCCCTGCGCCAGGAGGTCGACGCCGGCTAGGCGTCAGCCATCGTCCCGCTGACGGGCGCCTGGTCCGCCGCCTGGCGGGCGGCCTCGTCGCTGGCCCAGTGGCACTGGCCGTCGGCGCACATCCCGGCCAGGTCGCCGCGAATCTTTTGGCCGAAATGGGCCGCCGCGGCCGGATCGGCCATGACCATGTCCAACTGCCGGGTGTGGATGGACAGATAGCCCAGCACCCGCAGCTTCTCCACCATCCGCTCCTCGGCCAGGCCCTCCAGACGGGCGAAGGCCGCGTCCTCCTTGCGCTCCACCCGGAACCCCTGCTCTTCCAGGATCTGGGCCACCAACTGCACCCGCAACAGCTTGCGGCTCAGGTCGGCCGCGCCGCCCTTGAAGGAGAAGGCGATGTAGTTCTCGCTGGGCCGCTCGCCCACCAGGGCCTCCACGGTGGAGAAATGGAAGCCGAAGCGGGAGTAGAGGCTGCAGAAGTTGCGGCTGATCATGAAGTAGTTGCGGTTGGCGTAGCTGCTCTTCAGGGCCGAGACCAGGGCCGGATTGGTGGTGGCCTGGAACATCACCGAGGCGAAGCCCTTGGCGTCCACCGGCGGGGGGCCGTCCCAGGGCACCGCGATCATGCCCTCCCACAGGGCCAGCATCGGCACGCTGGAGATCATCTCCAGACCCACGAACTTGCCCTTCACGTCCTCCTTGAAGCCGTCGTCCAGGTTGATCACCCACCACTGCATGGGCACCTTGTAATAGAGCTGCTTGCTGGAGCGCTCGGAGAAATGGTGCTCCTTGCCAAAGGCGAACATCTCGTGCACCGACTTCTCGTGGCAGAAGCGGGTGATGTCGTGCAGGGTCTGCACCCCGGCCGCCCGGAACTCCGGCGCGTCGGGGTTCAGCAGGGTCAGGGGGCTGATATGGCTCATGACCTTGGCCAGGGTCTGGTGGACCGGACTGCCCTCCATCAGGTTCTTGCGCCGGCCCTGCTGGGCCAGCAGCGCCTCCACCCGGCCGGCGTAGAGGCTCAGGCCGTCGGCGTCCACCGTGACCTCCTGGCCGTCGGCCAGGGCCTCCAGGCCGGGCACCCCCACCAGGGCCGGCACCTCGAACTCCCGGGCCACGTTGGCCAGATGCCCGGCCACCCCGCCTTCGGCCGCCACCACCGCCACCGCCCGGGACAAGAGCGCCGCCCAGCGCGGCCGGGCCTGCTCGCAGACCAGAACCCCGCCGGCCGGGAAGTTCAGGGCGTCGGTGTCGCGCCGCACCCAGTGCACCGGCCCGACCGCCACCCCGGGGCTGGCGGTCACCCCGCCGCCGGCCAGCACCGGCGCGCCGGCCAGGCTGGTGGCCGGGCGCTGATTGGCCGCGGTTTTCTGTTGCAGGGGACGGCATTGCAGCACCACCACCCCGCCCTCCTGGTCCACCGCCCACTCGATGTCCTGGGGGCCGCCGTAATGCTCCTCCAGGACCAGGCCGATGCGGGCCAGCTCCCGCACCTGCTCCGGGCTCAGGGAGGGGGCCAGGGCCTCCCCGTCGGTCAGGTCCAGGCGGCAGACGCCCTCCTCGGGGTAGCAGATGAACTTCTGCTCCTTGCGGGCGATCTCCTGGCGCAGCACCCGGGGCGGATCGCCGCGCTCCACCACAAAAAGGTCCACCGGGGTGGCCCCGTCCACCACGCTCTTGGGCAGGCCCCAGACGCTGTTGAGGTGCAGGTTCTGGTCGCGGATGTCCAGGGCGTTGCGGGTGTAGGTCACCCCCCCGGCCAGGGCGTCGACCATGGCCAGGCAGCCCACGCACATGGCCACGTCCTCGTCGCGGATGCCCCGGCTCAGGCGATAGAAGACCGCCTGCAGGCTGTACTTGCTGGCCACGATCTCCTTGTAGGACTGGATCAGGTGCTCCGGGCTGACGTTGAGCTGGCTGCTGTATTGGCCGGCGAAGGACAGCCCCAGGTCGTCCTCGCCCAGGGCGCTGGAGCGCATGGAGACCGTGACCCCGGGCCGGGTGCGGGCCTGGAGTTGGTCGTAGGCCGCCTCGATGGCCTGGCGCAGGTCGGCCGGCACCTCGGCCCGGACCACCAACTGCTGCAGGGTGGAGCTCAGGGCGAAAAGATGGTCCATGCGCTCATAGCTGGCGGTCTGGATGCGGCGGTCGATCTCGGCCTGAAGGTCGTTGTGGGCAAAGAGACGCTGGTAGGCCAGGGCCGAGATGACAAAGCCCTCCGGGGTGCGCAGGCCCACCCGGTTGCGCACCTCGCCCAGGTTGGCCATCTTGGCCCCGGCCTGGTCGGTGAAGTTGCGGTCCACCTCGTCCAGGGCCAGGACCAGGCGCTCGCCCTTCAGGGGACGCTGGGCGGCCAGGACCTGGTTGATCTGCTCGTTGATCTCGCGGAAGCGCTCGAAGAGCTCGGGGTACTTGCCCGGGGCCAGGGCGTCCATGTTCTTGACCATGCTGAACACGTTGACGCCCACCGCGGTGCAGTTGGCCCGCACGAAGCGCATGCCAAAGGGACGGCCGCCGCGCAGGGTGGCCTCCATCTCGCCCATGATCTCCAGGGCCTTGTTGTTGGCGGCCAGCAGGAGCTTGAAGTTGTGGTAACGGGCCTTGAAGGCCGCGCGCAGCTCCTCCTCCTGCTCCGGGTTCAGGGCGGGGCCGTTCTCGCCCCGGAAGATTTGCTTGATTACCTCCCAGAACTTGGCCATGCGGCGGTTCCTCGGGTGCCTGGGGCCGGCGGGGGCCGGCGTGAGCGTGGCGCGGGGATTTCATTCTAACCGGAATGGCGATGGGGGGAAATCGATTTGTGCGGCCGCGCGCAGGCCCCGTAACGCCTCCCCAAAACAGTGGGGCCGGCCCCGGGGAGCGCCCCCAGGACCGGCCCCGCCTCGGGAGAGGCGCTTATTAGCGGCTAGGCGATCTTGGCGATCTGGCCGTTCTCCGCGCCGTCGATGATATCCAGGGCCTCCTGGCGGTAGGCGTCCATGATGTAGGTGATGCCGGTGACCTTGCTGCACTCCTCGGTGAGGCTGGCCAGGTCGTTGCGGGTGATCAGGTCGGTGCGCCACTTGCGCGCGCCGGCCATGAGCTGCTGCAGGCCCACCCGGAGCTTTTCGCCCGCGCTGTAGATGCCGATGGCGCCCAGGGGGAAGTTGTTAATCTCCTTGCCGAACTTGGCCTTGAGGTCCTCGTAGCAGACGAAGATCTCCTCCTTGGTGCTGCCGAACTTGCTGACCGTGCTGGGCAGGCCGCCGTCCTCGCCATTGAGCCAGCGGCCGATGTTCTTGCCCACCATGCCCGGGATCATCAGCGCACGGCCCATGCAGACCGCCTTGGTGAAGGGCGCGCCCAGGGCCAGGGCCTTGAAGATGTGGTCCTCGCTGGAGAAGCCGCCGGCAAAGGCGATGTCCGGCACCCAGGCCCCGCGCCGGGCCAGGCGGGAGCAGAGCTCGTAGGCCATGCTGTGCAGGTAGATGGCCGGCACGCCCCACTCGGACATCATCCGCCAGGGGCTCATGCCGGTGCCGCCGGGCGCGCCGTCGATGGTCAGCAGGTCGATCTTGGCGTCCGAGGACCAGCGGATGGCCATGGCCAGCTCGCGCATGGGATAGGCGCCGGTCTTCAGGGTCACGCGCTTGGCCCCCAGCTTGCGCAGGCGGGCCACCTCGGCCATGAAGCTCTCCTGGTCCACGAAGCCCAGGCGGGAGTGGCGCTCGAACTCCTTGATGGCCCCGTCCTTGAAAGCGGCCTGGATGGCCTTGTTGTCCGGGTCCGGGGTGACGATGTAGCCGCGCTTCTTCAGCTCCTGGGCCCGCTCCAGGGTGTGGACCTTGATCTCGCCGCCGATGCACTTGGCCCCCTGGCCCCATTTCAGCTCGATGGTCTCCACCCCCAGCTTGTCCAGGACGTACTCGGCCACGCCCAGGCGGGTGTCCTCCACGTTCATCTGCACCAGGATGTCGCCCCAGCCGTCATGGTAGCGGCGGTAGTCCTCCACCCGGCGGCGCATGTCCGGGGCTTCCTTGATCTTGCCCTTCTTGTCCAGCTCCAGCTTGGGGTCGATGCCGCAGACGTTCTCGCCGCAGACCAGGCTGATGCCGGTGATGGCCGCGCCCACCGCGAAGTGCTCCCAGTTCTTGCGCGCGATCTCGGTGGAGCCCAGGGCCCCGGTGAACATGGGGATCTTCATCTTGACCTTGTTGGCCACGCCATAGCTGGTCTCGGTCTTGACCGTGGGGAAGGTGGCGTGGTCGGGGTCGGCCTTGGCGCCCTCGGCCCCCAGGGCGTAGCCCATGATGTTCAGGTGGCTGTAGTCCACCGGGTAGTCCTTGTCCGCGCCGGCGGTCAGCTCGCCGAAGGGGCTGGGATAGAGCAGCTCCCGGCTGCGGAAGGTGGCGTTGAACAGGTCGCAGTTGCCCTTGCAGCCATCCAGGCAGCGGGAGCAGATGCCGCTCTGGGGGGAAACGTCGCGGGAGCGGTTCTTGGTTTGCAGGGCCTCGTTGGCGTTGGGACGATGGAGGTTCATGGTCGTCTCCTTGGCGTGGGTTGGGCCTCGGCCCCACCGGCCGGGTGGCGGCGGCAACCGAATGTGTATTAGTTGTACTAAATGGCAACTATTGCCTTATCCCACGCCGCGCCGATTTGAGTCAAGAGGGTTTGATTTAGTACAACTAATCTTAACTCCAATCCCCCACCGGCTTTTTTGCCTTTTTAGCGGCAACGCCAAATCCCGCTGTCGACATATATCAAGACGTTTGTTATCACAAAATACGGCAAATTTGCCGCTTTTATCGCGCAATTGATCGAGCAAAACGGTAGCGCCAAGATTCGCCCCTGGAAGGCAATCTTGCCGTCAAACCCGGCAATATTTTATTTTCACTAAATACGAGGGGCGACTTGAGGCTGGCCATGGGACCGATGGTGTTAGTTATAATCACACAGACCGGTCAAGCTCCGCACGTTTCCCGGGGGAGACGGTGCGGGTCTGGAGGGGCTTTACTTGATCTTGAACCAGAGCAGGCGGGCCGGCTGGCGGCCGGGATTGAGCCAGGCCGAGGGCATCTCGCTGGTCAGGTAGACCAGGTCTCCGGCCCGGGCGGTGACCGTGGCGTGCTTGAACTTGATCTGCAAGCGCCCGGCCAGCAGGTAGCCCACCTCCTCGCCCTTGTGTACGAAGAAGTGCGAGGCCAGGCTCTGCTTGGCCGGTATCTCCATCAGATAGGGCTCGGCCTTGACCTTCATGTCCACCGGCAGCAGGGATTGGGCCGTCAGCGCCCCGGCCGGCAGGTCGCTGAGCTTCACCGCCACCGCCTCGGCCGCCGGGAAGACCACCCCCCGCTCCTGCTCCAGCTCCTCCTGGAAGAAGCTGCTGATCTCCACCGAGAGCACCTCGGCCATCTTCAACAGGGCCGGCAGGGAAGGATAGATCAGGTTGGACTCCACCTGGCTGATGGTGCTGGGGGTCACCCCCACCAGCTTGGCCAGCTCGGTCTGGCTCAGGCCCTTCTTGCCCCGCAGCTCCTTGAGGCGCAGGCCCAGGTCCCAGCGCCCCCCGCCCCGGTGCTGCTCGTCGAAACTGACGGTCAGGTCCTTGGTCCAGTAGGCGTGGGGCTGGTGGTGGGCCTCGGAGGAGCGGCGCTCGGCCTTGAGGATGGTCAGGCTGGTGGTGCCCCGCCGCACGCTGAGTTCGATGGCCACCTGGGCGATCTGGTTGATCTGGGCCCGCAGGCGGGCGGAGTGGGCCTGCTTCTCCATGATCCAGTAGGCGATGGTGTTGAGATCGTAGAGCCGGGGGCAGGAGTGGGCATAGAACTTGATGATCTCGTCCTCGCCGCCCCAGAGCTCCTGCATGCCGGTCAGGCTCTCGAAGACGAAGCGCACCTCGCCCTGGCCCTCCAGGCCGGCGTGGACCCCGTAGAAGGCGTCCATCACCGCCTGCACCCGGCCCGGCTGGGCCACCGGCAGCACCCGGCAGCGGGGATGGGACCGCTCGCGCTCGTAGAAGCGCTGGAACACCGCCGAGCCCGCGCCCTTGCCGTGGGTGAAGCAGTCCAGGAGGGTCAGTTGGGGGCTGTCGGCCAGAGGCCCCAGCATGTCCAGCAGGTTCTTGGGCGAGCGGTCGAAGCTGACGTAGATCAGGGGGCGGTTCTGGGCCTGGCTGGCCTGGACGAAGTTGAGGCAGAAGACCTGGGCCAGGGACCCGGCCGCGTCGTGCCAGACCACGTTGTCGCCGATGTGCAGCCCGCCCAGGAGGCGATCCAACTGGCTGACCCCGGAACCCACCCGCAGCTTGGCTTGCATGCCCTCCTCCGCCCCATCCCCAGGCCCGCGCGGACCCGGGCCAACCCCCATGGCCGCAGGCCAGCGCCCGGGGCCAAACGCCGCGCGCCCCGGCCTCGACCGCCGCCGGGTCTAGAACTCGATGCCCTGGCTGGCCTTGATCCCGGCGTCGAAGCCGTGCTTGAGCGGCACCATCTCGGTGATGGTGTCGGCCACCGCCGCGATGGCCGGCTCCAGGCCCCGGCCGGTGAGGATCACGTTGACCTTTTCCGCCCGCTCCCGGATGGCCTGGGCCACCGCCTCGGGGTCCAGCAGGCCATAGCCGATGACGTAGTTGATCTCGTCCAGCACCACCAGGTCCCAGTCGCCGCTGGCCAGGGCGGCGCGGGCCTGCTCCCAGCCCCTGGCCGCCATGGCCCGGTCCTCGTCCCAGGAGTCCTTGGTCCAGGAGAAACCGGTGCCCAGGCGCTGGACCTCGATGCCCAGGCGTTGCAGCACCGCGATCTCGCCGGTGGGCAGCGAGCCCTTCATGAACTGGAAGACCCGGACCCGCTGCCCCTGGCCCAGGGCGCGGATGGCCGTGCCCAGGGCGGCGGTGGTCTTGCCCTTGCCCTGGCCGGTGTTCACCAGCACCCGAGCGGCCATGCAACCTCCTCGTTTCCCACCATCCGCCGGCGACCGGCGGTCAGCGACCAGATCCGGCCAGGAGGCGGTCCACCTTGGACTTCAGCGCCATCCAGGCCATCTGGTGGTTCTTCAGCTTGCCCCGGGCCTTGCCCAGGGCCAGGTAACTGGCCATGACGTTGCGCGGCACCGCGGGCGGCTGGGGCTTGCGCTCCAGGGTCAGGGCCTGGCCCGGGCAGGTGGTGACGCACAGGCCGCAGCCGATGCAGCGCTCGGGGTCCAGCACCGCCTGCTCGCCCTCCAGGCGCAGGGCCTCCATCTGGCAGCGCTTGACGCAAACCTTGCAGCCGGTGCAGGCGGAGGCGTCCAGGCGGGCCACGAAGGGGCTGGAGACCAGCTCCGCCGGCCGGGGGTGGCGCTTCAGGCTTTTCAGCACATGACAGCAGTCGCCACAGCAGCAGCAGATGTTAATCACCTTCTGGGCGTTGCTGGGCTGGAGCACCAGGC
>CALERA010000472.1 GCA_937908275.1 uncultured Desulfarculaceae bacterium | reverse complement strand
GGAGCCGATGCCGTTGTTGGTGCCGATGCGGGTGCGGAAGCAGGCGTTGACCTTGCTCAGCTCCTCGTAGACCAGGCACTCGCCCAGCACGCCGATGCCCAGGCCGCCGAACTCCTCGGGGATGGACAGCCCGAAGAGGCCCAGCTCAGCCATTTTCTGGACGATCTCGTCGGGGATGTGGTCGTCGTCCTCCACCTGCTGGCTGATGGGCTCCAGGTCTTTCTTGACGAAGCGGCGGACGGTGTCGACCATCATGGTCAGGTTCTCGGGGATCGTGAAATCCATGCTGTGGCTCCTTGTTTCATCCCCCCCCGGGGTTGAATAGGCCTTATGGGGGCTCTCGCCCCCTGACGCGCTAGGCCGGCAGCGGCCCCAGGATCAGGCGGCAGGGGTCGACCTCCTCGCGCAGAATCTTCAGTTCCAACTCGCTGGGGGCCTGGCCCTCCCGGGCCCGGCTGACATCCAGGGCGAAGCCGCAGTTGTCGGCGATGGCCTGGGGGCTGACCCCGGGATAGTACTCGTGCAGGTACATGCGCCTGGTCTTGTCATCGAAGCGCATGACGCCCTGATTGGTGACCACCGCAAAGGGGCCGCCGCGCTTGAAGCCGGCCTTGGCCCGGGCGTCGCCGCCAGAGAGCCAGCCGGGGCTGGAGAGGTAGTCCACCTTCTCCACGAAGCGCTTCTTCTCCTGCTGCATGAAGATGATGACCCCGAAGGCCTGGCTCATGGCGTCGCAGGCCCCGCCGCAACCGGGGAAGCGCACCTTGGGCTTCTGGTAGTCGCCCAGGCAGGTGGAGTTGATGTTGCCGTAAGGGTCGATCTGGGCCGCGCCCAGGAAGGCGATGGTGCGCAGGCGGCGGTGGACCAGGAGCGAGAAGGCGTCCAGAAGACCGCTGTTCATGCAGGTGCCGGTCATCACCCGGGGATCGGCCACCGCCAGGGGCAGCTCCTCCAGGTTGGGGTCGATGCCGCCGGTCTCGAAGAAGACCACCGCCTGGGGGGCGTGGACCCGCTTGGCCACGGTGGCCGCCAGCATGGAAAGCCCGGTGCCGGCGAAGAGGATGTCGCCGTTGCTGACCAGCCGCCCGGCGGCCAGGGCCATGATTTCCTTGTCGGTGTATGCCGTGCTCATCTGGCCCCCCTTGCCTAGCGCCGGTCCAGGCCGGGCGCGAAGCCAACCTTGGTGTTGGCCCGGATGTTGATCAGGTCCGCCGCGCCGATTTTGCTCAAATAGGCCTCCTGGGTCTCCAGGGGCAGCACCCACTCGTCCAGGTAGCGGCGGAAGCCGTCGTCGTCGCCAGCCACCGAGCGGTAGTAGTTCAGGTGGCGGGGATCATAGTCATAGAAGTAGTGACAGGCGGTGGGGTGGGCGCCGTAGGGGGTGTGGACCACCGCGTCGACGAGGAAGGGCGGCAGGGTGTTCTGGTCCGGGTCCTCGCGCAGGGTGTGGGCCGGCACGATCTCCTCGCAGGTGACGATGACCCGGTCGGCGCTCTTGGCCTGCTCCACGTCCAGGAAGGTGAGGCCCTTGATGCGCACGGTGCCGTCGTCGCCCACGTACTGGGCGTGAACCAGGGCCACGTCGGGGTTCAGGGCCGGCAGGAGCACCACCGGATCGTCTTCCTGGGCAAAGGGGTTCTGGCCGACGATGGCCTTGTCCTTGGGAATCTTGCCAGCCCCGCGCAGCTCCGGGCCAAAGCCCCACTGCTGGAGCACGTCGCTCTCGAAACCCGAGCGGCAGGGAATGTAGGGCAGGTTCAGGGAGCCGGCCAGGAAGCGCAGGCTCATGTGGAAGTTGGAATAATCCTCCACCTTGACCTGGCCGGACTGGACAGCCTTGCGGAAGCGGATGCCGGTGGGGGCGAAACGGCCGGTGCCGCCATAGGCCAGCTCCAACCGGGCCACGCAACCCGCGCCCACCATCAGGTCCATGGCCTGGCCCTGGGAGTGCATCACCAGGTGCAGGTCCTTGCGTCCCTGGCGGATGATCTCGCGGCCGATGACCATGGGGTTGCGATTGACCGTGAAACCGCCCAGGGCGATCATGTCGCCGTCCTTGACGAAGCGGCGCACCGCCTCCTCCGGGCTCATCAGCTTGTCGCCGAGTTTGGCGCAGGTTGTCATGCCTGGTGTTCCCCCTTGCTGCTGGTGTCGCTTCGGTTTGCCCGCCCCGCGGCGGCCGGACCCGGGGCCCTGGGGCCGGTTGGTGCTAGTCGTCGTCCTGGTCCAGGCCCACCGGCAGGATGGGATAGGGACCGTGGTAACCCATCAGTTCCGATAGGTTGCGTCCCTGGCGGGTCAATTCCTCGCGCAGGTGCTCGATCAGGGCCTGATCCATCTGCTCGGTGAAGATGGAGACGTTGACCGTGGCCATGACCCGCTGGCGCTGGTTGATGATGGGCACGGCCATGGAATAGAGCGCCAGGGAGGCCTCGCGGTCGCCCACCGCCCAGCCCCGCGCCCGCACCGTCATCAGCTCCCGCCAGAGGACCTCGCGGTCGGTGATGGTGTGGGGGGTCAGGCGGGTGAGCTTCAGGCGTTTCAGGCGGGCCTTCAGCTCGGCGTCGGGCAGGGCGGCCAGGAGGACCTTGCCCATGCTGGTGGCGTAGCTGGGCAGGCGCGAGCCGGCCTGCACGTCGAACTTGAAGAAGCTCTGCACCTCGCGGCGATAGACCACCACCACGTCCAGGTCGTCCAGCACGCAGAGGTTGACGGTGCGGCCGCTGGTCTCGGAAAAGCGGCGCAGGTGTTCGCGGGCCATCTCGCGCAGTTGGCTGCCTTCCAGGAAGGCGTAGCCCAGGGAGAGCACCTTGGGGCCGAGATAGTATTCCTTGTGCTCGTCGCGGCCCAGGAAGCCCAGGACCAGGAGGGTGTCGGTGAGCCGCTGCACCGCGGCCTTGTTCATGCCGGTGGCCTGGCCCAACTCGGTGAGGGTCAGGCGGGAGCGTTGGGGGCTGAAGGCCTGGAGGACCGAGAGGCCCCGGGCCAGGGATTGCACGAAGTGTTTGGGTTCGCGGGGCATGGGCCCTCACAAAGTAATGCTGTGCGTTACCAGGGTACGCTTTGCATTATATTTTAGGTGTTGGACAGGGTCAAGGAAATAAAATTGCATTTCGCTACGCGGTATCGCTAGGCGTTACCATCACCAGGCGCGCCGCCCGGGAAAACGAACCGCCCCCGCCCGCGCGGATGGCGGGCCCGGGGGCGGCAGGGGAATTCGGCGGGGACGGGGGTGGTTCAGGCCTTTTGCAGGTCCTCCACCAGCTTGATGATGGACAAGAGCGCCAGGTCGCGCTGGGCCACCAGGCGCTGGCGGCGCTCCGGGGTCCATTGGTAGAAGCCCTGGCCGGTCTTGACCCCCAACTGGCCGGCGGCCACCCGCTGGGCCAGGAGCGGGCTGGGTTGGGTGCGGTTGTCCAGATCCGGCAGCACCGTGCCCTGCACGGCGTAGGTGACGTCCAGGCCGCCCAGGTCGGCCCGCTCCAGGGGGCCCATCAGGGCGTAGCGCAGGCCGAAGCCGTGCTTGACCACCTTGTCCACGTCCTCCGGCGCGGCGATGCCGGCCTCCACCAGGTAGAGGGCCTCGCGCTGCAGGGCGTGCTGCAGGCGGTTGCCCAAGAAGCCTGGCACTTCCTTGCGCACCCGCACCGCCACCTTGCCCGCCGCCTCCACCATCTCCGCCGCCCGCTCATAGGCCGCCGGGCTGGTGGCCCGGCCGGCCACGATCTCCACGCAGGGCACGATGTGGGGCGGGTTCCAGAAATGGACCCCCACCAGGCGCGCGGGGTCGGCCAGGTCGCGGCCGATGTCGCTGATGGGCAGGGCCGAGGTGTTGCTGCACAACAGGGCCTGGGGACCGGCGGCGGCCTCGGCCCGGGCGAAGATGGCCCGTTTCAGATCCAGGCGCTCCGGCGCGCACTCCATCACCACCGCCGCCCCCTGGCAGGCGGTCTCCAGCTCCGGGCAGAGGGCGACCCGGGCCAGGGCGGCCTCCACCCCGGCCGCGTCCTGGAGCCCCAGGGCCAGGAAGGGATCGAAATTGTGGCGGATGCGCCCCGGAGCGGCGGCCAGGGCCCCGGGGTCGGGGTCGTGCAGGCGCACCGCCCAGCCGGCCGCGGCAAAGACCTGGGCGATGCCATGGCCCATGGTCCCGGCGCCCAATATCGCGATCTCGGGCATGTTGACGCTCCTGGGGAGATGGAAGAGGCGGCCCCCCGCGGGGCGGGCCGCCTTTCCATGAGCGAAAGGAACCGCGCCAGGCGGCCCGCGCCTACGGCAGGCGGCAGTGCTCCGGACCGCGCACCGAGACCACCGGGCAGGTGGCGCGGCGGAAGACCTTCTCGGCCGTGGTGCCGAAGAGGGTGCCGGCCAGGTTGGTGCGGCCCTTGGTGCCCATCACCACCAGGCCGATGTTCTCCTCCTTGATCACCTTGATGATCTCGTCGTAGGGCAGGCCCACCTTGAAAACCAGCTTGGTGGGGACATCGCCCACCCGGGCAAGGTATTCCTTCTCGAACTCCGCCTGGCGGTCCTTGCGCACCGTCTCGGCGTACTGCTCGAAGGAGATGTTGTAACCCTCGGCCCCCAGGCGGTCCAGGACCTCCATGCCGCGGGAGTTGATGACGTTGACGAGCACCAGGTCGGTCTTCAGCGCCCGGGCCAGGGTCAGGGCGTGGACGAAGGTGGTCTCGGAATAGGCGGACAGGTCCAGGGCGGCCATGACTCGGGTGAGGTTCACGGTGCAGACATCCATGGTTGTGTCTCCCAAACGATTGTCGTTTTCGCAGGCGGGGCGGTTTCGGTTTTTCTTGAGTATACCCAAAAACCGCCCACGTCTGGTGGGCAAAGGCGCGGGTTTGCTTTCGCCGCCCCCGGTGCTACCATGAACCCCGTTCCGTTCCCGGAGGTGAACAGCATGCAGCAGCGCGCGGGGCAACCCGGCCGGGCCTGGGCCATCTTCGCGGTGGCCAGCCTGGGTTTCATTCTCTCCCAATTCTATCGCGTCTCGGCCACGGTGATCAGCCCGGACCTGATGCGCGACCTGGGCCTGGGCGTGGAGGAGTTGGGCAGCCTCTCGGCCGCCTTCTTCTATGCCTTCGCCGCCAGCCAGGTCCCCCTGGGCCTGGCCCTGGACCGGGTGGGCGCGCGCTGGGCCATCATCCCCCTCTCCCTGGCCGGCCTGGTGGGCACCGTGCTCTTCGCCCTGGCCCACGGCGCGGGCCAGGCCCTGCTGGGCCGGGTGCTGTTGGGGGTGGGCATGAGCTGCAACCTGATGGGGGCCCTGGCCCTGATCGCGGCCTGGTTCCCGCCCCAGCTATTCGCCACCCTGAGCGGCTTTCTGGTGGGCATCGGCTACATCGGCGGCCTGTTCGCGGCCACGCCCCTGGCCTGGCTGGCCCAGGGCTGGGGCTGGCGCTGGGCCTTCCTGGCGGTGGGGGTGCTGCATGCGGTGCAGACCCTGGCCGTGGTGCTGGTGGTGCGCAATCACCCCGAGGGCGGGGCCCTGACCGAACTGACCCGCCGCAACCCCCTGAGCGGCCTGGGCCAGGTGCTCCTGCGCCCGGCCTGGTGGGTGATCAGCCTGGGCACCTTCTTCCGCTATGGCTGCTTCGCGGCCCTGATGGGCCTCTGGGCCGGGCCGTTCCTGATCTATGGCCTGGGCTGGAGCAAGATCGCCACCGGCAACGCCCTGCTGACCCTGACCCTGGCCCACATCGTCGGCCTGCCGCTCACCGGCAACCTCAGCGACCGCTGGCTCAAGAGCCGCAAAAAGATCATCCTGCCCGGCCTGCTGGTCTCGGCCGGCCTGACCTGGCTGCTGACCGGGCTGGAGCGCGGCGCGCCCTGGTGGCAGGTCCACGGCCTGTTCGCCCTGATCGGCCTGTGCTCCTCGCCGGGCCAGATCATGTACGCCCATATCAAGGAGCTGGTGCCCGGGCCGGTGCAGGGCACCGCCATGACCGGCATCAACCTGTTCACCATGCTGGGTCCGGCGGTGGTGATGCAGACCGCCGGCTGGCTGGTCTCCGGCCGGCCCCAGGAGCTGGCCCACCCCGGGGCCTTTGCCCCGGCCTGGTGGTTCATGGCCGCCGGCCTGGCCCTGGCCGCCCTGGTCTACGCCTTTTTGCCCGACTCCCAGCCCCAGTCCGCGCGCCCGGCCCAGGGGGGCGGCGATTGACGCCAACCCCCCGTGCTGGTATGGTTTTGCTGAATCCAGGGAGCCAGGAAAGCCACCCCTGACGGGCGTTTGGACCAACCCGGACGCCAGGGCGGAGTGGACCAGGACCAAGCGCCAGAAAGCAGGGGGCGGGCATGGCCGAGATCATCGACCTCAACCTGCGCCATAAGCACCAGCGCAAGAAGCTGGAAGACAAGGCCAAGGAGCGGGCCGCGGCCGTGGCCAGCGCCCTGAGTTGCGGCCTCTGCCCCCGGCGCTGCGCCCACTGTGGCATGGCCATCGAGACCCCGGTGATCCCCCCGCCCGAGGCCCCCTACCCCTTCTGCGGCCCCTGCCTGGAGGAGTACCAGGCCTTCCGGCGGCTGGAGAACGGCCAGGGCGAGCCCGAGGCCTATTGGCACAGCCCGCGTTGGGCCGAGATGTGGCGCTACTGGCTCAAGCACATGAAGGCCTGCGACGAGTTCCGCAGCTCGGCCGAGTTCCTGCGCCTCATGCGCGAGCACCAGGATCAGTCCTAGGGGCCGGATGGCCCTGTTTTTGGGAGGTTTGACATGATCGGCGGCATCGGCATCCCCGAGCTCTTGATTATCCTGGTCATCGTGCTCCTGATCTTCGGCGCCAACAAGCTGCCCCAGATCGGCCAAAACGTGGGCAAGGCCATCAAGAACTTCAAGGGCAGCGTGGCCGAGGACAAGGTCGAGGACCAGAGCGCCCACACCGAGAAGATCGAGAACCAGGTCAAGCGGGACAAGACCGAGGCCTGATCGCCGTCTCCGGGCGCTACCTCCCGCGCGGATCATCCGCATGAGGTGGTTGACGCCTGTCGGGGGCGATGGTACATATGGCCAGGGTCCCGGCGGGGTTGCCGGAAGAGGCCCCACGGGATGCCCCCACCGGCCGCCCCAGGCGTCCGCGGAGGGATGGCCGAGTGGTTTAAGGCGGCGGTCTTGAAAACCGCTGACCGCAAGGTCCGTGGGTTCGAATCCTACTCCCTCCGCCACTACAAGTTGTTGTTCCGGCTATCGCGGAGAGATGACCGAGAGGCCGAAGGTGCTCGCCTGCTAAGCGAGTGTAGGGCCAAAAGCTCTACCGAGGGTTCGAATCCCTCTCTCTCCGCCACTTCACCCTCTTTGCATCCCACAAGCCAGCCACGATATTTGGGGCCGCCCCGGCTCCGAGCCATATCTAGGGCCTTGGCCTGCGTCATCTAATTGCCTAGAATAATACTAAGCATATCGCACGCGGCGCCGGGCCTGGCGGGGGGTCGTTGGCTGGCTGGGCTGGGGGGAACCGGCTGACGCGGGCTCCGACCTTTGGGGCTGACGGACCAGCGGTGGCGGGCGCCCCACCCGAAAAACGAACCGGCCCTGGATTCAGGGCCGGTTTCGTGGGGCGACTACCGCCCCCAAGCGGAAACTTGGGACCGGGGGGTAGGCATTGGCGGTGCAGGTTTAATCTATTCCACCACCCTATTTATTTATTTTGACAATAGCACTCGGGTTTCGCAAGCCCTCCGAGGGAGAAAATTATCAATGTCACCCCGCCGTCACTCCCTGGCCTGGTCCGACCGCCTGGTCCAATTGGCGCTGCTGATACTCCTGGGGTCCCTGGCCGGGTGCCTGCACCTGAAACAACCCCTGGACTCGCCAGGACCCAGGCTTTATCTGCCCGAAAAGGGAACGGACCTGTCCCGCAGACGCGCCCCGGCCTTTTTGGTGCACAACCCCCAGCAGGCCTACAACCGCATTGGACGGCCTTTCGCCGGGTTGGATGACCTGGGAGGCGAGATCGTCGCCATAAACACCCATCACCCATCTATGTATTGGCAATATCTATTATCAAACAATTTTGCTTGGGCATATTCCAATATAGTCTACCGGGTGCACTTCCCCGCCACCCCGCCCAGCTTGGTCCCGTTTTTCATCGGCGCTGGCCAAAACCTGGGCCTGTTGGTCATCGTCACCCTGGACGCCCAGGAGCGGCCGGTGCTGATCACCACGGTGGGCACCTGCGGCTGCTATGTCTCCCTGACCGCCACCGACCACCTGCCGCCCGCGGCCCTCCCCGTGGGCTGGTCCGACCAACCCCAGCAGATCTATGGCGAAACCCTGCCCGCGCGTCTTGACTTCGCCGGCAAGCGCGATCCCCGCCTGCTGGTGGTGGTGCGCCCCGGCGAGCACCGGGTGATGGATTTGCGGGTGGTGGAATCAGCGGAATTGGACCATTATCCGGACCGCCAGGCCATCGAGCTGCTGCCCAATGCCGCCTTGCGTCACCTGGCCCTGCCCGGGGGGGGCGAAACCAGCTTCTTTTATCCCCCGGGCTGGCCCCTGGGCGGGCACGTCAAGGGGGCCTGGAAGCCCTGGGAAACCCTGTTGATGAGTTGGTTCAGCCTGGACGGCCTGGTGGGCATGGACAAGGATTATCCCGACCCGGACAACCCCTTCTACACCAGCCTCAAACCCTGGGCGCGCGCGGATTCGGATCTGCGCGATTTCCCGCGCTTTCTGCGCTACTGGGGTTGGCGGCTTTAGACCGCGACCCGCCTCAGCCCAGCTCGAAGCTGGTGATGCCGAAAGTCTGGGCCAGGGGCAGGGGCCAGGCGCCGCCCAGGTACATCCGGGCGGTTTCGAAGACCATGCTCAGGCCCAGTTCCTCGGCCAGGGCCAAGGCCGCCGGGTTGGCCTCGGGCAGGTCCAGGCAGACCGGCTGCCCCGGGGCCAGGGCCAGGAGTCCCTGGGCCAGGAGGTGGGCCTGCCCGGGGTCGGCGGCGAAAAGCGGCCCGATCTTGAAGCCTTGGCGACAGGGGCGCAAGACGCCGTAGCCCGTGGGCCGGCCGTCCGGCCCCAGGACCGCCAGGCCCCGGTGCCCCGGCTGGCTGGTCCAGGCCCGCAGGAACTCCGGCCGGGGGACCAGGAAGCAGCGGGTGTCCAGATCCAGGAGGTCGTCGAAGGCCACCGCCGCCAAATCCGTCAGCCCGGCCGGGGCCTGGCCGCCGCCGTTCCCCTGATAGCGCCGGTTGCGGTGGGCGTAGACCGCGCCCGAGCGCTTGTAGTTCTCCTGTTGGGCCACCACCCCGTCCAGGCCGATCACGCAGCCGGCGACATGGGGCAACATGGCCTCGGTCAGGGCCCGGCCCAGGCCCTTTCCGCGATACTCGGCCTGGACCAGGAACAGGCCCACGAAGGCGTAGCCGCGTGCATAGCGCACCGCCGAGACGCTGCCCACCAGTTGGCCCTCCACCAAGGCCCCGAAGAAGCCCTCCGGGTCCTGCCGCCAGAAGCACTCGGCGTCGTTAAGCCCCGGGTTCCAGCCCTCCCGGGCCGCCCAGTCCAGCACCAGGTCCAACTCCGGCCGGGTCAGCCGCCGCACCTCGGTCTTGGCTCGCGTCATCGCCCCGCCTCCCTTTGGCCCTGGGCCCAGGCCCAGGTCTCGGCCAGGCCCGCCTCCAGGGCGTGCTCCGGCCGCCAGCCCAGGTCCCGCGCCGCCCGCCCGGCGTCCAGGGCCGAGCGCAGCAGGTCGCCGGCCCGGTAGGGTCCCAGGCGGTGCCCCAGCTCCCGCCCGGCCGCGGCCTGGATGCCGCGCCACAGGCCCAGGGTGCTGGTGGCCACCCCGGTGCCGATGTTGTAGGCCCCCTGGCCGGCGGTCAGGGCCAGCAGGCAGGCCCGGGCGCAGTCCTTGACGTAGACATAGTCCCGCAGGCAGCCCTCGGGCATCCCGGGCGGGCAGAAGATGGCGGGCTCCCGGCCCTCGGCCAGGGCGGCCATGAAGATGGCCGCCACCCCGGCCTCGCCCAGGGGGATCTGGCGGGGGCCATAGACGTTGGCGAAGCGCAGGGTCACCGTGGCCAGGCCGTGGGCCCGGTTGAAGTAGTCCAGGTATTGCTCGCCGCAGTGCTTGCTCAGCGCGTAGGGGGACAGGGGACGGATGGGGTGCTCCTCCCGCACCGGGATCGCCTCCGGCTCGCCATAGACCGCCCCGCCGCTGGAGATGAAGACAAAACGCCGCGCCCCCCAGGCCACCGCGCAGTGCAGCAGGTTCACGGTGCCGGCCACGTTGATCTCCGCGTCCCGGCGGGGGTCGGCCACCGAGGCCGGCACCGAGATCTGGGCCGCCAGGTGGCTGATGGCCGCGATGCCCTCCCCGGCCAGGCGCTCGGCCAGCTCCGGATCGCGGATGTCGCCCAGCACCAGGGGGACGCCGGCGGGCAGGTTCTCGCGTTTGCCGCTGGACAGGTCGTCCAGGACCACCACCTGGTGTCCGGCCGCGAGAAGCGCCTCCACCACGTGGCTGCCAATGAACCCCGCCCCGCCGCTGACCAAGACCTTCATGCCCGCCTCCCTGGGGTGATGCGCTTCCCCGACTTGGGACGCAATTTTATCACACCCCGGGCCGACCTTGACCTATCTTGGCCCCATGGCCAACCAACTGCTGATCCTGGGCGTCGTCCATCGTGATCCGGAAGGGGCCGACCGCCTGCGCCCGGTCCTGGACGCCCGGCCCTGGGGCCTGGTCAGCGTGGAGGTGAGCCCCTACGCCCTGGCCTGGCGGCGCGAAACCGGCCGCCAGCTCCTGGCCGCCCTGGAGGCCAACCTGCCCGCCGCCGCCGCCCGGGCCGGGCTCTCCCTGGCCCAGGCCCGTCGCCACCCTGGTCCGGCCTGGCTGCGGGCCTATCTCTCCTTGCCCTACGAATGGCTGGTGGCCCAGGAACTGGCCGCCCGCCGGGGCGCGCCTGGCGTGGCCCTGGATTTTTCCCAAAAATCACGGCAGTTATTGGCCGAGGCCCCGGAGCTGGTCACGCCGGACAACCTGGCCCAGCTCCTGGCCGCGCCCGCCCCGGCCTCGGCCGCCCTGGAGCAGATCGGAAGAGCACACGTCTGAACTCCAGTCACGGCTACATC
>CALERA010000471.1 GCA_937908275.1 uncultured Desulfarculaceae bacterium | reverse complement strand
TCGCTTCCAGAAAACTCTACCTAAATTTCTGGAGCCGTTTGAGGGGGGCAGGTCAGAACGAAAAGACTTTATTGGAAAGGATCGCGATGAATTTGATTTTCGAGTTGATGTTTGCACTAAGATGACAGTAAATCGTGTTTATCCGCAGCCTGAGTTTTCGGATAAAAATACCGTTTCTCTTCTTTGTGATAATAGTCAAAATTATTTGTTTAAACAATTATGCAGACGATGTGGACTTAGGCGCTGATTTAAATTTTATTTATCAATGAAATTATTTGGTTGATTGGCATCGTTACCATTCGTTTGTATTATATGATGTCGATTATGCGTTAATGTTATTAATAAATGCAGGCGAAAAACTAAGATAACGTGTGCGTAAATTTCGGTCGCCGCGTTCGTTTTGCGGGCGCGGCTCAGAACTTGCGGATGGGCCAGCCCCGGCGCAGGGCGTGCAGGCGCAGGCGGGCGTCGGGGTTAACCGCCACCGGATTGCCCACCAGGGACAGCACCGCCAGGTCGGAGTGGTGGTCGCCGTAGGCGTAGCAGATGGCCAGGTCCAGGCTGCGGTTCTCGGCCAGCTCCCGCACCAGGCGGGCCTTTTCCTGGCCATAGGGCCGCTGGTTGCTGAGGGTGCCGGCCAGGCTGCCGTTCTCCACCCTGAGCCGGGCGGCCAGGGCCAGGTCGGCCTCCAGGTCCCGGGCCAGGAGGTCGGCCAGGGGGCCCAGGGAGCCGGTCAAGAGCACCACCAGGTGGCCGGCGGCCTGGTGCTGGCGCACCATGCGCCGCCCGGCCGGGCTGATCCGGGGCCGGATCTCGCCCCAAAAGCACTCCCCGGCCAGGCGCTGGAACTCCTCGGGGTCCTTGTCCTTGAAATGGTACTTGTTTTCCCTGACCAGGCCCGAGCCCAGGCGCTCCCAGTGGCGGGCCAGGTAGGCCAGGTAGCGTCCCAGGTCCCCCGGCCCCAGGAAGCCCCTGCGGATCAGGAAGCGGGCGAAGAGTTTTTCCATGGACTCCGGCCCCACCAGGGTCCGATCCACGTCGAAAAAGGCCGCGGCCGGCGCTGGCGTGGCGGCGGTCATCATGGGGCGTCCCCGCCCGGAGCGGGCTGGGCCGGCCCCTGGATGGCGCGGATGTCCAAAAGCACCGGCACCCCCCGGGCCAGGCACAACAACGCCGTGAAATAGACCAGGAAGGTGGAGACCGGGGCCACCCAGGCCGGGTGGCCCAGCCAGTCGCTCCCCAGTTCCAG
>CALERA010000470.1 GCA_937908275.1 uncultured Desulfarculaceae bacterium | reverse complement strand
CGGGCCGAGGCCGAGCTGACCGACGAGGTGGAATACCGCCGGGCGTTGCTCAACGCCGCGGTGGAGCTGGAAGACCGCCTGTTCGTGCTGAAGTGCTGGTCGGCGGCCACCGAGGAGGACCTGGTCAAGTCCCTGGGCGCGGACCTGACCTTCTTCCACTACGCCGAGGAGCCCGAGGACGGCGACCGGGTGCCGGTGCTGCTGGCCAACAAGCCGTCCTTCGCCCCGGGCGAGGACCTGGTCCAGATCTACAGCCATCCCAACTACAACGACTTCGACCCCAGCGGGATCGTCTTCTACAGCTTCGCCTTCTTCTACGGCATGATCATCGGCGATTTCGGCTACGGCGTGGTGCTGACCCTGTTGACGGTTTGGCTGCACAAGAAGGTCAAGGATCCCTCGCCCCTGGCCAAGCGCATGATCTTCCTGAGCTACCTCCTGGGTGGCTCCACCATGTTCTTCGGCCTGATCACGGCCAGCTACTTCGGCATCTCCCTGGACCCGGGCAACCCCCTGACCAAGATCATGTTGATGGACTTCAGCACCAAGGAGGGCCAGTCCCACGCCATGCTGGTGTCCATCATCATCGGCATGGTCCACATCAGCATCGCGCTGCTGATCAAGCTCAAGCGCAACCGGGACCTGCCCTCCCTGGGCTGGCTGCTGGTCACCTGGGCCGGGTTCTTCGTCCTGCAGAACTACATGAAGGGCGTTCCCATCGACGCGGTGCCCAAGTGGATCATGATCGCGGGCTTCGCGGTGGTGGTGCTGTTCACCAGCGACCACAAGAATTTCATCATCCGGATCCTGGCGGGCTTGAACGGCGCCCTGGGCGCGATCCAGCTGTTCGCCGACGTGCTGTCCTACATGCGCCTTTTCGCCCTGGGCCTGGCCACCATGTACATGTGCCAGACCTTCAACATGCTGGGCGGAATGACCAACGACGCGGTGCCCTACATCGGGTTCATCTTCGCGGCGCTGGTGTTGGTCTGCGGGCATGCCATCAACATCGTCCTGGGCATCATGGGCGGAGTCGTGCACGGACTGCGCCTTAATTTCCTGGAGTGGTATCGGTGGTGCTTCGAAGGCGACGGGCTGCCGTTCAAACCGTTCCGACAGATTGCTAAGAGAGTTTAACTAGAGGAGGATTGGGCAATGGACATCTCGACGGTTCTGGGTTACTTCGGCTGCGCCTTCGCGATCGGCATTCCGGCCATCGGCAGCGCCATCGGCGTGGGCAACGCGGGCGCGGCCTCCCACGGCGCCATGGCCAAGACGGACGAGGGCCACGGCAAGTTCATCGGCATCTCGGCGGCCCCGTCCAGCCAGACCATCTACGGCCTGATCCTCATGTTCGTGCTCCTGCCCAAGGTGGTCGCGGCCGGCGCGGCGGTGCTGGGCATCGGCGTGTTCTGCGGCATCGCCATCTGCATGTCCGCGGTTTATCAGGGCAAGGTCTGCGCCACCGCCATCCTGGCCTCCACCACCAAGCAGGAAATCTTCGGCAAGTGCTTCGCCGCGGTGGGCATGGCCGAGAGCTTTGCGATCTTCGCGCTGGTGGCCGGCATCGTCATGGCTGGCGCCCTGTAACAATGCCATCTTCCCTGGCGGCCCGACCCGCGCCCGGTATTCCGGGGCGGGCCGGGGCCCGGGATCTGTTCTTGCCTGCGGGACGAGGTGGACCATGGCGGTGGTGAGCATCTCCCGGCAATATGGCGCCGGAGGTCAGGTGATCGGTGAAATGGTGGCCCAGCGTCTGGGCTACCGCCTGGTCAACCGGGCGATCTTGACGGAAGTGGCGCAAAAGGCCGGCGTCAGCGTGCGCTCGGTGGAGGACGCCGAGAAGGAGGCCGGCGGGCTCTTGAGCCGGCTGGTTTCGGAATTGGTCAAGTCCTCGACCTACGTGCGCAATCTGCCGGACTATTCGGCCACTTTCGACGAGAACGACTACCGCGCCTTCTTGAAAAGGGTCATCTCCGACATGGCCGCCCAGGGCTCCCTGGTCATCGTCGGCCGGGGCTCCCAGTTCGTGCTGCGCGACCACCCCGGCGCGGTGCGGGTGATGCTGGTGGCCCAGGAGGAGGACCGCATCGCCCGGCTGATGAGCCACTACAAGCTGGACCGGGACAAGGCCGAGCAGGTGGCGCGGCGCGAGGAAAAAAAGCGCATCGCCTTCCTCAAGACCTTTGACTCCAGCCGTGATCCCGACGACCCCTCGCTCTACCACCTGGTGCTGAACACCAGCCTGGTGGGCCTGGAGTTGGCCGCCGACATCATCGCGCAACTGGCCCGCGCCCAGGGCTGAGCCGGCCCCGGCTGGCGGCTGGACCAGGGGCGGCGGCGGCGGTATCATGGCCGGGATGGCGGGGCGGGCCCGCCAACTGACCTGAACCATCCGGCGCCGGAGGCCGCGGGTGACCCTGCGCACCAAACTGCTCCTGGCCCAGTTGCCCCTGATGGTGGCGGTGTTGGCGGTGGGCCTGTTGGGCGTGGGCACCACGGCCAACCTCAGCCAGCGCTCCCAACGCATCGTCAAGGAAAACTACGCCAGCCTGCGGGCGGCCTATGAGATGAACGCCGCCCTGGAGCGTCTCAACGACGCCGCCACCAACGCCCTGCTCAGCGGCCGCTACACCCTGCCCGACAACTTCACCGAACTCAAGCGCGCCTTCGAGGACGGCCTGGGTCTGCAACAGGAGAGCGCGGTGGAGGCCGGGGAGGACGAGGCCACCCTGGAGCTGCGCCGGGCCTGGAACAATTACCTCGACGCCCTGAACGCCCTGGAGCGGGCCGGGGAGGAGCAGTCCCGCGAGGTCTATTTCCGCCGCCTGCTGCCGGCCCTGTCCAGCGTGCAGAAGTTCGTCGACCACATCGTGACCATCAACCAGAGCGCGGCGATCAAGAAGAGCGAGCAGGCCTCGGCCCGGGCGGTGGATTTCCGCACCACCGCCCTGACCGTCAGCCTGGGGGCGCTGGTGGCCGGCCTCCTGGTCAGCCTGGCCATCACCACCCGGCTGCTGCAGCCCATGTCCATGCTGGGCCGGGCGGTGCAGCGCATCGGCGGCGGCGATTTCGAGGCCCGGGTCAGCGTGGGCGGCCGTGACGAAGTCACCCGCCTGGCCGGCGAGATCAACCTGATGGCCCACCGCCTGCGCCAGTATCGCCAGAGCTCCCTGAGCGAGCTTTTATTGGCCCAGCAGGCCAGCCAGGCGGCCATCGACAGCCTGCCCGACCCGGTGCTGGTCTTCGACCTGTCCGGCAAACTCAAGCACTTCAACCAGGAAGCCCGCGGTCTGGTGGCCGAGGCCCCGGACGGGGCGGCGGCCCAGGGCTGGCGGGTGCGCGATCCCGGCCTGGAGGCCCACCTGGAGCCCCTGCTGGGCCTGGTGCTCTCGGGCCGGGGGCCCTATCACCCCTCGGGTTTCGAGGAGGCGGTCAAGCTGGGCAACGGCGAGGGCGACCACCGCTACCTGCTGCCCCGGGCCACCCCGGTGCGCAACGCCGACGACTCGGTCAAGGGCGTGACCGTGCTGTTGCAGGACGTCACCAAGCTGCGGCTGTTTGACCAGCTCAAGAGCGACATGGTGGCCACCGTGGCCCACGAGTTCCGCACCCCGCTGACCTCGTTGCGCATGGCCATCTACCTGCTCCTGGAGCAGGTGCCGGGTCCCCTGGCCGACAAGCAGCGCGAGCTGCTGGACGCGGCGCGCGGCGACTGCGAGCGGGTGCAGGCCATGGTGGACGACCTGTTGGACCTGTCGCGCATCAGCGACCAGGGGGTGCAGTTGCGCCGCCAGCCCCTGCCGGCCGGGGAGCTGATCGCCTACGCCCTGGAGCAACACCGCCTGGCCGCGGACAACAAGGGCCTGCACCTCACTGCCCCAGGCCGGGACTGCGCGGCCCTGGTGCTGGCCGACCAGGACCGGGTCAACCTGGTCTTCTCCAACCTGCTGGCCAACGCCATCCGCCACACCCCGGCCGGGGGCGAGGTGACCCTGGCGGCGCGCAGCGACGGCGAGTGGGTGCGCTTCGAGGTGATCGACAACGGCGAGGGCATCCCGGTGGAGCACCAGGAGGCCATCTTCCGCAAATTCCATGGGGTGCCAGGCGCGAAGCCCAAGGGTTCGGGGTTGGGGTTGTTCATCGCTCGCCAGGCGGTGCGCAGCCACGGCGGTGAACTGGGGGTGGAAAGCCAGCCCGGCCAGGGCAGCCGCTTCTGGTTCACCCTGCCCCAGGCCCCGACCTAGACGGTCTTTTCCTGCTCCTGCTCCTTGCGCTTGCGCCGCCGCCAGAGGGTTGATGCGTCCACCCCCAGGATGTGGGCCGCCTCCTGCAGGGTGGCGGTGCGGGCGGTGACCCGCCGGATGTGCTCCTCCTCCACCTGCTCCAGGCTGAAGTTCCCACCCAGTTGGGGCGTGACCCCGTCCCCGGCCCCGGCCGCCACCCGGTCCGGGAAGTCGCCAGGCTCCAGGGCCTCGGCTGTGGAGAGCACCATGGCCCGCTCCACCGCGTTGCGCAGTTCGCGGATGTTGCCCGGCCAGGGATAGCCCAGCAGGTTGTGTTGGGCCTCATCCGAGAGTCGGGGCTGGCTGTGGCGGCTGCCCCGGGCGAAGAAGTCGATGAAGTGGCGGGCCAGGGGCAGGATGTCCTCCGGTCGCTTGCGCAGGGCCGGCAGGGTCACCTCCACCACGCTCAGGCGATAGTAGAGGTCCTCGCGGAAGCGGCCGGCCTTGATGTCCGACTCCAGGTCGCGGTTGGTGGCCGCCACCACCCGCACGTCGGCGCTGCGGGTAAGGTTTTCGCCCACCCGCTCGAACTCCTTGCCCTGTAAAAAGCGCAGGAGCTTGGCCTGGAGGCTGCCCGGGATCTCGCCGATCTCGTCCAGGAACAGGGTCCCGCCCTCGGCCGCCTCCACCCGGCCGGGCTTGTCCTTCAGCGCGCCGGTGAAGGCCCCCCGGGCGTGGCCGAAAAGCTCGCTGGCCAAGAGGTCCTCGCTCAGGGTGGGGCAGTTGACCGCCACGAAGGGCCGGGCCGCGCGCCGGCTGCGCACGTGCAGCCCCCGGGCCAGGACCTCCTTGCCGGTGCCGCTCTCCCCCCGCAGCAGGACCGGGGCGTCGGAGACCGCCGCCCGCCAGACCACCTCCAGGACTTGGCGCATCAGGGGCGAGCCGGTTTCCAGCAGGGCCTCGGGCACCGCCTGGCTCAGGCGCTCCTCCAGCTCGCGGGTGCGGCTGACCAATTGGCGGCGCTGGCCCACCATCTCCAGCACGTGGCGGATCTGGGCCGGGGTGAAGGGCTTGGGCAGGTAGTCCTGGGCCCCCAGCTTCACCGCCTCCACCGCGGTGTCGAAGGTGGCGTAGGCAGTGATCACCACCACCGACAGCTCCGGACGCTCGGTCAGGATGCGGGGCAAGAGGTCCAGGCCGTTCTCCTCGCCCAGGCGCAGGTCCAGAAAGACCAGGTCCAGGGGGTTGCGGCGCAGGATGGCCAGGGCCTCCTCGCTGTTGCGGGCGCTGCTGACCCGGGCCCCGGCCGATTCCAGGGTCATGGTCAGGGTGGTGCGGATGTTCTGTTCGTCATCCACCACCAACACCCGCATGCCCTGGGTGTCGGCGCCGCGGCCGGTGGCCAGTTGGGGATCGCGCTCCATGAAACCCCGCTCCCGAGAAAGTGCCTGTGAATCACCCAGGCTGGAGTCAAATTCTAGACCAAGCCGCCTCCCGCGTCCACGCGGCGTTCGCGCGAACGCCAAACCATCCCGTCTGGTATTCGTTCGCGGAAACAGGCGGGATGATTAAAAAAAGCAAGCAGGATCAGTGCCAATCCCGGGCGGATCGGGTCGCGCCGCCGCGCCGCGCGGGGCGAAACCCGCCCGGGGCGCATGGGGCGTGGGTTCCCGGTGATCGGCGTCCAAGGGCTTGGCTTGCAGAAATGGTGGCGTCGGGTGGGGTAGGATTGCATCCTGCAAGCCAGCCCGAGGGGGGCGGTCGAGAGCGTCCCGGCCATCCCGTTGTTTCGGCGCGCGATTTTTCCCGCCAACGCCGTCGTTTACCAGTTTCGAGCAACTGGCATCCATTTCGCTGTATTGCTGGTCAGCGGTCGACTCGGCTGTCCGGCCTGCGCGGGGAGCCTTCCACATAGCGAGGAAGCCATGCTTGCCCGGACTGAAGATCCACTCACCGGCCAGATGTCCCCGCGGTTGGGCGCCTGGCTGGGGATGGCCAAGCTGGCCACCGCCCTATGCACGGCGCTGGTGCTGCTCTGGTGGTTGCAGGATTGGCCGCGCCTGGTCCGGATGCTCGCGGCCTGGAGCGAGGGCCAGTGGAGCCAGTTCCTG
>CALERA010000469.1 GCA_937908275.1 uncultured Desulfarculaceae bacterium | reverse complement strand
GCCCTGCCGCTGGAACGGGGAGATCATCGCCGACGACTTCACCCGCCGCCTGGGGGAGCGGGTGGAGTTCCTCCCGGTCTGCCCCGAGCTGGAGATCGGCCTGGGCGCGCCCCGGCAGCCGCTGCGCCTGGTGCGGGGACCGGACGGCCCCCGCCTGGTGCAGCCGGCCAGCGGCCGCGACCTGACCCCGGCCCTGGGCGACTTCGCCCGGACCTGGCTGGCCGGCCAAGCGGGCGTGGACGGGTTCCTGCTCAAAAGCCGCTCGCCCTCCTGCGGGCCGCTGGACGTGAAGGTCTACGCCAGCCCCGACCAGGGCGCGGCCAGCCAGAAGGGCCGGGGGATCTTCGCCGCCGTGGTGGCCGATTCCCAGCCCGGGGCGCCCCTGGAGCACGAGGGCCGGGTGCGCAACTTCGCCATCCGCGAGCACTTTCTGACCAAGCTCTTCGCCCGGGCCGAGCTGCGCCAGATCGCGGCCCAGCCCAGCCCGGCCGCCCTGACCCAGTTCCAGGCCCGCCACAAGCTGCTGTTGATGGCCTACAGCGAGACCGGGCTGCGGCGCATGGGCCGGCTGCTGGCCAACCCCCAGAAACGCCCGCTGGCGGAGGTGGCGGCCGCCTACGGCCAGCTCCTGGACGAGTCCCTCTCGCGGCCTCCCCGGGTGGGCGGGGTTATCAACGCCCTGATGCACGCCCTGGGCTACTTCAAACGCGGGCTGAAGCCCACGGAAAAGGCCTGGTTCCTGGACCAGTTGCAGGCCTATCGCTCCGGGCGGACCCCCCTGGTGGCGGTGCAGGGGGTGCTGATGACCTGGGTGGTGCGCTTTGGCGAGGAGTACCTGGCCAGCCAGAGCCTGTTCGCGCCCTACCCCGCCGAGCTGATGGACCTGGGGGATTCGGGCAAGGGCCGCGACCTCTAGGCGGCGGCCGAGGGCCGGGCGGGAAGAGCCGGGGCGGGGATCCCTCCCCGCCCCGGCGGTTTCAATACAACATGTTGTTTGAAATATTTCTATTTTTACAACATATTGTTGTTTTTCCCTCAGACGTAGCGCAGCAGGGCCGCGATGCCGCCCAACCCGTCCAGGGTCGAGTCGCCCTCCACCTGCTCCACCTCCGCCCCGGAATCCAGGGCCCGGGCCAGGGCCAGGTTCACGATGTCGCCCACCCCGTGCATGGCCTGGCCGCAGAGGGGGCAGGGTCCGTCCACGTGGCGCAGGCGGCCGCAGTTGGGACAGGCCCCGCCCGGGGCGCTGAAACCCCGCCGCACCAGGAGGGTGTGCACCTTGTTCTCGTAGAGACTGGCCAGGACCTGGTTCAGGCCGGTGGCGGCCTGGCCGTTGGGACCCAGGTTGTCGGCCAGGTTTTCCAGGAGCTTGTCCTGGCGCAGGCGGCGGGCCTGGGCCTGGGCGGCCCGGGCCTGCTCGGCCACCGCCGCCAGGCTGGCCCCCGGGTCCAGGTTGAAGCTGCCGGCCAGGCGCTGGGCCAGGTAGGGGTGCAGTTGGGGCTCGAAGTGCTCCAGGCGGGTCTTGGAGCCGCCCAGCAGCAGCTCCCGGCAATCCCGCGCCCGCGTCAATTCCATCAGGGTCTGGTTGACCTGCTTGTAGAACTGGCCCAGGCCCTCCTCGGTCTTGCGGCCCACCCGGTTGTCGCCGGCCCGGTCCTGGCTGCCGTCGCGCTCCAGGTTCAGGGCCGGGTTCTCCAGCCCGGCGGACTCCATTTCCTCCAACTCCCCTTGATAACTGACGAAGAACCGGGCGCGCCGCTGGTCCAGCAGCACGATCAGGGCCCGGCAATGGTCCTGGGCCAGGGCCACCAGGGGCCGGATGTAGGGGTTGGGGTCCAGTTCCAGACGATCGGCCAGGTTGAGGGGGAAGGTGTAGGCGCTGAACAACTCGCGCGGCGAGCAGGCGAAGAGCGCCAGGCCACGGTGCGGCCCCAGGGGAAGCTCCTCCACGAAGCGGGTCACCCGCTCCTGCTCCTGGCCCAGGATCTTCAGGGCCGGGGCCTTGCCGTTGCCGGCCAGTTGCTGCTCCTTGCGTTTGAACATCTGCCCCAGGCTGAGCAGGCGGGCCTCGCGGGATTGGCCCAGGTCCAGGTAGAGGCTCAGGGTGGGGTGGGGGTGGGTGTCCATTTCGGCCAGGCGACGCAGATCATTGGTGTCAAGCATGCCATGCACCTCCTAACAGGGGGATGACGGGACGCCGGTCCCCGGGCGGGCCGAGGGCGGCCGCCGGGCGGCGGTGATGGGGACGGGGATGGAAACCAGAGACGGCCCGGATCCGGGCGCAGTCCGGGGCCGGGCCGTGGGTCGGCTTGGTCAGGGAGCGGGCGAGGCGGGCGGAAGCTCTGGCTCTGGCCGGATCGGCCATGGCACCTCCCGGCGCGGGGACCGTCGCGGTCCCCCGGACGCGGGGCCTTCCGGCGGCTGTCGGCTCTGGCGCGGTCCCTGGCTCCGAGCTGCGCGGGACCGCCGCCGGGACGGGCCCATACTTTCACGATAAAGCCGCGCCGCCCTCCGGGTCAAGGCGGCCGTCACCAAGTCGTGACAGGCCAACCATTGCCAGGTCCGCCCATGGTCTTGTTTACGGCCGGGATACGTATTATGGTGGAGTCCCACAGGAACCACCCGGGAGGCGAGCTTGAAGTTCACCCATCGCCGCATGAGCCTGCTGCTGGTCGACTCCACCCAGATGGCCCTGGACACCATGGAGAAGTATCTGGAGCCCATGGGCTTTCACCGCCTCTGGACCGCCAAGGGCGCGGAGGAGGCCATGGGCCTGCTGCGCGAGCGTCCGGTGGACCTGGTCCTGAGCCACTGGAAGCTCCATCCCATCAGCGGCTTCCAGTTGGTGGAGATGATCCGCCGCGACCCCAAGTTCCGCGAGCTCCCCATCCTCCTGGTGGCCGACCCCAAGGACAAGCACATCGCGGCCAAGGCCAAGGAGATGGGCATCACCGACCTGGTCAAGCTGCCCCTGGACGCCGGTCGCCTGAGCGAGGCGGTGGACCAGGCCCTGGACCACCTGGTGGAC
>CALERA010000468.1 GCA_937908275.1 uncultured Desulfarculaceae bacterium | reverse complement strand
GACCACCGAGATCTACACTCTTTCCCTACACGACGCTCTTCCGATCTAGATGGGCCGGCACCTTGATTTCTCGCAGGGCCTTGAGCAACTCCACCCCGTAGCAGACTCCGCTGGCCCCGGTGATAGCCACGGTCACCGGCTTGGTCATGATTCCTCCTGAACCCGCGTATTTCACGAAGCCGGCGCGTCCGACTGCGTGAAATATGCGGGTCAAAGTTCCAGGCGCAAACCCACCGTGTTTGCCAGGCAACGCTCTCCCAGAACTTGGTGCAGCGTGCGTATGGCCATGGCTCCGGTGCAGTGCAGGGGCAGCACCCACTGGGGATTGCGCGCGGCCACCTCCTCGGCCAAGGCGGCTATCTGGTCCCGGTCAAGGTGGTTCAGGTGCAGGCCGCCTATGAGGGCGTGTAGGGGCTCGCCAGGAAAAAGAGCGGAGGCGGCGTCCAGGGTGTTGATTACGCCAGCATGGCAGCATCCGGTGACCACCACCAGCCCCAAGCCATCCAGGCAGACCACCAGGGCTTGATCGTCTTCCAAATTGTCGGGCGCAATCTGGTTATCGTCCACCCAGCGCACGGCCCGGTCAAGCAACACGTCCGCCTTGGATTCGCGGGCTATGACGCCGGTGCTCCACAGGCCTGGGCCCAGGCATTTGGGGTCGGGGGAGGTGACCACCTCCAGCCCCCAGTCCAACAGACTCTTTTTCTCGAACACCCAGGGACCGGCCACGGCCCCCGAGGGCAGGCGGATGCCCCTGGAGCCGAAAGACGCGGGGTGGGTGAGAAGGGGCGCGGGCCGGCCGCCACTTTCGAGATAGGCCTTAAGCCCGCCATAATGATCTATGTGCCCGTGACTCAGGATCATGAGATCGGGTTGGGGACCCGAGGGCATGAGTATCTTGAGGTTATGGTTGAGCACGGGACCGCCGCGCCCGAAGTCGTGCAGAATCTTTACGGTATTGCCCTGGCCGCCGGTAACCTCCAGCCATAGGGACAACCCCTGCTCGGCCCATAGGGACGAACAGGGCCCGGCCTTGGGATAAACGCAGGGTCCGTGGTCCGGCAGGAAGATGTCCACCAGGTTGTCCACCAAAACGGTGAGTTTCAGGGACCTAGCTTTTTGCTCTTCAGACACGACCCTCTCCCGCGGCTCCAAGGTTGAAATACGGCCGGCCCTAAAAGGACCGGCCTGTCCAGCTTACTTGAGTAATCCGATTTCCTTGTAGAACTTAACCGCGCCGGGATGTATGGGGATGCCGGCGTCCTTGGCCATCTCTTCTCTTTTGCCCAGGGCCATGGCCTTGGCCAAGCTCCCATAGCGATTGAAATTCTGGTAGATGCTCTTGGTAAGGGAGTAGGCCACCTCCTCGGGCATGTCCTTGCTCACAATGGCCACCACGTTGGCCGCGATGCCCGGCACCGGTTGGTCGACTCCCGGGTAGCAGCCCGCGGCCAGGGTGTAGGGCTCCAGACCGCGATGCTCCTTGACCAGCTTGTCGATCAGGTCCTGGGACAGGGGCAACAACTTGACGTCCCGGCGGCTGGAGGCGTTGACGATGGGAGGCGCGGGATAGGCCATGGCCCCGTAGAGCAACGCGTCCAGGTGGCCGTCCACGAACTGCTGGCCGGCTTCGCTGAAGCTCAAGAAGCGTATGGAGAAGTCATCGAATGTCATGCCCAGGGCGTTGACCAGGTGGCGGGAGACCACTGAGATGGCGCTGCCCTTGGGGCCGGGGGTCACCCTTTTGCCCTTGAGCTGCTTGATGTCGGTGATGCCCGACTCCTTGTCGACCATGATCTGGCTGGGCTCGGGGAACAGAACCGCCAACTGGCGGATATTGCGCAGCTGGCCCTGTTCCTTGAAGAACTCCTTGCCTTCCCAGGCCTCGCCGGCCGTGCTGGAAAAGGAAAAGGCGGCGTTGGTCTTGCCGGCATGCACCGCGATCACATTGGCCGCGCCGCCGATGGGCACCGTGGCCCCCTTTATGCTGGAATCGATCTTGGCCACGTCTTCGACCATGGCGGTGCCCAGGGCCTGCCACACGCCGCCAGCCGGCGCGGTGCCCCAACGAAGTTCATAGGCCGCGGCCGGCCCGGCAATGGCCAGAGCCACAAACAACGTCAAGGCCAATACCAGCCTTACTCTCCCATTGCTACCCATAGCGCTTCTCCTCGGTGGTGTGGAGTGTGGTGCGTTTAGATTTATTCACGAGACTGGATCAATCCAATCATTTTTAAGCGGACCGTTGTCTGCGGCGTGCGGCAAGCTGTGGAATCAGCAGCAAGCACAAAAGCCCCAGCCCCGCCAGGCTGTAGAGTTTTTCCGGGAAGACCAATAGCAGCCCCGCCGCGAAGGCCAGGATGCGCTCCAGCCAAGTCTGCCGCCGGAACAAGAATCCCACTCCGGCCAGGGCGAAGCTGGCCGCGCCCAGGCAGGCGCTGATCATGTCCAGAGCCACGTCCAAGGCCGGCCCCTCCATCATGAGGGTCTGGTCATAGGCGAACATGAAGGGCACCACAAAGGCCACCAGGCCTATGCGGGTGGCCACCCACCCGGTCTTCCAACCGTCGCTGCCCGCGATGGCCGCGGCGGTGAACGCGGCCGCCGCCACCGGAGGTGAGATCAGCGAGAGACAGGAATAGTAGAAGGCGAACATATGGGCCACATGCTCGGGCAGGCCCATGGCCACCAGGGCCGGAATCACCGTGGCCACTTGCACGATATAGGCCGGAGTGGTGGGCATGCCCGCGCCCAGGATGAAGGCCAGCACCATGGCCATGACCAGGCCCAAGAAGAGATGGCCGCCGGCCAGATTGCTGAAAGCGGTGCCCAGGCTGTTGCCGATGCCGGTCATGTCCACGGAACCCACGATGATGCCAGCGGCTGCGGTGGAGATGGTCACGATGAGCATGCTCTTGCAGCCGTCCTCCAAGGCGTTGAGCAGACCGGCCAGGTTGAGGCGTGTCTTGGGCCTGAGCCAGCTGAAGACCACGGCCGACACCACGCCCCACCCTCCGGCCAGCCGGGGAGTGTAGCCGGCCACCAGCAAAAAGATGAGCAAGGCCAGGGGCACCAGCATATGGCCATAATCCTTGAGGGTCTCATACACCGTGGCGTCCGGGGGCACGCCCGGCAGGTTCAGGCGGCGGGCCTCCAGATCCACGGTTACGAACACGCTGAGGTAATAAAGCACCGCCGGGAAAAGGGCGTAATAGATGATGGTGGAATAAGGTATGCCGGAAAAGGCGGACATCACAAAGGCGGCCGCGCCCATCACCGGGGGCATGAGCTGGCCTCCGGTGGAGGCCACCGCCTCCACCGCGCCGGCGAAAGCAGGGCTGTATCCCGCCTTTTTCATCATGGGTATGGTGACCACGCCGGTGGTGGCCACGTTGGCCGCGCCGCTGCCGGTGATGGTGCCCATCAGGGAACTGGCCACCACGGCCACCTTGGCCGGCCCGCCCACCATGCCGCCGGTGAGGGAAGTGGCCAGGCTGCTAAAAAGGGCCGCCCCGCCACTGTGCAGCAGGATGGACCCGAAGATGACGAACAAGGCGATCTCCGTGGCCGACACCCCCAGGGGGATGCCGTAGATGCCGCCCAGCGCCAGGTAGTTGAAATCCACCACGTCCTTGACCCCCACGGCCATGGTGTGAAAGGGGCCGATGAGATAGGGTCCGATGAAGGGATAGGCCAGAAAGACCAGGACCACCAGCAAAAGGCCCTTGTTGAACATGCGGCGGGTGGATTCCAGCACCAGGACAATGGCGGCCACTCCAAGCGCCAACTCATACCAATGCAGCTTGGTGATGAGCGAGAAGCGCTCCTCCATGAGCCAGGTGTAATGGGTCAGGTGATATCCCGTGGCCAACACCACCAGGATGATGGCCAGCCAGTCGGGCCAACCCAGGCGCCCGTCCGTGCGGCGGGCGCGCACCCCTGGTTTGACCAGGAACAGAAGCACCATCCCCATGCCCAGGTGAATGGTGCGTTGCAGCAGGGCGTCCAAGGCGCCGAACAATGCGGTGTAGACCTGAAAAAGAGCCAAAACCGCCGCCACCAAGGTGGCCAGCCGCTGGGTTGCCGTCTTGCTCTTCCAATAGTCGCGCCAGGCTGGATTGTTCATGCTTTTCGCGCCTCAATATCCGTTTGCTATACGCGGCGACACATTTGTTGCGCATGAAGTCGCGTAACTGCGCGCCGGTTATGGCGCGCTGGGTGCGATGCGCCCTCATCTCCCGGCAAATCCGCGCCCTGCCCGGAGATGGCCGCATGAATACTTACTTGTAGTTATGCGGCGTCCAGTTTCAGATCAACCGTACAAGTCACTTCTCCGCCCGCTGGCTCAGCAGCCGCCAGATATCCTCGGCCTTGACCGGCAGCTTCTTCACCGGCTGGCCCAGGATCTTGGTCAAGGCGTTGTGAATAGCCGGCGCGGTGGGCAAAAGGGCCGGCTCGCCCACGCCCTTGGCGCCGTAGGGTCCGGTGGGCTCGGGGCATTCCACCATGGTCACCTTCATCTCGGGGACTTCCATGGCCGAAGGGATGAGATAAGCCCTAAAGCCGGGATTCATGATGCGCCCCTCCCGCAGCACGATCTCCTCCATGAGCCCGTAACCCAGGCCCATGATCGCACCACCGTGCACCTGACCTTCGGCGTTGACCCGGTGAATCACTCGGCCCACGTCGTGGGCGGCCAGCAGGCGGAGCACCCGGGCCTGGCCGGTTTCCAGGTTCACCGCCACTTGGGCCGCCTGCACGCCAAAGGCATAGGTGGCATAGGGCGAACCCTGGCTGGTGGCCTGATCCAGGGCTTGGGTGGGCGGGTCAAAGGCGCCCTGCTCGGCAATGGGGGCGTTCAGGGCCAGGTTCACCGCGCCCTTGAAATCCAGCTCTTTTCCCTCCAACCGATACATCCCATCGGAAAAATCAGGCTGCGCCCCCCACTCGCGGGCCAGCTCCCCACCCACCCGGTCGATGAGGCTGCGGGCCGCGTCAAAGACCGCCCTGCCCACCACATAGGTGATGCGGCTGGCGGTGGAAGGACCGCTGTTGGGGGTGAGAGCGGTGTCGGCGCAGATTATCTGAATTTCGCCTGGGTCCACACCCAAGGTTTCGGCCGCGATCTGCACCATGGAGGTGCTTGATCCCTGCCCCCCGTCACCAATGCCCACGGTGAGCCGTATCTTTTCGCCCGGCGCCACGCGCAGCATGGCCACGCCGGGATTGGGCAAGCCGGTGAGGCCTATGCCGTAATGCATGGCGGCCAGGCCCCAGGCCACGGCGTAATCCGGGTCGGACTCCAGGGGATGCGGCTCTATCTGAGCGCGCTCGGCCAGCACCGCGTCCAGGCATTGAGTCAGGCCCACCGAGGATGAGAGCTGCTGGCCCCAGGGGGCGGTATCGTCGGCCTGCAAGAAGTTGAGCCGCCGAAACTCCTCGGGAGACATGCCCACCTTTTGGGCGAGCAGATCCATCTGGCACTCATAGGCCAGGCCCAGTTGCACCACTCCGAATCCGCGCATGGACCCGGCCGTGGGGTTGTTGGTGCGCACCTGGCGCCCCGTCACTTCCACGTTGTCCAGGTGGTAGGGGCCCATGGCGTGCATGATGGTGCGGCTCATCACCGAGGGGGCGTAGGAAATATACGCGCCGGTGTCGCCGGTGATGTCCACCTTGACCGCGGTGAGCTTGCCTTGGACGTCGCAGGCGGTGGTCATTTCGATGCTGTAGGGATGCCGCTTGGTGGAGGCGAAGAACGACTCTTCCCGGGAATAGGCCATGCGGGCCGGCCTGCCCGTGATCTTGGAGGCGATGGCCGCGTAGTAGGCCGGGGAAAGGCACTGCTTGTCACCGAAATACCCGCCGATGGTCCGGCAGATCACCCGGATGCGATCCACGGAAAGGTCAAGCACCTTGCTCAGTTCGTTTTGCTCGAAGTGGGCGTGTTTGGTGGGCAGTTCCACCACCAGTTGGTCGCCTTCCCAATGGGTGAAACCAGCCTCGGGCTCCAGGTAAGCGTGCTCGATGCCTTGGGTTCGATAGGTGTTGGTGACCACATGGGCGCTGTTGGCCAGGGCTTCATCCACCTGCCCGCGCACCAGGCGGCGCTCGAAGACCAGGTTGGGTCCCTCGGGATGCAGTTGCGGCGCGTCCGGGGCCAAGGCCTCCTGGGGGCTGAGGATGGGCGGCAGGTCTTGGTATTGGACCTCCACCAATTCGGCCGCCTCACGGGCGGCGGGTTCGCTTTCCGCGGCCACCAGCACCACCGGGTCGCCCACTCTGAGCACCTTTTGCCAGCAAAGGATGGGCTCGTCCTTGGCGCGCGGCCCGGTGGAGCGTACGCCGGGCAGATCGTCGGCCGTCCAAACGCCCACCACGCCTTCCACGGCCTTGGCCCTGTCCAGGCTGAGTCCGGTGATCTGGGCGTGGGGCCGGTCGCTCCGCACCACTTTAAGATGCAGCATGCCCTGGGTCAGCCGGTCGGCCGCGTAGATGGCCTTGCCGGTCACCTTGTCCAGGGCATCCACCTTGGGCATGGCGCCGCCCACCACGTGTACGCGTGACATCAGCGGTCCTCCTCGGGAGGCTCGTAGAGCATGTCCTTGGTCAGCCCGCCGGGCACCCGGGCCACGGCCGAGGCCCCGGCTCCGCCGGTTATCAGGCGCGGGCTCTCTTCCTTGAAAAAATATTTTTCGCAATAGGGGCAGTGCAGGCGAACTTCGAGGGAGTGGATCAGCATGTCCGCGTAGAAATCCTTGCCGCAGGCCGGGCACACCACAGTGAAAATATCCATGGTCTTATGCCTCCAGATATTCCGCGAGACGCAACTTTTCCCTGACTTCGGCGGGGACCACTCCCCGTCGGGGGAAGGGCCGGTCCAAGGGCTTGGTGGCGTCGATTATCATGCCCGAAGTCTTGATCTCGTGGCGCAGGGATGGGTCCAGGACCTGGCCCTGCAGATTCTTGAGGATGGTGATGTCCTGGTCGGCCTGAACCCGCGAGGCCAGGGCCCACATGACATCGCCCTTGTCCTCGGGGTCCACGTCGTCGTCCACCACGATTACGTGCTTGATGAAATTGCTGGCGCTGATGGCGGCCATGGCCGCCCGCATGGGCTCGCCTTCGGTGCGTTTATTGATGCTCATGATCAGGTTGAAGGGGCCGCCCGAGCCCACCCAGCAGGTCTTTACCACCCCGGGCACGGCCTGCCGGGCGCGTTGATAGATGGAGGCTTCTATGGGCAGGTGGGCGTTCATGTGCTCGGTCTGGCAAGGGAAGATATCTATGATCGTGGGGCGGTCGCGCCTGGTGATGGCATCTATCTCCACCACCCAGCTCAAGCGCTGGGCGCCGGTGTAGCCGGTGAACTCGCCAAAAGGACCTTCCACGCAGCGCTTGCGCGGCAGGATGCGGCCCTCTATCACCATCTCGGCCTCGGCCGGGACCATGAAATCCTCGCCCCAGGTCTGGGAGGGAGTCACGGTCAGGCTTTCGCCCAGCACTCCGCCGGCCGCTTCGTACTCATCCCCATCCAGGGGGCTGAGCATGGCTCCGGTCAGGTGAAAGGCCGGATGGTGTCCCAGCACCACGGCTATGGGCAGTGATTTTTCGCCAGTCTCGGCCTCGGCGAAATAGGACCACAAATGCCGGGGCGACATATAGATGGCCAAGTGCTTGCGATCCAGATATTGCATCCGGTTCCAGGATACGTTGTAGCGGCCGCTGGCGTTGCGGGAGCAGACTATGGGCGTGAAATAGGGACCGCCGTCCATGTCGGTGTGGCGAATCATGGGCAAGGACGACAGATCGATATCATCCTTGGCGATGACCACCTCCTTGCAGGGCGCCTGGTCAGCGGCCACCGGTTTAACCGGGGCGGTGCGCTGGGCCCGCTCCAAAATCCTGTCCAGAATGGGCATGCGGTCCGGGCAGTTCAGGCCCAGGGCCAGGCCGATCTTGCGGAAGGTTCCGAAGGTGTTGTTGAGGATGCGAAAGTCGCTGTCCCGGCCCTTCAAGTCGGTGACCGATTCAAAGAGCACGGCCGGCAAACGGCCCTGCCGCTCCAGCGCGTCCACCACGCAGGCCGACTCGAAACGGCCAGGGTGGACCTGCTTGGCAACGCGTACGATCTCATCCGGAGCCTCCCGGTCCAGGGTGGCGATCCAGTCAGATAGGCATAGAGACATTGGTCATGCGCCTCCTAGTGAAGGTCATGGCTGGGAGTCTTTGACCCCAGTCAATCCCGGCGTGTGCATCAGCATGGCTCCCCGGGAGCCTATTAAAAGCCAGAACGGTTGCCAGGGCCGTTCAGCGCCGGCATGGAGCCAGCGCCAGGCTCAAATCACGTGCAAGAAATACAACCGCTCGCCCGTCGTCTATTTTTCCGCAGAACCATGGTGCGCTGGTCCTGTCCCGTTTATTTTTTCAACCGCCTTTTCCACGGAATCGATGATTTTCACATACCCGGTGCAGCGGCAGAGATTGCCGGAAAGGGCCTGGGCGATCTCTGTCCGGTCGGGAGAGGGGTTCTTGTCCAGCAGCGCCTTGGCGCTCATCAACATGCCCGGGGTGCAGAATCCGCATTGCACCGCCCCGTGCTCGATGAAGCTCTCTTGCAAGGGGTGCAGTTGCAGCCCCTGTTCCCCGGCCAAGCCTTCCACGGTCTCCACGGCTTGGCCCTGGCAGCGCAGGGCGGGATACAGACAAGAGGCCACGGGCAGGCCTTGCACCAACACGGTGCAGGCTCCGCACTCGCCCTCTGCGCACCCGCTCTTGGTGCCGGTGAGGCGCAGGCGCTCGCGCAGCACCTCCAACAGGGTCTCATCCGGTAGCACTTCCACCCGGACGTTGCGGCCATTCAAGCGAAATTCAAGTTCCTGAAGCGGTTTCATCGCGCCGACCTCCGGTGCCAGGCTTTTTCCAGGGCCCGGCGAACCAGCACTTCCACCATGGCCTGACGGTATTCTCGGCCGCCCCTGAGCAGACTGGCCCGGGGCCGGCTCTCCTGGGCCGCGGAACGGGCCGCCCGGACCCAAAGCTCCCGGGAGGGTTCCTGTCCGGTCAGGATATCTTCGGCCTCCCGGGCGCGGAAGGGAGTGCTGGCCACCGGCCCCACCACCACCCGCGCCTGGGCGATTTTTTTGCCGTCCTCACCCATTAACAATGAGACCGCGGTGTTGACCACCGGCAGGGTCAGGGCGCGCCTTTGGGACAAACGCTCGAACCCGCTCCAGCGGGGGCCGGCGCTCAGGTCCACTTCCAAATGGCTGATAAGCTCCTGGCAGCTGTCCACCCGGCACTGGCCCAGGCCCTCATACAGATCGGGCAGGTCCATGAGCCGCTCTCCCTGGGGGGAGTGGACCCGCGCCCGGGTGGCAAAGGCGTGCAGGGCCAAGGCCCCGTCCGCGCCGGGCTGGGCGGTGACCACATTGCCCACCAAGGTGCCCACATTGCGTATCTGGGGAGAGCCCACCGTGGAGCAGGCCTCGGCCAGGGCGGGAATGTGTTCTCGCACCAGCTCCGATTCAGCCGCCTGGGCGTGGGTGACCAGGCAACCCAGGCTCAAGATCCCGTTGTCGAACTGGATGCGGTCCAGGTCGGGCAGACGGGTTATGTCCACCAGAATGTCCGCGTCCCGGGTGTGCTGCCGCTGCTGCAACACCAGGTCGGTGCCCCCGGCGATCAGGCGGGCCCGGCCGCCGCAATCGGTCAGGGCCCGCAAGGCCTCGGGTATGCTGGCGGCCAGAACATAGTTGCTGCAATTCATGGTTCCTACTTCCAGTAAGTGGCCATGCGGCGGACGTGCTCGGCCATGGCCGCCTCCGCGGCCACGGGGTCGCGCTTCTCCACGGCCTCTAGCACGGCCTGGTGCTCCCGGATGCCGCGCAGGCGGTCGGACTGATCGAACCCGTGGTCCTGGGCGGTGCGGAAGAGCAGAGGCACCAGGGCCTTGAGGAGCATCTCCAAGACCTTGTTCCGCGAGGCTTCGGCCAGAATTACGTGAAACTCCATGTCCGAGACCTTGCGGGGCTTGTCCTGCCGCACGGCGGTCTCGTATTCCAGATGCGCCCTGCTCAAGGCTTCCAACTGGGCGGGCTCGGCGTGCATGGCGGCCAGGGCGGCCACGCCCGGCTCCACCATGAGCCGGGCCTGGGTGATCTCCCCCACGCTGGCCTTGCCCATGCTGAGCAGCAAGGTAAAAAACCGGCTGAAAGGCTCCAAGGTGGGCTCGGCCACGAATACACCGCCTCCCGAACCCCGCTTCACGGTGAGCAGGCCCATGTGCTCCAGGCTCTTGACCGCCTCGCGCACCGGAACCTGGCTCACGCCCATGCGCCGGGCCAGGACTCCCTCCGGGGGAAGCTGGTCGCCCACCTGGAGGCGGCCGTTGCGCAGCATATCGACAATTTGGCTGCGCACCTGGTCCGAGGCCCGAGTCTTGCCCACCGTATTGAAACCCATTTCCAAATCAGAAGATTTTTGCTTCATTTGGCCTCCAGCAACGCCCCTTCCCCGCGGGCGGGAAGCGCCGTTTGTGAATTCGAAGCTGTTGCGCTGGCACTATAGATGCTTGCAACATAATGATTAAACTAATCTATTAAACATTATAAGTTTATAACTTATAAAATAATAAATTATGGCAGAGCTTGGGTCAAGCCCTTTCCAAGCCACCGGCGGCGGGAAAGAACCGTGATGTTCCGCGAAAAATTTGAATCTTCTTCAAACTGGCTGAAAAACAACCATTAATGCAGGATGGTTAGACCATTCAGCCGGACGCGGGTGACGGTCAATCTAGCTGATTACTAACTAATATCCATGGAGCAAGATTCGGGGGGCAGGTCACCTTGATCTTCGCCTCCTGTCCGCTCGACACCAGGGTTACAGGCGAAGCCGGGCGACATCCGAATAACTTATTACCTAAACTTACTTTTTTTATTGTTCGGTTTTTAGCCGCCAGCAAGGCGAATGAAGCTCGTGACTGGAGGACGCCGGACAAAAAACCTTCACACGCGTGAAAAATGGCTTAGAATAATTTAAGAATGGTCATGGGTTAAGGCAGAGGCCGGTCCCATTCACGGGTGGTGAGTTCTTGCTTTCCCACAAAGGTTCCACCTTCCGCCTCATCCCCACACCTCCCGCCAGCGCTCGACTCACTGCCCCGGGATCAGGCTCGCACGTCACCTTGCACTAGCAGCTTGTGGTTCATAATCCTGAGCGGTTTATCGACCCACCTTGGGGGGATGGGGTGCATAGCCGTCACCAGAACGAGTGCCAGCAAATCGTGGTGTTCACTTTGGACGGCCAGCGTTGCGCCCTGTTCCTGCCCGTGGTGGAGAGGGTGGTGCGCGCGGTGGAAATCACCCCCCTGCCGCAAGCGCCCAACCTCGTGTTGGGCATCATCAACGCCTGGGGGCGAGTGGTCCCGGTGCTGGCCATCCGCCAGCGCCTGGGCCTGCCCCCGCGCGAACCCGACCTGGACGACCGCTTCCTGCTCGCTCGGGCCAATGGACGCCTGGTGGCCCTGGTCACCGACGCGGTTGCCGGGGTGCAGCGCCTGGATCAGCAGCAGCTCGCGGACGAGCAGCCGGGCCTGGGCTTCGCGCCCTTACTCCAGGGGGTGGCCAAGCTGCCCGACGGCCTGATCCTGATCTACGACCTGGACCGCTTCCTCTCCCTGGAGGAAGAACGCCGGCTGGACGCCGCCCTGGCGGGTGGTGGCTGATGGCCGGCGCGCTTTCCCGCCCCCAGTTGGAGCGGATCAGCGAACTTATCGCCGCCAGGCTGGCGCTGAACTTTCCCCCGGAACGGTGGGACGACCTGGAACGCCGCCTCACCCTGGCGGCCCGTGAATTCGGCTTCCCTGATCCCGCCCAATTCAGCGTTTGGCTGAACCACCCCTCTCTGCCACCGCGCAAGTTGGGCGCCCTGGCCAGCCAACTGACGATTTCCGAAACCTATTTCTGGCGGGAGCCCCTGGTGTTTCAGGCCCTGGAGCAGCAGGTCCTGCCGGAGAAAATCCGCGCCTGGCGCGGCAAGAGCAGAGGTTTGCGGTTGTGGAGCGCCGGTTGCGCCACCGGAGAGGAGGCCTACTCCCTGGCCATCGCCCTGCGCCGCACAGCCTTGCTGGAACCGGGCCAGCCGGCCATGGTCCTGGCCACGGACATCAACCCCCAGGCCCTGCGCATCGCCCGGGCCGGGGTGTATGGCTCCTGGTCGTTCCGCAACCCGCCCGCCTGGCTCAAGCAGGATCATTTCCTCGCCGTCCGGGGGGGGAAATGGGTGGTCCGCCCGGAAATCCGGGAGATGGTGAGCTTCGCCCACCTGAACCTGGCCGAGGAGGCCCATCCCGTCCTGCCGGGCGGCATCCATATTGGCATTGCGATCGACACGGAAAAAGGCCT
>CALERA010000467.1 GCA_937908275.1 uncultured Desulfarculaceae bacterium | reverse complement strand
GCCGACCCCGCCCTGGCCCGCGCCCCCCTGCCCGCCGCCCGCCAGGCCGCCGCGGCCATGACCTGGACCAGCCTGGGCCCGGCCTGGCGCGCGCGCCTGGCCGCCCTGACCGCCGCCGCCCCTGGCACGGACTGAATCCGCGCCGGCAGGCGGTTCGCTAAAAAAATTCGGGGAGCGTGAAAACGGAGGGGGACCTAGGCCAGGGCCACCCGCAGGATGTCATAGAAGGCGTCGGCCTTCTGCACCTTGATCATCACCTTCTGCCCCGGCTCCAACACCAGGCCAGACTGGGTGGGGATGCTGGTCAGGAGCATGATGTCGGTGATGAGGAGCTGCCAGCGCCGCACCTGGTTCTCCATCACGATGGCCTCCAGGGGCTCGGCCCCCTTGGCCTCCAGCCAGCGCAGGAGCCAGTAGCGCTGCCGGATCTGGCGCACCTTCATCCCCCGCCGCACCGCCGGCTCCACCTCCAGGGCCACCCGCCGCAGGTCGTCCCCGCTGTAGGGGGCCGACCGGCCGGCCAGGGCCGCGCCCAGTTGGCGCTGCACCACCAGGTCCAGGTAGCGGCGGATGGGGCTGGTGGCGTGGGTGTAGTTCTGCACCCCCAGGCTGGAGTGCAGCCCCGGCTCGCAGGTCAGCTCCACCCGGTTCAGCAGGCGACGCTGCTTGAAGTGCAGGTACAGGTCGCTGGGATCGCCCTCCTGGATCGGCTCCCGGGGCGGGGCCTGAGTGCGGAACAGGGCGGGCACCCCCTTTTCGGCCAGGTATTGCCCGCTCAGGGAGTTGGCCAGGATCGCGGTCTCGGCCACCATCTCCCGGGCCGGTCCGTCGCGGTCCACCCGCCGCACCCAGACCTGGAACTGCTCGTCCACCCCCAGGATCACCTCGGGCAGGGGCAGGAAATAGGCCCCGGCCTGGGCCCGCTGGGCCTTGACCGCCAGGCAGGTGCGATAGAGACCGCCCAGGTGGGGGTCGGTTTCCAGCAGCTCGTCGGCCTCGTCATAGGTCAGGCGCTTGCTCACCCTGAGCAGGCTGCGACTGAGACGGTACTCGCTCACCTGTCCCTGGGCGTCGATGCGGGCCAGGCAACTGATGGCCGGGCGCAGTTCGCCCTCGCGCAGGGAGAGGGCGTCCTCGCTCAGGCGCGGCGGCAGCATGGGGATGCGCTGGTCCGGCAGATAGAGCGAGCTGGCCCGGGTCATGGCCTCGCGGTCCAGGACCTCGCCCAGGGCCAGGGTGGCGGCGGCGTCGGTGATGTGCACCCCCAGCAGCCCGCCGCCGGCCGGGTCGGGGTCGAAGCTCAGGGCGTCGTCAAAGTCGGTGGTGTAGGCCCCGTCGATGGTGAACACATAGAGACCGGTCAGGTCCTCGCGCTGGGTGTCCTGGCTGGAGAAAGGCAGGGTGGTCGCGGCGGCGGCCTCGGCCTCGGGGCTGAACTCCACCGGGGTGCCCTCGCGCAGCAACTCCAGGTTCTCGTGGGGACGGAAATGGCCCATCCGCACCAGGAGGTTGAAGATCTGCCGCCGGCCGCCCACCTCGGACAAGGCCACGATCTCCTTGGCTTTCTTGACGTTGGGCGCCTCGTCTTCGAAGATGGTGAACTCGGCCAGCAGCTCCGCCAGGCCCGGGGGCGGCTCGGGCGCCGGCCCCTTGGCCGGCAGGGACTTCAGGTAGGCCACCGCCCCGTCCACCTCGTACCGGTGGCTGGCCTCGCGCTCCTGTTGCAGGCTCTTCTGCTCCAGTTGCTCCGGGGAAAGCGGAACGAAGTCGTTGCCCGCCAGGCGGAAGTGCTGGTGTTCATTGAACAAGGCCCGCAGGGTGGCCGAGACGTGGTCGCCGTCCTGGCCCTGGCCATTGCCAAAGACCAGGTCGCTGAGGTCCTTGAGCGACAGCGGATCGCTCTCGGCGTGGACCAACTCCCACAGCTCCACCACGTCCACCCCGGCGGCCAGGGCCTCGCGCTTGGCCTCGATCTTGGCCATGTAGTCCACTTGCAGGGAGCGCGGGGCGTCGACGCCCACCGCGGCCGGGGTCATCAACAGCACCCGCTGCTGCGGCAGGGCGGCTTGGCGGTCCTGGGCGGTCCACAGACCCAGGCGGCCTTTTTTGTTGGATAGCACCAGCCCCAAAACGATGCGGTTTTTATCGATGAATTCGACCAGATGTCCCAGGGGGTCGGTCATGGGGGCGGCACGTCCTTTGGCCCGGGGGTTGGCGGCCGCGCGCGGCCGAACGCCGCTGGTGCTTTCAAGGAAAACGCGGCGCTTACGCGAGGTTGGGTTGGATTAGCATACAGGCGGCCGGTTTGAGTGTCAACTCACGCCCACAACCATGCACAATGTCCCAGCGCTCCGGTCTGGTTGAGCATTGCCGACGACATGGTAATATGGTGCCATCGTTCATCCAG
>CALERA010000466.1 GCA_937908275.1 uncultured Desulfarculaceae bacterium | reverse complement strand
GAGATGTAGCCGTGACTGGAGTTCAGACGTGTGCTCTTCCGATCTCTTGACCGCGAAGGCCTGGTCGCGGGCGGCCTGGGCCTGGGCCTCGCGCAGGGCCACCTGGAAGGGCGCGGGGTCGATGGTGAACAGCGGGTCGCCCTTCTTGACGAACTGGCCCTCCTTGAAATGCACCGTGACCAGCTGGCCGGTGACCCGGGCCTTGATGGCCACCGTGGCCAGGGCCTCCACCTTGCCGATGGCCTTGAGGGCCACCGGCACGTCCTCCTGGCGCACCTGGCCCACGCTGACCGGGGCGGGGGGGCGTTCGCGCTTGGCGGTCTGGTCCGGTCCGCAGCCGGCCAAGAGGGCCAGGGCCGGGAGCATCAGGAGCCAGGTCCAGGTTCTGCCGGGAAAAACGCGGGATTTGGTGGGCATGGTCTGCTCTTGCTGGGGGACGGGGTTGTGCGTCGGGGTGATACCTGGTGAAGGGCGCGCGACCGGATGGCTTGTCGAGCGCCTGGAGGGGAATTATACACCGGACCGGGAGGTCTGCTTGCGGATTATGACATGAATCCCAGGTTGTTAGCCCGCCCGGGCCTTGAGTGGGGCTCAGGCCGGTCGCCGGCCCCGGGCGGGTCCCGGGGCCGGGGCCGGCCAAGTGGTTCTAGCGCACCGGGAAATCGAAATAGGTGTCGGGATAGGGCTCGTTGCGCAGGGTGTAGTGCCACCACTCGCTGGGCAGGTGGTTGAAGCCGTAGCGGTCCATCAGGCTGCGCAGCAGGGCGCGATTGGCGCGCTGGGTCGGCCCCACCTCCGGGTTCAGGCTGTGGCTCAGTTCGTGGAAGCAATCGAAGCCGGTGCCGAAATCCAGGCTGTTATCCGGGTAGCGCTGGGCGGCGGGCTTGAAGCATTCCACCTGGCGGGAGGCGTCCCAGGCCGGCTGGTCCGGGACGGGCAGCGGCACGATGGTCAGGTCCACGGTGGAGCCCCGGCTGTGGCCGGAGCGCTCGGCGATGTAGTGCTGGGGGAAGAGCACCGCCTTTTCCAGGGTGGGGTAGAACTCGGTCTTGGCCTTGACGTCGCCCACGTCCTGGGCCCAGGCCACGAAATCGTTCACCGCCCGCTGGGGCCGGAAGCAGTCGTAGATCTTGAGCGACAGCCCCTGGAGGCGCAGCTCGTTCTGCACCAGGGCCAGGGCCTGGGCCGCCCGCCGGGTGAGGAGGCACTTGGGGGCCTCGTAGCCAACCACCGGCCGGCCCAGGAAATTGTGCTCGGTGATGTAGCGGATATCCAGCACCAGGTCCGGGATCACCGTCTGGACATCCAAGATGTCGGCCGGGCGCTGGCTGGGGTCCGGGGGCGGGGCCGGGGTCTGGGCCAGGCTGGGCACGGCGGCCAGGCAAAGGGACAGGGCCAGGCCCAGGGCGAGCAACGGTCGGGTGCGCATGGGGAATCCTCCTTGGGGTGGGGGGCAGGCGACGGGCCTCATGATAAGCCAAGCCCGCCCGCCGGGAAAGCCCCGGCTTGTCCCGGCCTAGCGCAGGCCGCGCACCAGGCCCGCCGCCACCAGGCAGAACAGGCCCAGATAGCCGAAGACGATAACGAAATTGCCGTTGGTCGCGTCCAGGATCGCCCCGGCCAGGGCCGGCCCCAGGGCCCCGGAGAGGAAGCCGTAGGAGGTGAAGAGCAGGCCGAAGATCTCGCCGAAGTGGCGGGGGCCGAAGAGATCGGCGGCCAGGGGCGCGCCCACCGCGAACATGGCCCCAAAGGCCATGCCCACCCCGGCGGCCAGCAGGGCGGCCCCAATCAGCCCCCCGGCCCAGGGCAGGGCCAGGTAGGCCGCCCCGGCCAGGATGAAGGCCAGGGCCATCAGGCCGCTGCGCTCCAGGCGGTCGGAGAGATGGCCCAGGAGCAGGCGGCTCAGGCCCGAGCCAGTGTTGAAGCCGATCAGGACCCAGACCGCGCGGGACAGGGGCAGGCCCAGGGCCAGGCCGTAGGCGGTGGAGAGGGTGACCATGGCGATGCCGGCCGCCCCCACCAGGCAGGTGGCCCCCCACAGCCGCCAGAACTTGGCCGAGCCCAGGGCCTGACGCACCTCCCAGGAGCCGGCCAGGGCCGGACCCGTCCCGGCGGCCGGCCCGCCGGCCACCCGCTCGTGGGGACCGGGCGGGGCGCAGAAGGGCGCGGCGGCCAGCATGGCCAGCAGCGCCGCCCCGCCCAGGGCCAGGTTCAGGCCCACATAGCCCAACACCCCCAAAAGCCAGGCCAAGAGCGGCGCGGCCAGGGCGGCGCTGAGCCCGAAGACCAGGTTCACCACCCCGGAGACCAGGCCCCGCCGGGCCGGGAACCAGAGCTGCACGCTGGCCATGACCGGGATGTAGATGAAGCACTGGCTGACCCCGTTGAGATAGGCCCAGGCGTAGACCAGGGGCAGACCGGGGGCGAAGGCCAGGAGCAGCGCGCTGGCCCCGGCCAGGACCGCGCCCAGGGACATCAGGCGGCGGACCCCCCAGCGCCCCTGCCAGCGGCCGGCCAGGTACATGAAGGAGCCCAGGGAGGCCAGCAGAAAGAACATGATGGCCCCCACCGCCCCCCGGCCGGCCCCGAACATCTCCCCCCAGACCGGGGCCAGGACCCCGGGCAGGCCAAAGGCCTGCACCCCGGGGAAGAAGATGGCCAGGCAACAGGCCGCCAGGACCAGGCCCGGCGAGCGCGGGCGTCGGGTTTCCACAGCGTTTTCAATCATATGTATCAAGCGTAAACATTCACCAATTGTCACCTAATAGCTTGACCTTACCGGATAATCCATGTTACCTAGACCTCAATGGTCCAGCCCAACGGGTTCAACCTCTCCGCGCTTGCCCGCCTCGCGCGCCTGGGCTGACCGCAGGGTGGCAGCCCGAAGCTCCTTCTCCCATGAGGTGATCGACCATGCAGCGTTCCCGTCTGGTCATTTTCGCAACCCTACTGCTCGTTATGCTTGGCGTTTCCCGCAGCGCCCCGGCCTATGTCACCCAACTTGGCCCGGACAACGGCCTGGCGGTGGGGGTGCTCTATCCCTCCAGCGGCGACCTGAGCGCGGTGGGCGTCAGCACCAGCGCCGCCTTCGAGAGCGCGCTGACGGACCTGAACCACTACCTGAGCCAGAGCGGTTACCAGCATAGCCTGAAACTGTTGCTCTATGACACCGGAAGCAGCACCGACGGCGCCCTGGCCGGGCTCCAGGAGCTGGACTCCCTGGGGGTGAAGCTGGTCATCGGACCCTACACCAGCAGCGAGTGCGCGGCGGTGCTGCCCTATGCCAACGCCCACGACCTGCTGCTGGTCAGTCCGGGGGCCACCGCGCCCTCTCTGAGCCTGGCCGGCGACAACCTCCTGCGCCTGTCCCTGGACGACACCTTCCAGGCCCAGGCCATCGCCGGCCTGATGTGGCAGGAAGGCCGGCGGGCCTATCTGCCGGTCTGGCGGGGCGACATCTGGAGCGACGAGTTGGAGTCGCTGGTGGCCAGCAATTTCGCCAGCCTGGGCGGCACAGTGCTGGACGGCATCCGCTACGACGCCTCCAGCAGCAGCTTCGACAGCGTTCTCAGTGAGCTGGACGCCAAGGTCAGCCAGGCCATCGCCAGCTACGGCGCCAGCCAGGTGGGCGTCAACCTGCTGGCCTTCCAGGATGGCGTCAGCCTCCTGGCCGGGGCCAACAGCCGCTCGGTTTTGGACGACGTGACCTGGTATGGCAGCGACGGCCTGGCCCGCAACACCGTGTTGCTGGCCAACAGCCAGGCGGCGTCCTTCGCCTCCCGGGTGGGGCTGGAGAGCCCCCTGCTCTACCAGACCCAGGAGGTCATGAACACCCCCCGCCAGGTCCTGCAGGACATCGTGCTGCGCGAGGAGTTGTCGGCCCAGGTGGGCACCTACCCCACCGCCTCCACCTACGAGAGCTGGGACGCGGTCTGGCTGGCCGGTCTGGGCTACGCCGCCAGCGGCTTCAGCGGCGGCGGGGCGACCCTGCGCCAGGCGGTGGTCAGCCAGGCCAACCAATACACCGGCATGAGCGGGGTGCTGAAGCTCGACCAGGCCGGCGACCGCATCTACGGCGACTACGCCTTCTACACCGTGGGGGCCAGCGGCTCCGCTTATTCCTGGAAGCTCTCGGCCGCCTACAGTTCGGCCTATGGCGGGGTCGATGGCATCAAGTTCGTCGCCCCCTGG
>CALERA010000465.1 GCA_937908275.1 uncultured Desulfarculaceae bacterium | reverse complement strand
CGACCACCGAGATCTACACTCTTTCCCTACACGACGCTCTTCCGATCTCCCAGGGACAACAGCACCAAAAGCATGGCCAGGCGGAAAACCATGAAGGCCAGGGCCTCGCGCAGCTTGCGGGCGGCCAGGGAATGCCAGGTCATAGGGTGGCGGCTCCCTTCTGCTGGAAGCGATTGCTGATCCAGGCCGCCACCAGGTTGAAGCCCAGGGTCAGCAGGAACAGCACGATGCCAATGGCGAACAGGGCGTAGTAGTGCTCGGAGCCGAAGGGCGTCTCGCCCATCTCGGCGGCGATGGTGGCGGGCATGGGCCGCACCGAGTCGAAGATGCTGGAGGGAATCTGGGCCGCGCCGCCGGCCACCATCAGCACCACCATGGTCTCGCCCATGGCCCGGCTCATGCCCAGGATCACCGCGGTGCCCACCCCGGAGAGCGCGCCGGGCAGCAGCACCCGGGTCAGGGTCTCCCAGCGGGTGGCGCCCAGGGCCAGGGAGGCCTCCATCAGGTCCCGCGGCACGGCGTAGAGCGCGTCCTCGCTGATGCTGGTGATGGTGGGAATGGCCATCAGGGCCAGCATGAGCGAGGCGTTGATGATGTTCAGGCCGGTGGGGATGTCCCACCACTCCTGCATCAGAGGGGCCATGACCACCATGCCCACGAAGCCCAGGACCACCGAGGGCAGGCTGGCCAGCAGCTCCACCCCGGGCTTGACCCACTCGCGCACCCGGGGGCTGGCCACCTCGGCCAGGTACAGGGCCGCGCCCACCCCCAGGGGCACCGCGATCAGGCTGCTGACCAGGGTCACGCTCATGGAGCCCACGATCAGGGGACCCACGCCGAAGTCCGGCGGATCGTAGGTGGGGTACCAGGCGGTGCCGAAGATGAAATCGGTCACCGACACCGTCGTGAACAGGAACACGCCCTCGCGGAACAGGAACAGGACGATCAGGGCCATCACCACCACCGAGAACAGCCCGGCGGCGGTGAAGATGATCCGGATCCAGGTTTCGCGGTCGCGGCGACGGGCGCGGAAGGGGGCGCGGGCGGGGGGCTTGGTCGAGGCCGCCCCGGCCGCCGCCGGGGCCGGGGCCAAGGGTTTGGCGACGGCGCTTTCGGCCTGGCTGATGGTGCTCATGTCTCTCCCGATTGCTGGAACGCCAGCCGGATTGCGCTCCCGCTTCGGCGCGGAAGGCTGGACCTGGGGCCGGGTTGTCATCGGCTTCGGGCCGGGGAGGGGCTGGGCATCGCCAATTCCCGTCAATCACTGAGGTTCACTATTCATTGCAGCACGAAGCCTGCCCAAATTCTAGGGGTCAATTGCGTACCTGAAGCGGCGGCCGTGTTACAAATGCGTGACAAAAGCGTCGCCCCGGAGCAGGGCCCCGGGGCGACGGTCGGAGAGCGGAGACGGGACTAGAACTTGAAGACCAGGTCCGCGTGGATCATGTCGAACTCGGCGCTGGCGCCGGTGATCTTCTCGTCCTCGGGCTGGCTGTGGTACCAGGTCAGCTGGGCGTCGGTGTAGTCGAAGATCTTGTACTTCGCGCTGATCACGTAGCCCTTGCGGTTGTTGAAGTTGAAGTCGGAGTCGCTGAACCAACCGGGGGTGGAGTTGGCCTCGATGACCTTGTAGTCGGCGGTGATGCCGAAGGAGCCGTAGTCCAGGCCCAGGCCCACGTCGTAGCCGGAGTACTTGCCGCCGGCCGCGCCAGTCAGGTCCTCCTCGGAGTTCTTCATGTAGTGGCCCCAGACGCTGGCCTTGAGCTTCTCGCCGAACTTGTAGGAGTACTTGCCGTACACGTCCCAGACCTTGAACTTGGGCAGGGTGCCGTCAGCCTTGAGCACGTTGCCGTTCAGGGTGGTGGGGAAGTTGCCGACCTTCTCGTACTTGTTCCAGTCGTAGTAGCTGGCGGCCAGGGTCAGGTCGCAGGCGCCCTGCTTCCACTTGATGCCGGCCTGGGGGGCGTAGAGCGCCGCGTCGCCCGGATCGTCGCTCTTCTGCTCCTTGAGCACGAAGGCGCCCAAGGTGATGAAGGGCTTGATGGCGCCCTTCTTGTTGAACATGAACTGCAACGCCGCGCCCTCGGGCACCACGTCGGAGTCCCACATGATGTTGGTGGTCACGTAGGGATTGCTGAACTTACCGCCGGTGGCGGTCACGATCTTGTCCAGGAAGGAGGGGGTCCACTTGGCGTAGGCGTGGTCGATGCCCCAGCTCTTCTCGCTGAACCAGTTGTCCAGGGTCTGGTTGGTGCTGGTGGGATCGTCGTCGGCGCCGGAGACCATGCGCAGGCCGACCTGCAGGTCCTCATGGATCTGGCTGCGGGCGCCGAAGCGCAGGCGGTAGCGCCAGCGGGTGCGGTCGTCGGTGGACTTGCCCTTGAAGTCGTCGGTCATCTTGCTTTCCATGCGCAGGCGCAGGTCGCCGTAGAGGCTGATGCGCTCCAGCCACTTGGGCATGGAGTCCTTGGCGGCCTTGCTGGCCACCACCGCCACCTGCTCGCCCTGCTGGACCTGGGTCTGCTGCACCTGGCCCAGCTGATCCTTCAGCTCGCCCAGGCTCTGCTCCAGCATCTTGATTTTCTGCTCCAACTCGACCTGAGTGGCGGCGGTCGCCGGCAGGCTCAGGCCCACGGCCAGGGCGCCGCCCACCAGCAGGGCGGCCAGGCCTTTACCAAAGCTTCTCATTTTGCACTCCTTTTCACGTTTCCACAAAAGCCGGACCGCAACTCCCCCCGGGGGGTCGCGGTCCGGCCGCCAGCCGTGTTTAGTTCACCGGGACGAAGCCCTCTTCCTTGACGATCTTCTGGCCCTCGGCGCCCATCACGAACTCGATGAAGTCCTTCACCGCGCCCTTGGGCTCGCCGTTGGTGTACATGTTCAGGCCGCGGGCGATGGGGTAGCTGTTGTCGTTGGCGGTCTTGGGGGTGGCCTCGACGCCGCCCACGGTCAGGGCCTTGACCTGGGGATTGACGTAGCCGATGCCCACGTAGCCGATGGCGTACTTGTTGCCGGCCACGGCCTGGGCCACGGCGCCGTTGCTGGCCTGGAGCTGGGCGTCGGGGCGGACCCGGTCCTTGCCCAGGACGTGCTCGTTCCAGACCTCGAAGGTGCCGGAGCTGGAGTCGCGGCTGACGACCACGATGGTCTTGTCCTCGCCGCCGACATCCTTCCAGTTCTTGACCTTGCCGTTGTAGATGCTCTTCAGCTGCGCCAGGCTCAGGTCCTTGACCGGGTTGGCCGGGTTGACCACCGGCACGATGCAGTCGCGGGCCACCACGAACTGCTTGGGCATCACGCCCTTGGACTGGGCCAACTCCTCCTCCTTGGCCTTCATCTCCCGCGAGGCGTTGCCGATGTCGGCGGTGCCGTCGATGATGGCCTTGATGCCGTCGCCGCTGCCGGTGCCGGCCACGGAGATCTTGGCCGAGGCGTGTTTCTTCATGTAGACCTCGGCCGCCTTCTGGGCGACGGGCAGCACGGTGGTGGAGCCGGTGATGACGATGTCCTCGGCGGCGGCCGGGGCGGCCAGGCCGGTGATCGCCAGGCCCAGGACGGCCACGGCGCTGAAGATCTTGGCGATGCGCTTCATCAGAATCCCTCCATTGGTTGCAAGGCGTAAAAACTCGCTCGGAACGCGAAATCACTCTCGCTGATGCTTTCTGGGCCAAGACTAGGGGCGGTCTGTGACGGCCAGGTTACGGCGGCTAGACGTTTGAACGACATCCCCCCAGCCCTGGGCTGGACATTGGCCCCGCTTGCAGGCATGATTTCGAGCCATGACTCACTTGCGCGCGTCGCCCGCCGGGAGGCGCGCGAGGGAGATGGGATCGGTGCCGGGACCGTTGTGGGATGTCAGTCTGAGCCTGGGGAAGGAGGGGGCCGCCTATCCCGGCGACCCGCCCTATTGGCGGCGCGAGCAATTGTCCCTGGAGCGGGGCGATCCCTTCACCCTGTCCAGCCTCTGCCTTTGCGCCCACTCCGGCACCCATCTGGACGCCCCGGCCCACTTTCTGCCCGGCGGGCGCACCCTGGACGCCTATCCCCCCCAGCGCTTCATCGTCCCGGCCTGGCTGGTGGAGGCCCCGGGCGGGCCGGTGCTGGGGCCGGAGGCCCTGGACGGCCTGCCCCCCCAGGCCCAGGGCCGGGCGCTGTTGTTCAAGACCGCCAACTCCCCCCTGGGCCACGCGGTTTCCCAGGCGTGGTCGCCGGATTACGTCCATCTGGGGCCGGAGCTGGCCCAACGCTGCCTGGATTGGGGGGCGGAGCTGGTGGGCCTGGACGCCCCCAGCCTGGACGACCCGGGGGACGAGGCCCAGCCGGTGCACCGGCTGCTCCTGGCGGCCGACGTCCTGATCCTGGAGGGGTTGAACCTGGCCGCGCCCGCCCCCGGACCCTACCTCCTGGTCTGCGCCCCCCTGAAGCTGGACGGGGCCGAGGCCGCCCCGGCCCGGGCCCTGCTCTGGAGCGAGGACGACTGGTCCCCGCCCGGTCTGGACCTCTGCCAGACCAAGCTCCAGGCCGCCCAGGCCATGGCCGGGGCCGCCTGCCACGAGATGAACCAGCCCCTCCAGGTCCTCCTGAGCCAATGCGAGCTGTTGGCCGACGAACTGGAGCAGGCCGCCGACCTGGATGGACCCCGCCGCCGGCTCCAGGCCATGCTGGAGCAGGTGCGCCGCCTGGCCCTGATCACCGGCCGGCTCCACCGCCTGGTGCGCTACGAGACCACCGAATACCCCGGCCGCCAGCGCATCGTGGACCTGGAGCGGGCCACCGCCCCCCACCCGGACCCCGAGCCGGACTAGGCCATGTCCACCGAGACGCCGCTATTCACGGTCTTCACCCCGACCTATAACCGGGCCCACAGCCTGGGCCGGGTGCGCGACAGCCTGGCCGCCCAGACCTTCACGGATTTCGAGTGGTTGATCGTGGATGACGGCTCCAGCGACGGCAGCGCCGCCCTGGTGGCCGGCTGGCAGGCGGACTCCCCCTTCCCCATCCGCTACCATTATCAGGACAACCAGGGCAAACACGCGGCCCTGAACCGGGGCGCGGCCCTGGCCCGGGGGGAGTTGTTCCTGACCCTGGATTCCGACGACGCCTGCCTGCCCCAGGCCCTGGAGCGCCTGGCCTGGCATTGGCGGCAGATACCCCCCGCAAAGCGCCCGGGCTTCGCCGGGGTGGCCGGCCGCTGCCAGGACCAGCACGGCCGGCCGGTGGGCTCGCCCCTGCCCCGGCCGGTCATGGAGGTCAGCGCCCTGGAGCTGCGCCACCGCTGGCGGGTGCGCGGCGAGCTCTGGGGCTTCACCCGCAGCGACCTGCTGCGGGCCCATCCCGCGCCCGAGCCGCCCGGGGCGCGCTTCGTGCCCGAGGACCTGGTCTGGACCCCCATCGCTTGCACCCACCTGACCCGCTTCGTGGACGAGCCCCTGCGGGTCTACCACCTGGACCAGGCCGATAGCCTCACCGCCTCCGGCGCGCCGGCCGGCCACCGCCTGGGCCTGTGGCTCTGGCATCGCCAGACCCTGAACCTGGAGCTGGGCTGGTTCTGGCGCGACCCGGTGCCTTTCCTGCGCGCCGGGGTCAACTACGCCCGCTTCGCCGCCGGCCTGGGCCTGGGCCTGGGCCAACAGGCCCGGGAGCTGACCCGGCCGGCCGCCCGCCTGCTCTGGCTGCTGGGCCTCTTGCCCGGCCGCTGGCTGGCCGCCCGCGACCGCCGCCGCTGGGGCGGCTGAGGCTTTTGTCCCTTGCCGCCCGGCCCGGCCATCGCGGGCGCGGCGCGGCAATCTCCGGATTTTTTTACGAAACCGGCTTGACCGACTTGAGGGGCTTCATCAGGTGGGGGATGCGGGGCACGTTGAGGCTGGGCCGGTTGGCGGCCAGGTTGAACTCCAGCCAGGTGGGGCTCAGGACATAGGCGGTCTCGCCGTCGCGGGACGGACCCGGGGCCAGGAAGTCCTCGGCCAGCCATTGCTCCACCAGGGCCTGGCCCTGGGTTTGGTCCAGGCCCAGCACCCGGCTGATCTCGGCGCCGGTGATGCGGTCGTTCTCGTTGAACATCGGCAGCACCCGGCGCTTGTCCTTGGGCAGCTTGCGCCGGGCCTGGGCCGCCTGGCGGCTGACCGGGTCCTCGGGCTCCAGGTTGGGCAGGTCGGGCCGGCCCTGCTCCAGGAAACGGTCCACGTTGGCCATGAAGCCCAGCAGCACCCAGTCGCCCAGCACCCCGGCCTCGCGCAGGCGGGCCGCCGGGGTGGAGGCCAAAAACCGCCGCCAGGCCTCGGCCGCCTCGGGGCTGACATCTAGCTCGATCTGGGCCATGACGCCCTCCTTGCCCGGCGGGCCGCGCGGGCGGCTTGAGCCCGGACGGCCGGTGGTTCACAATTGGGGTGCGGGGAGGGCCGGAACTCGGCCACCCCTTTCGAGTCTTTACCAAAACCCGGCCGGGGCGTCAAAGCCGGCGCGGGAGCGAGGGCAGCCATGGTCGACACCCCGGACAAGAACGTGATCTGGCTCTGCGGCTCGGCCGCGGCCCGCCAGGCGGCCCAGCCTTTTATCAAGGTCCTGGCCGAGCGGGCCAGTTGCCTGACCCTGGGCCAGCCCGGCGACCCGGCCCCGGACCTGGACCTGGGCGGCGCGCCGGACCTGCACCAGGCCCTGGAGACCTGCCCCCTGGACCTGCGCCCCCAGGCCTGCGTCTGGCTGGGGGGCGAGGAGGAGCCCCCGCCCCGGGGCCTGGAGGCCCTGCCCTGCCCGGTGCTGGGCTGGGGCGGGTCCGGGCCGGAGGGCGGCCTGCCCCCGGAGGCCGACCAGGCCGCGGCCCAAGTCTGCGCCGCCGCCCGCGAGGGCCTGGGTCTGGACTGGCTGTCCAGGGTGCAGGTCAACCTGCCCCTGCGCGAGCTGCTGGGTCGCCACCGCAACCTGGCCCAGGCCGCGCCCCGGCTCAACCTGGAGGTGGGCCTGGACTTTCTGGCCCTGGACGGCCTGGGCCAGGCCGACCTGGACCAGGCCGTGGCCCTGGTGGCCGGCCGCCGGGTCACGGTGCACCTGCCCTTTGGCGACCTGGTGCCCGGCAGCCTCGACCCCAAGGTGCGGGAGCTGGCCCGGGGGCGGCTGCTGCAGGCCGGGGAGTGGGCCCGGCAACTGGGGGCGGTGCAGGCGGTGATGCACACCGGCTATGACGCCCGCCTGCACCGGCCGGAGGCCGACTACGCCCAGCGCCTGGCCGACAACCTCGCGCCTTTCCTGGAGCTTTTGGCCGGCTTCGGTTGCCGTCTGGCGCTGGAGAACACCTTCGAGCCCGAACCGGCCCCGCTCCTGGCCATGCAGCGCGCCCTGGCCCGGCGGACCGCGCCAGACCTGGTGGGCTTCTGCCTGGACGTGGGCCACGTCCTGGCCTTTGCCAGCGCCCGGCTGCCGGTCTGGTGGTCGGCCCTGAAGCCCCATCTGCTGGAGATGCACCTGCACGACAACCCCGGCCACAGCGACGACCACCTGCCCCCCGGGGCCGGGGCGGTGGACTGGGCCTATTTGCGCCAAGGCCTGTCCGCCCTGCCCACCCTGCCCATCCTGACCCTGGAGCCCCACCGCGAGGGCGATCTCTGGGCCTCATTGCGGGCGCTTAGCCGGATCTGGGGGCCGCCCCGGGATTGACCCCGGACCCCCAAGCCGGTTAGGCTCTGGCGAGGGTTGGTTTGCCGGGTCGCGGATTCGGCGCGAGGAGGGTGGAGATGCGCAGGGGATTCTGGCGACGGCCGGCCGGGGCCTGGCTGGTCACCCTGGTCCTGGCGGCCCTGCTCCTGGGCCTGGGCTATGAGTGGGCCGACCACCGCCTGGCCCCGGAGCTGAACGACGCCCGCCTGGCCGCCTCCCTGGAGGCCAGCCGGGCCAGCCGCCTGGCCCAGGAGAACCAGCGCCTGGAGCAGCGCCTGAACGAGGCCGAGGCCCGCCTGGCGGCCAGGGCCGCCGCGTCCGGCTCCGAGGAGACCGAGGCCGAGGGGCCGTCCAGCCGGGTGATCCACCGGGGCGAGGCGGCCCTGTTGCTGGGCGGCCGCCTGGTGGTGACCCTGGAGGCCATCGCCCCGGAGCGCGAGGCGGCCCAGCTCCGGGTCAAGGTCCTGGGCGGCCAGGAGGGGGCCACCAGCCTGGCCCCGGGGGGCGACGCCCGCTTCCGCCTGGACGGCAAGATCTATCATCTCCTGCTCAAGAAGATCCTCACCAATTCGGTGATCGTGACCCTGCTGGCGGAGGGCGGCAACTGATGCCCGGACCGGAACCACAGATGCTGGCGGCCTGGTTCGCCCAGGGCCGCGCCCAACTGATCCAGCGCCCGCGGCCGATCCCCGGCCCGGGCCAGGCCCTGGTGCGGGTGCGCTACTGCGGCATCTGCAACACCGACCTGGAGTTGCTGGCCGGCTACTATGATTTCGCCGGGGCGCCGGGGCACGAGCTGACCGGGGTGGTGGAGCAGGCCCCGGGCCGACCCCACCTGGCGGGCCGCCTGGTCACGGCCGAGATCAACCACGGCTGCGGCGCCTGCCCCCGCTGCCTGGCCGGCGACGCCCGCCACTGCCCGGAGCGGACCGCCCTGGGCATCAAGGGCTGGGACGGGGCCTTGGCCCAGTACGTCCTGGCCCCCCTGGCCAACCTGCGCCGGGTGCCGGAGGGGGTCACGGCCCGGGCCGCCACCCTGGCCGAGCCCCTGGCCGCGGCCCTGGAGATCGGGCAGCAGGTCCACCTCACGGCCGGGATGAAGGTGTTGGTGCTGGGCGACGGCAAGCTGGGCCTGCTCTGCGCCCTGGGCCTGCGCCACCAGGTTCCCGGCCTGCTCCTGGCCGGCCGCCACCAGGCCAAGCTGGACCTGGCCATGGCCCAGGGGGTGCGGGCCATCCTGGCCCAGGGTCCGGACCTGACCGAGTTGGCCCGGGAAATGGGCGGCTTCGACCTGGTGGTGGAGGCCACCGGCCGGCCCCAGGGCCTGGGCCTGGCCCTGGAGCTGGTGCGGCCCGAGGGGACCATCGTGGCCAAGACCACCAGCCACCAGCCCTCGGAGCTGAACCTGGCCCGGCTGGTGGTCAACGAAATCACCCTGGTGGGCAGCCGCTGCGGGAATCTCGGCCTGGCCCTGGATTACCTGAAAAACCGCTGGGTCGAGGTGGAGCCCCTGATCGAGGCCGAATACCCCCTGGAGGAGCTGAGCGCCGCCCTGGACCACGCCCGCCGCCCCGGGGCGCTCAAGGTCCTGGTGCGGGTCTCGGACTAGCAGGGTTCGGCTCCCCCTTGGGTTTTCCGTCCGCGCGCGGCGCGTGGCGACGGGGCGATTTCTTGGGAATCAAAGAGATTGCTTCGCTGCGCTCGCAATGCCCAGACCGGCGGGGCGTCGTCCGGCGAGCCAGGGAAACAGCTTGAGCCGAGGTCATTTGGCGCGCCGCGAAACGCGGGTTGGCCCCCGCCCCGGCTTGACGCCCCCGCCCCGGACGGCTATATAGCCTTGAACCCTCACCCCCGACCGGAAACCCTCCGGAGCGTGGACCGGACCTGGCCCATGAACCCCGCCCTGGCGATCTA
>CALERA010000464.1 GCA_937908275.1 uncultured Desulfarculaceae bacterium | reverse complement strand
CGAGATGTAGCCGTGACTGGAGTTCAGACGTGTGCTCTTCCGATCTGCCCCGGGCCAAGCCCACCCCGGCCAGGCAGAGTTCGCCCGGCTCGCCGATGGGCTTGAGGTTAAGGTCGTCGTCCAGCACCAGGGCGTAATGATTGGTGATGGGTCGGCCGATGATGCCCGCTGTCTCGGGGGTCAGGCCGAAGTGTGCGGTGCTGTTGACACTGTCCTCGGTGGGGCCGTACTCGTTGTCCAACTGGACCTGGGGGGCCAGGGCGGCGCTGACCGTCAGCAGACCGGCCGGGGCGCGCTCGCCGGCCAGGGTCACCCGCCGGAGGCTGGCCAACTCCTCGGGCGCGGCCCCTTCCAGGAGCAGGCGATACATGGAGGGCACCACCGCGCAATGGCTGACGCTCCAGCGGGCCAAGACTTGGCGGATGTGGGCCACTTCGCCCCAGCGGTCCTCGTTGATCAGCACCAGGCTCGCCCCGGCCAAGAGGGTGGGATAGAGGTTGGCCCCGAAGCCGTCGAAGGACTCGGGCACCAGTTGCAGGACCACCGTCTCGGGGCCGAAGCCCTGGGCCTGTCGGCGCCAGAGGGCGAAGTTGACGATGCCGCGCTGGTCGATCATCACCCCCTTGGGCCGGCCGGTGGAGCCGGAGGTGAAGATGACGTAGGCCAGGCTCTCGGGTCCGGCCAGGGGCTCCGGGTCGTGGTCGGGCAGGGCGGGATCGTCCTGGATGGGGCCGGGGTCGATCAGGTTCAGGCCCAGCCCGTCCGCCTCCGGCCAGGGCTGGGTGGAGAGGACCAGCCTGAGCCCGGCGTCGGCCGCGATGCCGGCCAGGCGCTCGCGGGGCAGGCTGGGGTCCAGGGGCAGGTAGGCCCCGCCCGCCTTCATCACCGCCAGCAGGGAGGCGATGAAGGCGAAGCTGGTGTGGGTGGCCAGGCCCACGATTTCCTCGGCCGCCAGGCCCTGGGCGCGCAGGTGATGGGCCAGGCGGTTGGCCCGGGCGTTGAGCTCGGCGTAGGTCAGGGCCGCCTCGTCCAGGCGCAAGGCGATGGCCTCGGGCGTGGCGGCGGCCTGGGCCGCGAAAAGTTCGTGCAGGGTGCCTGGGGTGGGTGGCGGAGTGGGCGCGGGTTGGTTGAAGAAAAAACCACGCCGGGCGTCATCGCCGATCAGGTCCAGTTCGCTCAGGGGGCGGTCCAGGTCCGCCAGGGCCAGGTCGGCCAGGCGGATCAGGTGGCTGGCGATGCGCTCCTGGGTGGCGCTGCCGTAGCGCGCCGGATCGGCCAGGAGGCGGCCGGAGACGATCTCGTTCGCCAGGCGGAAGCCGAAGGTCAGCCCGGCCCCCGCCGGGTCCAGGTAGGCCGGGTCGTGAATCTGCTCCAGGTACAGGGCCACGTCCAGCAAGGGCGAGCCGGTGGCCATGCTTGGCAGGCCCAGATCGTGATAGAGCTTGTTCAGGGGATAGTTCTGGTGGTCCACCGCCTCCAGGATGGTCTGGCGCAGGTCCATCAGGAGTTGCTTGAAGCTGGTCTCCGGCGCGAGGCGCACCCGCAGGGGCAGGACGGTGTTGATGAAGCGGCCGGCCTCGGGCTGACGGTGGATCGGGGCGGCGATGACCAGGTCCCGCCGGCCGCTGTAGCGTTGCAGCAGGGCGGCCACCAGGGCGGCCAGGATCATGAAGGCCTTGGCCGGCGAGCCGCCGGCGAGCTTCAGGACCCGGGCCGAGACCTCGGGGGGCAGGGCGAACTCCAGGGGCGCGGACGGGGCGGGGTCCGGAACGCGATCCGGGGCGAAGCCCACCTTGTCGCCAACACCGTCCAGCTTGGCCAGCCAATAGGCCCGCTCGTCAGGCGTGGGCGCTGGATTCAGGGCCGGGTCGGACATGGATTAGTCGCCTTTCTTCCGGACGGGGTTGGCCGCCTCAGGCGAAATCGAACTCGCCGTCGTCCATGGTCGCGGGCGCGGCGGCGGTCAGCCGGCGCACATGCTTGCATTCGTCGAGGTAGCGGTCGCCGCGAATGAAGTCCATCAGGGGAGGCACCGCGTTGGGTTGCAGCCGGGTCCAGCGTTGGTCGGCCTGGTCCACCTCGCGCAAGGTCCAGGGGGTGGAGACCCCCAACTGATCGCAGAGGGCCACGAAGCGGTTGACCCGCGCGAACATCACCTCGCGCGAGGGGTCGCAGTCCAGCACCCAGGTCTGGGCCAGGAGCATCTCCTTGGCCCAGTCGGGATACAGCAGCATGTTGATGTCGGCCCACTGGCCGGCGTGGGGCTGGCCGGTGTGGAAATAGGTGAAGGGGTTGCTCTCGGCCTCCCAGATGTCGTCCTGCATCTCGCCGACAAAATCCAGGGTGCGCCGGAAGTCGTCCTCGGTTTCGCCGGGATGGCCGATGACCATGTAGGCCGTGGTCTTGACCCCGGCCGCCGCCAGGTTGGCGATGACCTTGCGGCTCTGGGCCACGCTGATGGTCTTGCCCATCAGGTCCAGCACGTGCTGCGCGCCGCTTTCGACGCCCATGCGGGCGCGGTAGAAGCCGCCCTGACGCCAGAGGTGGACCCGTTCGGGATCGCAGGCCGCCTGGTCCACCCGCAGGTAGCCGTCCCAGTACAGGGCCGCCTGGCTGGCCCGGAACTCCCGGGCCAGGTCGTCGATGACCCCGTTCAGCAGCGAGTCCAGCATGTAGAAGACCTGGATGCCGTGGCGCTGTTGCAGGGCGATCATGTCGGCCACGGTGCGCTGGGGATCGCGGCGTTCGTAGTCGCCGAAATAGGTGGAGACGTTGCAGAAGCCGCAGCGGTTGGGGCAACTGTAGCTGGCGGCGATGGCCTGGTGGTGATAGCTGGCCAGGTCGAAGTCGCCGTAGTCCAGGAGATCGATCCCCGGGCGGAAGAAGCGCCCGCCCAGGTCGGCGCTGGTGGAGACCCGCTGGCCGGGCGGGGTCTGGCCTTGGAGCCAGCGCAGGAAGAGCTCCTCGCCCGGGCCGATGATGAAATGGTCCACGCAGTCGGTGGTGCGCTCCAGGAAATAGGCCAGGTTGGGCGAGCCCAGGGGCAGGATGGTGGCGAAGACCGCCCCGCCCATGACCACCCTGATGCTGGGGTCGATGCGTTTGGCCAGGCGGGCGGCGCAGAGCGAGGCCGCCAGGGTGTCGCGGAAGACCGACAGACCCAGCACCTGGGGGCGCTCGCGGGCGATCAGCTCGCTCAGGTGGGACTCCAGGTGGGCGAAAAAGGCCTCGGCGTTGGCGGCCAGGGCGTCGATCACCGCGTCGTCCACCGCGTGATAGAAGGTCTTGGCGATCAGGATGCGCACCAGTTCGTGATAGCGCGCCTGGTCGGCGGCCTGGAGATGGGCCATCATGTGGTCGCGCCAGACGTCGTTGCCGATGTTGTAGGAGTTGCCCCGGCGCGAGGGTGGAATGGCGGCCAGCAGGAGGTTGAGCCAGCGGTCGTAAAGGTTCTTGAAGCCCGCGTCGGTGTTGGCGTCCACCGCCCGCACGGTATAGCCCTGGGCCTGGAGGAAGCCCTTGAGGTAGCTGATGCCCTGGGGCGGGATCAGGGGATTCCAGAAGGGCAGCAGGGCCAGCAGTATTTTTTCCCGGGCCATGGCTTCCCCCCCTAGAACTCGAAAGCGCTGCGGTCCCAGTCGCCGGCCGCGCCTCGCCGCAGGGCCGCGCCCGAGGCCAGGCGCAACGCGGACAAGGGCGTGTCGGGCCGGGCCACGACCTGGGCCAGCAGGGCCAGGTAGTCCTCGGCCAGGGACTGGGCGGTTTCGGGCCGGTAGAGGCTGGTGGCGTAGCGCAGCTCCAGGTCGAGCTGGTCGCCGTCCTCGGTCAGCACCAGGAGCAGCTCGAAGGGCGTCACCCCGGTGTCGAACTGGTGATTGCTCACCGTGGCTCCGGGCAGCTCGATCTGGTTCAGCGAGATGTTGATCAGCTCGAAGACCGCGTCGAACAGCGGGTTGCGCCCCGGATCGCGGGGCAGGTTCAGCCCCCGCACCAGGTCCACGAACTGATAGTCCTGGTGCTGGAAGGCCCCCAGGGCGGTCTCGCGCACCTGGCCCAAAAGCTCGCGGAAGCTCATCCCAGGGCGGGGACGTCCGCGCAGGGCCAGCATGTTCACGAACATGCCCACCGTCTCTTGCAGGTCGGCGTGGGAGCGGCCGGCCGTGGGCGAGCCGATGACGAGGTCCTCCTGGCCGGTGTGGCGCTGCAACAGGGCGAAGTAGGCCGCGAGGCACAGCATGAAGAGCGTGGCCCCCTCGGCCTGGGCCAGGGAACGGAGGCCAGCCGCCAGGTCCGCCGGCAGGGAGCGCCGCAGACCGGCCCCGGCGAAATCCTGGAGCCTGGGCCGGGGGAAGTCCGGCGCGAAATCCAGGGGCGGCGGGGGATCGCGGAACTGC
>CALERA010000463.1 GCA_937908275.1 uncultured Desulfarculaceae bacterium | reverse complement strand
GGACGCCGGTCGCCTGAGCGAGGCGGTGGACCAGGCCCTGGACCACCTGGTGGACCAGGACGAGGAGGAGTTCCTGGCCCAGATGGACGCCGCCCGGGTGGCCGTGCGCATGGGCGACCTGGACAAGGCCGAATCCGCCTATCGCGCGGCCCTGGTGGTGAAAAGCTCCGAGGACGCCCAGATGGGCCTGGGCAAGGTCCTGCGCCAGAAGGGCGACCTGAAGGAGGCCGAAGAGCTGTTCATGGGGGCGCTGAAGGCCAACCCCCTGAGCCTGCGGGCTTTTCTGGGCCTGGCCTCGGTCTACCAATCCAGCGGACGCCTGGAGGACGCCCTGAAGGTGCTGGCCGCGGCGGTCAGCGCGGCCAAGCGGCTCAAGGAGGGCGGCGAGGTCACCTCGGTGCTGTACTTCTACATGGGCGAGCTGGAGTTGCAGCTCAAACGCCTGAAGGAGGCCCTGGGCTTCTTCGAGCAGGCCATCGCCGAAGCCAGCAAGGACAAGGAGTTGCCGGTCAAGGTGGGCGACGCCCTGGTGGCCGAGGGCCACCTGGAGCAGTCGGAGCGCTTCTACGAGCGGGCCCTGGAGCTGGACCCAGAGCTGGCCCATGTCTACAACCGGCTGGGCATCGCCTACCGCCGGCAGAAAAAATTCGACATGGCCATCACCCTCTACCAGAAGGCCCAGCAGTTCCGCCCCAAGGACGAGCACCTGCTCTACAACATGGCCCGCTGCTACTGGGAGATGGCCGAGTACGAGCGCGCGGCCCAGATCCTGACCCGGGCCCTGGAATCCCAGCCCGAGTTCCGCGAGGCCGCGACCCTCCTGGACGCCTGCCTGCACAAGCAGGGTTTCAAGGTCTCCGAGGGCGTGCCCCCGATGCCCCCGCCCGACGATTAGGCCCGCACATTCTCCCGCGCCGCGTCCGGCCCGGCCCAGGGGATCGCTCCCCGCCGGGCCGCGGACCGTCGGGGGTCGTTTCGCGCAACGGCAATCAGCAGATCAACGACCCGAATCTAGGTGGGGTTGGGCCTGGCGCAAGGCCCTCCGGGTCATTGCGAGGAGCGCAGCGACGCGGCAATCTCTCGTGGTTTTTATAACATATCGAAATTAATAACAATGCTTCGAGAGATCGCTTCGCTTCGCCCGCAATGACGTCCGGAAGCACACCAGGTCCTGCTGGCCGTGTCAACAAAACCCTAGGCCGAGGCCAGCCCCCGGCGGATGCCCTCCACCACCTCCCGCGCCGCCAGCAGGGGATCGTTGGCCTGGCGGATGGGCCGGCCCACCACGATGTGGCTGGCCCCGGCGGCCAGGGCCATCTCCGGGGTGACGATGCGCTTCTGGTCGTCGGCCCCGGTGCCCAGCTTGTCCGCCGGGCGGATGCCGGGGCAGACCACCAGGGCCTGCGGCCCCAGGGCCGCGCGCACCGCCGCCGCCTCCTGGCCGGAGCAGACCACGCCCTGGCAGCCGGCGGCCAGGGCCAGGCCGGCCCGGCGCAGGACCAGGGCCCGGGGGTCGCGCAGCTCTTGGGGATAGCCCATGGCGGCCAGGTCCTCGGGCCCCAGGCTGGTCAGCACCGTCACCCCCAGCAGCCGGGTGCGCCCCAGGTCCAGGCCGCTGAAGATGCCGGCCTGGTCGGCGTGGCAGGTCATCAGCTCCACCCCATGGGCGGCGGCGGCCTTGGACGAGGCCCGCATGGTGGCCGGGATGTCGTGCAGCTTCAGGTCCAGGAAGATGGCCCGCGCCCCGGCTCGCCGCAGGCGGTCCAGCACCGCCGGCCCCTCGGCCACGAAGAGCTCCAGGCCCACCTTGAACACCCCCACCTCGCCGGCCAGAAGCCGCACCAGGTCCTCGGCCTCCTGGGCCCCGTCCACGTCCAGGGCGAAGATCAGTCTCTCGCGCGCGTCCATTTTCCTCATGCCGCTTTCTCGGGCCAACCCGCCTCGGTCCTGGGATCGCCTGCCGGGGCGCTACAACCCCATGGCCGCGTATTCACTTTGCATTTCCCGCCAGAAATCCTGACCGGCCAGGCTGAGCACCGCCTGGCGCCCCACGATGACATGGTCGATGAACTCCAGGCCCACCGCGCGGCAGGCATAGTATAACCGCCGGGTCAACTCCAGGTCGGCCCGGCTGGGGCGCAGCTCGCCGCTGGGATGATTGTGGGCGCAGATGATGCCCGCCGCGCCCTGGGCCAGGGCCCGGGCCACCACCTCCCGGGGGTAGACCGCGGTCTCGCCCAGGGTGCCGCTGAACATGTCCTCGGCCCGGGTGGCCCGCCGGGCCTGGTCCAGGAGCAGCACCCGGAAGGTCTCCCGCTCCAGGGGGCCCATGGTCAGGCGCAGGTACTCCCCGGCCCCGGCCGCGTCGCAGAGCTCGCCCCCGGCCAGCAGGCGGTCCTCCAGGTAGCGGCCGGCCACGGCCGGGATCAGCTTCAGGCCCAGGATGTTCTTGGGGCCGATGCCCTCCACCCGGGCCAGCTCCTGGTCCCCGGCCTCCAGCACCCCGCGCAGGGAGCCGAATTGCTTGAGCAAGGCCCGGGCCTGCTGCTTGCAGTCCCGCCGGGGGGTGGCCAGGGTCAAGAGCAGCTCCAGCACCTCGTCGTCGGTGAACTTGACCAGGCCATGGCGCAGGAACTTCTCGCGCAGCCGGGCGCGGTGGCCCTGGCCGGGATGCTCCGGGGCGGGCTCGGGCGGGGTGGGGGCGGCCAAGGGGAGTCGCGCCTCAGGCCCAGATGCCGGGGATGGGCATGTTGCAGGAGGGGCAGGCCCCGTTGTTCAGGTCCAGGCCGGTGACCCGATAGCCCCGCCGGCCCACCACGATCCGCCCGCAGGAGGGGCAGGCGGTGGACTCGGAGTTGTGCCCCGGCGCGTTGCCGGCGTAGACAAAGCGCAGGCCGGCCTTGCGCCCGATCTCCACCGCCTTCTCCAGGCTCTTAACCGGGGTGGGGGGCGGGCCGGACCGTTCGTACTTGTAGCGCGGGGTGTAGGCGCTGACGTGCCAGGGGGTGTCGGGCGAAAGCTCGCGGACCAGGAACTCGGCCAGGTCCTTCAACTCCTCGGGATCGTCGTTCTTGCCCGGGATGAGCAGGGTGGTCACCTCCAGCCAGATCCCGGCCGCGCGCATGGCCGCCAGGGTGTCCAGCACCGGTTGCAGCCGGGCCTTGCACTCCTGGCGGTAGAAGCCGTCGCGGAAGGCCTTGAGGTCGATGTTGGCCGCGTGCAGGAGCCCCTGGCAGGCCGCCACGCAGTCCGCCGACTCATAGCCGTTGCTGACAAAGACGTTGCGCAGCCCTTGTTCCACGGCCAATTGCATGCAATCAAAGGCGTATTCGAAATAGATCGTGGGCTCGGTGTAGGTGTAGCTGATGGAGGCGCAGGCCTGGCCGCGGGCCGCGGCCACGATCTGCCGGGGCTCGACCAACTCGCCCCCCGGTCCGCCGCCGGGGATGACCTCGCGCCCGGCCTGGCGGGGGAACTGGCTGATGTCCCAGTTCTGGCAAAAGGCGCACTGGAAGTTGCAGCCCACGGTGGCGATGGAATAGGAGCGGCTGCCGGGCAGGAAATGGAAGAGCGGCTTCTTCTCGATGGGGTCCGGGTTGCCGGCGATGGGCTTGCCCCAGACCAGGGTTTGGAGCACGCCGTCCTGGTTGACCCGCACCTGGCAGATGCCCCGGCCCTCGGGCTTGATCCGGCAGCCGTGGGCGCAGAGCCGGCAGGCCACCCGCCCCTGATCCAACTTGTCGTAAAGCATGGCTTCGCGCATGCCTGGCCTCCATCTGGCAAGCGGAGTCGCTACCGGCAAGCATAGGTCAGGCCGGGCCAGGGGGTCAAGCCGCGCGGCGGCGTCCCGGGCTTGACCGGACCCCCGCCAGCGGATAAGTTGGCCCTGGGCCCGCCGGGGCCGGCCAAACCCAGCCAAAGGGAGCGAGGCGCAGCCATGAGCCAGCAGGACCTGGAATACTTCAGCGACTTCCGTCCGGCCTGGAAGGCCTTCGCGGTCTATTTCTTCGGCCTGCTGGTGTTCCTGCTGGGGCCGCTCCTGAACCCCGAGGCCATGATCTCCCCGGCCCTGGGCCAGCTCCTGGCCAGCCTGTTCCTGGTCTTCATCCTGGTCAAGCGCCTGGGTTGCCGCTATCGGGTGGACGCCGAGACCGTGACCGCCGAGCTGACCCTGCCCAGCCGCCAGGTCAAGACCGCGCCCATCGCCGCCATCCGGCGCATCGACCTGCGCCGGGGGGCCAGCCAGCGCCTGCTGGGAGTGGCCCACGTACACCTGTACCTGGAGGGATCGGAGCACCCGGAGGTGAAGCTCTTCGGGGTGCCCCGGCCCGAGGCCTTCCGCCAGTTGCTGCTGGACCTGGGGGCCAGCGACCAGCGGGTCTACGGGGCCTGGCGCAAGTGACCCGCGCACGGTGGATCGACCGCCGGGCCGGGGAGATATGGCCTAAAAGCTTGACCGATCTCGGCCGGCGATGCTAATTCTATAAAGCGTGCTAACGAAATCCAGCCGCGGGCGGTCCTCCCCGGCCCCCGCGCGACAATCGATTTTCGGCAAGGAGGTTTCCGATGGTGGCTCTGATCGGTGGGTTGGCCGCGTTGCTCCTGGGGCTCATCGGCCTGTTCGGCTGGTGGGACGAGTTCATCTGGCTGCTCAAGGGCGCCCTCCCGCCGGTGCTGATCCTGGCCGGCGCGCTGGCCGCCTACCTGGGCTCCGAGGAGCTGAAGGACAAGCGCCGGGCCGAGATGGAGGCCGCGCGGGAGCCCTTCGCCCCCAGCAACGAGGAAGCCGACCGCTACAAGCGCGAGGTGGAGGAGCTGAAGGCCAAGCTGGCGGCCATGGAGACCGAGCAGACCGAAGCCGAGAACAAGCCGGAGTAGACCACGTGAAGCGAGCCAGCGCCGTTGGGTGCGGCGCACGCGCGGGCGCGGACAGCGCCCGCGTTTTTTTATTCCCCCGCCCGCCGGCCGCAGGGGCGGACTATTTCCCGCCCCTGGGGAGACTCCTTCATTTTGTCATTGGCCAAGTGGCGGCGGCTGTGTAAATAATTCTAGTATATGGCGGTACTTCAGCCGCCGCCCAACTCCTGCCGGAGGTCAGCATGCTCCACCCCCATCCCTGGCGACGCCGAAAGCCCTTGGCGGCCGTGCTGGGCGGAGTGGGGGTCATCTCCGCCGGCAGCGCCCTGGCCGGACCGGCCCTGAGCTGGGGCCTGGGGCCGGGGGCGGCGGTGCTGATGTGGCAGTTGGGGATCTTCCTGACCGGGATCAGCCTGTTGGGCCTGGTGGTGGCCGTGCGCTACAGCGGCAGCCTGGCCCTGAAGCGGGTCTGTCTCCAGCGCGAGGCCCTGGCCCTGCGCCAGATCACCATCATCCGGGAGTTGGTGCAGGATTTCGCCAATCGTCACGGACGCTTGCCCGAGACGCTCCACGAGGCCGGCCTGAGCCAGACCTTCCTGGTCAACCCCTGGGGCCAGCCCTACGTCTACGTGGTGGAGGGCGGGGAGTTCTCCATCGTCACCCAGATGCCGGCCTATCTCTACGATTACTTCAGCCTGGAAGAGGCCTGGCTGGACGGTCCGGGGCGCAACCTGCTCTCCTGGGACCAGGGCTCCGGCCCCTCCGCCAACGCCTGAGCCGATCCCCCACCCTTAAGGCTTCCCGCCCGGACCCGCATCCCGGCCTTCTCGCGGCCGCCACCAGCGCGCGTCTTGCCGCCGCCGCCCGGCGGTGGCCTAGAAGCCCATGTTGGCCAGCATGTCGTTGATGGCGTCCTGGTCCAGCTTGGCCTGGCTCTCCACCCCCTGGGAGGCGGTCTCGTCCTCGTGGACCCCCAGGGTGTCCAGGACCTTGTCCACCTCGGCCTGGGCCATGCGCTCGCTCTCCTCGGGGCTGATCTCGGCCTTGGTCTCCTTGGCCTTGATCTTGGACCCGAAGCTGACCACCATGGCCAGGAGCTGGACCTGGAAATCGGTGAGCAGGCGCACGATGCGGTAGATGGTCTGGCCCGAGAGGTCCTGGAAGCTCAAGGACTCGATGATGCTGTTGACCGAGTTGAAGATCACCCCCAGGGTGGTCTCCAGCTCGTCCACCAGCCCGGGCTCCACCACGTTCAGGGCGGACTGGGCCTCCTGGGCCTGTTCGACCTTCTCCCACAGGGTCTGCAGGTCCACCGGCAGGGACGGCGGCGCTAGCCTGGCCGCCCCTGCGCGGATCTCCTCCACCAGGGCGCTGACCTGGGCCAGGAACTCCGGACCCACCGCCAGGCCGCCGTCGGCCGGCGCGGCGGCGGCCGGGGCGGGCTCGGGCTCCGGGGCCGGGGCGGCGGCCTGGGGGATGGCCTCCAGGGGCAGGTTCTGCTCCAGGAAGATCTGGTCCACGGTGGAGGCCATCTTCTTGAGCACCTGCTGGAACTTCTCCTGACCGGTGGCCTGGAACAAGGCCTTGAGCACCCCGTTCAGGTCCAGGTTCAGGAAATTGTCCTCGTCCGGGCTCTCGGGGGACAGTTGGTTCAGGGCCTCCTCGATCTTGGCCGCGTCAAAGGCCTTGGCCCCGGCGTCCCACATGGCCTTGATGTGCTTTTTCACCGTTTCGTTGGTGCAAAGCTCGTAGGTGGTCTGGAAGACCAGGTCCAGGGGGAAGCTGTAGCTGGCCTTGGCCGGGGCGGCGGGGGCGGGCGCGGCCGGGGCCGGGGCCGCCTCGGCCGGACCGGCGGCCTCCAACTGGGCCAACAGGGCCTGGGCCTTTTCCAGGGCCGGCTGCAGGGGCTCCTGGTTCGCCTCCTGGAGATAGCCGGCCAGGGTCTGCAGGGCCTCGCCCAGGGCCTGGCGGGCGTCGCTCAGGGCCTCGCCTTCTCCGCCGGCGCCGGTGGGCGCGCCCACGCTCATGCGCTCCATGATGCCGCGCGCCTGCTCGGCCGCCTGCTGGATGGCCTCGCCCTGGTCGATGATGCGCAGGGTGGCCTGCTCGGTCATCTTGACCACGTTCTCCAGCTGGTCCTTGGCCTGCTCCAGGCGCTGGCCGGCGTTCTCCAGGTCGAAATCCCCGGTGGGCTCCAGCTTCACGTCGCGGATGGACATGGACAGGCGGCGGGCCAGGCGGCCCACCTCGCGGTACATGTCCTGGGAGAGGTCGCGGCGTGGGGCATCAACTCGCGCACCTGCTGCGCGCCCTGCCAGTCGATCTCGA
>CALERA010000462.1 GCA_937908275.1 uncultured Desulfarculaceae bacterium | reverse complement strand
GGCGACCACCGAGATCTACACTCTTTCCCTACCCGACGCTCTTCCGATCTGCTCCGGCCAGTTGGGGGTCAACTCGGCCGCCCGGGCGAAGTCAGAGATCGCCCGATAGAACTCGTGCAGTTCCTGCCAGACCACGCCCCGCAGCACCAAAATCTCGCTCAGCTTTTCCTTGCCCAGCTTGTCGCGCTTGACCAATTGGGACAGGATGGCCGCCGCCCGCGCCTGGTCACCGGCCTGACGGGCCTGCTGGGCCCGGGCGAACTCGGTCTGGAGGTCGCCCGCGGCGGCCAGGGCGGGCAAGACCGGCAAGGTCAGGCACAGGATGAGCAACAGGGTGGGGAAATGGCGTTTCATGGCCGGCGCGCTTCCTTGCTGGGCTTCGCATGCCGCCGCCCACGCTGGCCTGAGGCCCGGGCCGGCGGCTGGTTTCATATTATGCCATCAGCCCTGAAAAGGGCAGCCCCAATTGCGCGCCGGGCAAGGGGCGATCCCGGCCGGCCATGAAAAAGCCCGCCCGGAATCACCGGACGGGCTGGTCTGCTTTATCGAGCGGCACTAACGAACCGATCACTCGATACCATGCCGATTGTGATCAACGCTAATTGGTTTTACTGGTCTCCCGGCGCTTGGCAAGCACCTCCTGGCAGCTTGCCATGTTTCTGCGCGTAACTTCTATATAGAATTGGGCCTTGGTTTGTTCGAACATATCCAGGGCACATAGCCGGTCGGTGTCCTTGGCCCAGACCTGGCCAGCCAAGCTAGTCAACCAGGCGTTTCTGCAACAAGATTCCGGGCGAACTAGTATCCGGCCAGGTGCAGCGCGCGCAGGAATTCCAGGTAGACCCCGGAGGCCGAGCTCAGGTGGCCGCTAGGGCCCTGGGGCTCGCCGGCCTGGCCGTTGGTCAGGATGGCGAAGTCCCAGCCATCCTGGGTCTCCCAATCGGCGGAGAAGACGTCATTGAAGTTGCCGGCGAAACCTACGCCCCCGTGCGAGCGGAAGCCGATGCCCAGGCCGAAGTAGGATCCGCCCCCGATATCCACCTTGGGCTCCATGCGGATAGCCTGGGTTTGGGCGCTCAGCAGGGTTCCGTCCATGAACGCGTCCATCCAGGTGAGCAAATCCCTCGTGCTGGAGTACATGGCGCCCGAAGGCCCGGCCAAGGTGGACGAGAAGGCATAGGTGGCGTCCGCGGCCTGCCCGTCCTCCCAGGCGTAGGGGCTCGCGGAAGGGCCCGCCGGCCGGTTGTAGGTGGTCAAAAACCCGGTGTCGGTCATGCCCAGCGGGTTCAGGATGCGCTCCTGGACGGCCTGGCTCCAACTCCTGCCGGTAAGGCGCTCGATCATCAGGCCCAGGATGAAGTAGTTGCCGTTGCAGTAGTCGAAGTGATCCCCCGGGTTGAAGATCAGCCCGTCGCTATAGCTGACCACTTCCTCCAGGGACCAGACATGGTGGGGGTCGCTTTCCATGACCTTGGTGAAGGGTGAGTCACTGGCCTCGTAGTGTTGCAGGCCGCTGGTCATGTTCAGAAGCTGCTCCACGGTGACGCGGTTGCCCACGCTCATCTGGCCGGGAAGCACGTCCTCGATGGTGTCGTTCAGGGACAACAGCCCATCGTCCACCAACTGCAAGGTCACGGTGGAGGTGAAGGTCTTGGTTATGCTGCCGATGCCGCCGCGATAATTGGGGTGCATTATGTCCCCCAGCACCAGATTGGAGTACCCGGCGGCGCCGTACCACACGCTCCCGTCCGGGCCGCGCACCGCCGCGCAGGAGCCGGGCAGGTTGTAAACCTCCACCGCCCATTCAAGGGCGACCTGTAATTTGTCGCAGGTTGCAGAGTCGATCGCGTGGGCCGGCTGGGCGATGAGGATTGCCAGGAGCAGCAAGGAATATGAAACGGCACGGCTGGGGCGTCGGATCGGCATGGTCGGCTCCTGCGTGTATGGGGGCAGCGAGGGATAGGGCGGCCGCGCAGAGGCCTCAGAAACTCAGATTAGGCGGTAATCGCTACGCATGGCCCGTATTACACCTTTAGACTGCCCCGCTATTTCTGGCGCGAGGTTGAACCGCAACCAAGGGCCTTTTGTCTGAAAGCCAAAGAGGTAGTTTGTGCTTAAATCTCAGCGAAAATATATAGTTTGGCCATGGTGGCCGAAAACATAGTAAGCTATATCATGTTCCTCGGTCAAGCGAATGACAGCTCCCGGTAGTCAGGTCCGGACAGGGGGCGTTGGCGTTTTGCCCAGCCGCCTGGATTTGTCGTTTGGCTTGGCAGGATCAGGCTGATTCCCAAGCCGTCCGACCGCCGAAGACCAACCCCGAGTTGGGCAAGCGTATGGCCACGCCCGGCGCGCGCGGTTCCCGCACCAGCCGAGGAACGACCATCCGGAGGTAATAGACGTGATGCTTGATGAAGAGGTGGGACGGTGCCCTTGAAACGCTCACGCCCATGACCAAGCTCCATTGTGTACCAGCAGTTTGTACACGTGGCCGGTCTCTGGGCGCGATGCTTCAGGCTATCGAAGCCAGATCAGCAGGCTGAGTCGATTTTGGTGCCGTCGGCCGGATTTGAACCGGCACGGGTCGCCCCACCGCCCCCTCAAGACGGCGTGTCTACCAATTCCACCACGACGGCGATTTTCGCTAGTATCCCCCGCGACCGGCCGGCGCGCAAGCCTCCGGAATCGCTGTCGGGGTTATTTGGCCCCCTGGTCCGCCGCCGGGGCGGGCGCGGCCGGCGCGCTGGACTGCGGGGCCGGGGCGCTCTGGGCCGGCGGGCTCATGGGAACCTCGTCCACCACCGAGGGGGCGGAGCTGCGGCCCATGAACATGGCCAGACCCAGGGAAGTGAGCATGAAGACCACCGCCACCGCCGTGGTCAGCTTGGCCAGGAAGGTGGTGGCGCCGGCGCTGCCGAAGACGGTCTGGCTGGAGCCGCCAAAGGCCGCGCCCATGCTGGCGCCCTTGCCGGCCTGGAGCAGGACCACCAGGATCAGGCCCACGCAGACCAGCAGATGAATTATCAGCACTACAGTGGTCATGAAACAGGTTCCATCCCGACTAAGCCGCGGGCGCGGCGTTGATGATGCCCAGGAAATCGGACGCGGCCAGGGCGGCCCCGCCCACCAGGGCGCCGTCCACCTCGGCCTGACCCAAAAGGCCGGCCGCGTTGGCCGGCTTGACACTCCCTCCATACAGGATTCGGGTGGAGTTTGCAACCGCTTTGTCAAATCGCCAGGCCAGCCAATGCCTAATGAAAGCGTGGGCCTGGTTGGCCTGCTCGTCGCTGGCGGTCAGCCCGGTGCCAATGGCCCAGACCGGCTCGTAGGCCAGGATCATCCCCCCCAGGCCCTCGGCGGCCAGACCGGCCAGGGCCCCGGCCAGTTGGCTGGTCAGCACCCCCTCGGTGGCCTCGGCTTGGCGCTCCTCCAGGGTCTCGCCCACGCAGACGATCGGCGCCAGACCGCAGGCCAGGGCCGCCTTGAGGCGCAGGTTGACGGTCTTCTCGGTCTCGCCGAAGTACTGCCGGCGCTCGGAATGGCCCAGGATCACGTGGCTGGCCCCTGCGGCCTTGAGCAGGGGGCCGCTGACCTCGCCGGTGTAGGCCCCCTGGTCCTGCCAATACAGGTTCTGCCCGGCCAGCAGCACCGGCCCGCCGGCCAGGCGCTGGCCCACGGCGTGGACCGCCAGGGCGGTGGGGGCCACCAGCACCTCCAGGTCCGAGCGCTGGAGGCCGTCGGCCACCTGTCCGGCCAGCTCCACGCTCTCGGCCACGGTCTTGTGCATCTTCCAGTTTCCGGCGATCATCAGCTTGCGGGACATGGATCAGCTCGCTTTCTCCCGGCCGGGTCCGCGCTGGTTCTGGTTTCGCCACCCTGGGACCAGGCTTGGTCCCAGGGGGGCGTGAACGGGCCAGCGCTGGTTCGGCCAGGCCAATTGGCAATACAATCCGGCATGATGCCGTCACCTGGACGCCTGGCGCCAGGGACGGCCGTCCCCGGCGCCGGGCCGAAAAGGGGCTAGATGCCGCCCAGGGCCTCCACCGCCGGCAGGACCTCGCCGGTGAGCAGGGCCAGGAACGCGCCGCCGCCGGTGGAGATGTAGCTGATGTTGCCGATCTCCCCGGCCTTGGCCACCGCCACGTCGGTGTCGCCGCCGCCGATGATGGTCAGGGCGTAGCTCTGGGCGATGGTGCTGACCATGTTGTAGGTGCCCCGGCTGAAGGCGTCCACCTCGAAGGCCCCCATGGGGCCGTTCCAGATGATGGTCTTGCAGTCGGCCAGGGCCTCGCGGTAGAGCAGGCTGGTGGCCGGGCCGATGTCGGTGATCATCCAGTTGGGCGGCACGTCCTGCACCGTGACCAGCTTGGTCTCGGCCTTGGGGTCGAAGCGGTCGGCCACCACGCAGTCCACCGGGATGTACACCTTCACGCCCTGGCGCTTGGCGTTGCGCAGGAGCACGTTGGCCACCGGCACCAGCTCCTCCTCCACCATGCTGCGGCCCACGTCGTAGCCCACGCTCATCAGGAAGGTGTTGGCCATGGCCCCGCCGATGATGATCTTGTCGGCGTGCTCCAGCAGGTTCTCCAGGGCCGGCAGTTTGGTCATGGCCTTGGCCCCGCCCACCACCGCGGCCAGGGGCCGGGCCGGGTCCAGGAGCGAGCGCTTGAAGTACTCCAGCTCCTTCTTCATGGTGAAGCCGGCCACCGCGATGGGCGCGAACCGGGCCACCGCCACCACCGAGGCGTTCTCGCGGTGGGCCACGGCAAAGGCGTCGTTGATGTAGATGTCGCACAGGGAGGCCAGCTCCTGGGCGAAGTCGTCCTCGTTCAGGGTCTCGCCGGGATGGAAGCGCAGGTTCTCCAGCACCAGGACCTCGCCCGGCTGCATGGCCTCCACCAGCTTGCGCACCTCGGCCCCCACGCAGTCCGGGGCCAGCTTGACATCCTTTTGCAGCAGGCGGCCCAGGCGGCGGGCCACCGGGGCCATGGACAGGGCGGCCACCCGCTTGCCCTTGGGCCGGCCGATGTGGGAGGCCACGATGACCTTGGCCCCTTCGTCCAGGGCGAAATTGATGGTGGGCAGGGCGGCGCGGATGCGGTTGTCGTCGGTGATGTTCTGGTTCTCGTCCAAGGGCACGTTGAAGTCCACCCGGATCAGGACCCGTTTCTGGCGCAGATCGACATCGTTAATGTAACGCACGGCTATTCCCTCTCCTTGCGGCCGGGATCGACGGCCGGTTCCGGTTGGCTGGGCCCAGCGGGGGCGGGCCGAAAAAGACCACGGCCCGGCTTGGCGCCAGGCCGTGGAGTTGTGCCAGGCCTAAAGCTTTTTGGCCAAATAGGCGGCCAGGTCCACCAGGCGGTGGGTGAAGCCCATCTCGTTGTCGTACCAGGACATCACCTTGACCATGCGCTCGTCCATGACCTGGGTCAGGGGAGCGTCCACCACCGAGGAATAAGGACAGGAGGTGTAGTCCACCGAGACCAGGGGCACGTCGGTCACGGCCATGATGCCGTTCAGGGGGCCCTCGGCCGCCTGGCGCAGGGCCCCGTTCACCTGCTCCACGTTGACCCGGCGGCCCAGGCGGACCACCAGGTCCACCACGGAAACGTCCGGGGTGGGCACCCGGAAGGCCATGCCGTCCAGGCGACCCTTCAGGGCCGGGAAGACCTCGGTGACGGCCTTGGCCGCGCCGGTGGTGGTGGGGATGATGGACATGCCCGCGGCCCGGGCCCGGCGGATGTCCTTGTGCGAGCCGTCCAGGATGCGCTGGCTCATGGTGACCGAGTGGATGGTGGTCATCAGGCCGTGTTCGATGCCGAAGGTGTCGTGCAGCACCTTGGCCACCGGGGCCAGGCAGTTGGTGGTGCAGGAGGCGTTGCTGACAATGTGGTGCTGCTTGGGGTCGTAGGCGGTGTGGTTGACGCCCAGGACCAGGGTCAGGTCCACCCCCTTGCCCGGGGCGCCGATCAGGACCTTCCTGGCCCCGGCGTCCAGATGGCCCTGGCTGGCCTCGCGGCTGGTGAACTTGCCGGTGGTCTCCAGCACGATGTCCACCCCCAGGTCGCGCCAGGGGATCTCGGCCGGTTTGGCGTAGCGGGTGATGGCCACCGGCTGGCCCTCGATGGTCAGGGAGTCGTCGTCGAACTCCACGGTGCCGCCAAAGGTGCGGTGAACCGAATCGTACTTCAGCAGGTGGGCCAATTGGAAGGAGTCGGCCCGGGCGTTGACCACCGCCAGTTTCAGGTCGCGGTGTCCAGTGCCCAGGATGCGGGCCGCCAAGCGCCCGATCCGACCGAAGCCGTTGATGCCGACCTTCACCGCCATGGGCTTGCCTCCCGGGTCGAAGTCCCCGCAAATACCGGTGATCCAGCCCCCCTGGCCAATGACCGAAACCCGGAGCTTCCTGAGGGAAAAGGCGCGCTAGACGCTACTCCGGGCATACGATCATTACTTTTAACTGTTACCTAATCGTAAAGCTTCACGCGCCTTTAATCAAGCGCTTTCCGAAGTGTGGATGGTGGTCAGGTCGGCGTTGAGCAGCAGGGCGTCCTCGCCCTCGGGCTGGTA
>CALERA010000461.1 GCA_937908275.1 uncultured Desulfarculaceae bacterium | reverse complement strand
TAGCAGCCGGTGGCGGCCAGGACCCGGAGTTCGTCGTTGACCCCGCACCATTCCCCGCCGGGCAGGCTGTTGTCCAGGGCCCAGTTGCCGTGGATGAAGCCATAGGTCGGCCGGCCGCTGGCGGGATCCAGGCGCAGCAGGCCGTGGCGGGTGTGCAGGGTGTCGGCGAACTCCGCCAAACGCTGGCTCAGGCCCTGGGAGGTGTCGTCCCGGTGGTGCAGGTGGACCTCCACCTCGCCCAGGCCGCGTTGCCGCAAACCAGCCAGGCGGTCCAGGACCTCGGGGTCGTAGTCCTCCAGGGGATAGAAAAAGGTGTGCTGGGGCGGGCGGCCGGTTTCGTCCAGGATGTCCCGGCAAAGCTCGGGCAGGCCCTGCTCCCAGATCCGCACCCGCTCCAGGGCCGTGGCGCGACCGGGCTGGCCCCAGAAGGGCTCGTAATGATCGGCCACCGCCACCAGGACCAGGGGCGCGCACTGGGAGGGCCAGCACAGGGGCCGCAGCGACTGGCGCAGCCAGCCGCCCACCCAGGTGGAAAGATGACGCTTCACGGCCTTTCCTCCGGGGGCAGGCCGATGGTCACCCGCACCTTGCCCGAGGCGGTGCGCTCCAGCTCATCCACCCGCCGGAGCGCGATCTCCACTCCGGGCAGGGCCTGGCCCAGGACGCCCCGCACCTGGCGGTCCTCCTCGGGGCTCAGGGGCCGGTGCAGGACCAGGTTCAGCACCAGGCGGTCAACGCGCTCCTGGCGGGCCTGGTAGGCGGCGATGGCCGGGAAGTCCTTGAGCAGGTGGGGGAAGATGGCCCCGGTCAGCTCGCGGCCGTCCGGGGTGCGCAGCAGGTCCATCAGCCGGCCCTCGATCCGCTCCAGCAGGGGCAGGCCCCGGCCGCAAGCGCAGGCCCGCCCGGCCGGCACCGCCAGGTCGTCGTTCTGGTAGCGGATGAAGGGCTGGGCGTAGTTGTGCAGGTCGCTGATCACCACCCGGCCCACCTGGCCCGGGGCGCAGGCGCGGCCGTCCTGGTCCAGGACCTCCACCAGCAGGTTCTCGGCCGACAGGTGCAGGCCTTGGCGGGCTTGGCACTCGCTGGCGATGAGCATGAACTCGCGGCTGCCGTAGGTCTGGTGGACCGGGCAGGCGAAGGCCTCCTCCAGGCGGCGGCGGTCCGGGTCGCTGAGGCCCTCGGCCCCGGTGATGAGGCTGGTCAGCGCGGCCGGCGGCCGCCAGTCCCGCCGGGCCGCGTGGCGGGCCAGGATCAGGGCGGCGGAGGTGAAGCTCACCAGCACCCGGGGGCGGAAGCGGGAGATGAGGCCCAGGGCGCGGTCCAGCTCGGCCGGTCCCAGGTGGTAGCAATCGATATAGACCTGACCCTGCAGGGCGCGGTGGGCCCCGCGCTTGAGGGCCGCCAGACGGCCCGGGGCCACCAGGTCGCCGCTCCAGAGATAGACCTGGCGCAGGCCCGGCCGGCAGCCGGCCCAGAGGTAGCCCCGTCGGCTCATGGCCAGGCGCCACTGGTCCGAGCGGGCATCCAGCCGGAAGCGCAAGGGTTCGCCGCTGGAGCCGCCGGTGGCCTTGGCGTAGCTGCCGGGCGGTTGGGGCTGGGCCTGGAAGCGCTCCGGTTCGGCCATGAGCTGGGACCGGGTCACCACCGGCAGGGGCGAGAGGTCCCGGGCCTGGACCAGGTCGGCCGGGGTCAGGCCGCTTTGGGCGAACCAGTCGCGGTAGAAGGGCGCCCGGGCCTGGGCGTGGGCCAGCAGCCGGCCCATCTCGCGCCACTGCCAATCCGCCAGGCGGTCGGGCGTCCACCACTGGCTGGTGTCCAGCTCGCGCTCCAGGCGGGGGGTGATCCGGCCGCGCAGGCGCTCGTAGGCCGGTTGCAGCAGCCCGGCCCACAGCGAGGCGTACAGGCTCATGC
>CALERA010000460.1 GCA_937908275.1 uncultured Desulfarculaceae bacterium | reverse complement strand
CGCGACCTGCTGGGCTGCGCCCAGACCGGCACCGGCAAGACCGCCGCCTTCGCCCTGCCCCTGTTGCAGAAGCTGGCCGCCACCCGCGCCTCCCTGGCTCCGCGCTCGGCCCGGGTCCTGGTGCTGACCCCCACCCGCGAGCTGGCCCTGCAGGTGGCCGACAGCTTCCGCTCCTATGGCCGCTATCTGGGCCTGCGCCTGGCGGTGGTCTACGGCGGCGTGGGCCAGACGCCGCAGGTGCGGGCCTGCGCCCGGGGCGTGGACGTGCTGGTGGCCACTCCCGGCCGCCTGCTGGACCTGATGAACCAGGGCTGCGTGCGCCTGGACCGCCTCTCGGCCTTTGTCCTGGACGAGGCCGACCGGATGCTGGACATGGGCTTTTTGCCCGACATCAAGCGGGTGCTGGCCGCGGTGCCCGCCCAGCGCCAGACCCTGCTCTTCTCGGCCACCATGCCGCCCAACATCGCCCAGTTGGCCGATTCGCTGCTCACCAACCCGGCCAAGGTCAAGGTGACCCCCGAGGCCACCCCGGTGGAGCTGATCGACCAGAAGGTGCTCTTCGTGGCCCAGGGCGACAAGCGCGCCCTGCTGGGCGAGCTGCTCAAGGACGCCCAGGCCCAGCGGGTGCTGGTTTTCACCCGCACCAAGCACGGGGCCAACCGGGTGGCCAAGCAACTGGCCCAGCTCAAGGTCGCGGCCGAGGCCATCCACGGCGACAAGTCCCAGAACGCCCGCCAGGCCGCCCTGGAGAAGTTCCGCAGCGGCGGCACCCGGGTCCTGGTGGCCACCGACCTGGCCGCCCGGGGCATCGACGTGGAGGGCGTGACCCACGTCATCAACTATGACCTGCCCATGGACCCCGAGAGCTACGTACACCGCATCGGCCGCACCGGCCGGGCCGGGGCGGCGGGCATCGCCCTGTCCTTCTGCGACGCCACCGAGCGGGCCTGCCTGCGGGCCATCGAGCGCCTGATCCGCCAGGCGGTGCCGGTGGAAAGGGACCACCCCTACTCCCAGGCCGCCCCCCAGTCCACGGCTCCGGCCCGGCTGACGCCCCTGGCCCCGCGCCAGGACCGCCGGCCGGCCCGCCATGGCCGGCGGCGCTCCCAGGTCGCGGCCTGATCCCGACCAACCCGCCGGGGTCCGGACCCTATCCGGGCCGGACCCCGGCCTCACCCCCACGCGGATAAGCCATGGCCCACGCCAGCCCCAACCAACGGGCCTGCAACGGGGTCCGGTTCTACCAGAGCCGCGACCCTGAGATCCGGGCCCTGAAGCGCGAGCACTCCCCGGAAGGCTTCGGCTACCGGATCTGGACCTCGTGCTGGCTGTTGATGGAGTACCTGAAGGACCTGCGCCTGCCCGAGAGCCTGCGGGTGATGGACGTGGGCTGCGGCTGGGGCCTGGCCGGGATCTACTGCGCCAAGGCCCTGGGGGCCAGGGTGACGGCGGTGGACGCCGACCCGGAGGTCTTCCCCTTCCTGCGCCTGCACGCCGAGCTGAACGACGTGGAGCTGGAGATCCTGGAGCGCCGCATCGAGGAGCTGACCGTCCCGGACCTGGCGGGCGTCGACCTGTTGATCGGGGCGGACATCTGCTTTTGGGACGAGATGCAAGAGCCCATGCTGGGCCTGATCGACCGGGCCCTGGCGGCCGGGGTGGGCCTGATCCTGATCGCCGATCCGGGCCGGGAGAGCTTCAACGCCCTGGCCGAGGCCTGCGCCCAGCGCCACGAGGCCACCACCCGCAGCTTCTACACCCTGCGCCCCTATCCCCTGCAGGGGCGCATCCTGCGCGTCATCAACCCCGCCGAGCCCACCGCCGCCCTGCCCCGCCGGGCCTGATCCCCGGCCGCCGCCAGGCTCTCAGCGACCGCTCTCCACCTCGGCCATGAAACCCCGCGCCAGGGCCAGGAACTCAGCCTCGGCCTCCAGGTGGTGCACGTGGCTGGCCCCGGCCAACACCGCCAAACGGGACCCGGGAGTCAGGCTGGCGTACCAGGCGGTGGTGGCGGGCGCGGCTTCGTCGAACTCCCCGCAGGTGTAGAGCACCGGCAGGCTCAGCTCGCCCAGCCGGTGGCAGATGTCGTAATCCCGCAGGCTGCCGGTGATGGTGAACTCGCTGGGGCCCCACATCTGGTTGTAGATCGCGGTGGAAAGGCGGCCAAAGCAGCGCTCCAGGCACTCCGGCCAGGGTTCCAGGCGACAGACGTGGCGCTGGTAGTAGACCTGCATGGCCTCCTGGTAGGCGGAGGAGTCATAGTCGCCCACGGCCTCGGTGGACTCGATTGCTCGGCGGGTCGCGGCGGGCAGCTCCGCCAGCCAGGCCCGCTGGTCCGCCCCCCAGCGCGGGGCCGACAGACAGGGAGCGGACAGGATCAGGCCGGCCAGGCCTCGCGTCCCCTGGGCCAGGGCATGCTCCACCGCCAGGACCGTTCCCCAGGACTGGCCCAGGAGGAACAGCCGCTCCAGGCCCAGGGCCTGGCGCACCTGGCCCAGCTCGGCCACGAAGCGCTCCACGGTCCACAACCCGGGATCGCCGGGCTGGTCGGAATCGCCCCCGCCCAACTGATCGTAGAAGATCACCGGTCGCTGGTCGGCCAGGGCCGCCAGGGGCTCCAGATAGTCCTGGTTGGCCCCCGGACCGCCGTGCACCAGGAGCAGCGGCGTCCCCGGCCGGTTCCCGCCGTGGCGGCGATAGCAGACCCGGCCACCCTCCACCGGGATGAAACCCTGCTCAATCTCCGTGGCCATGGTCATGTCTTCTTCCCGGGCCTCCTACCGTCCGACCGAACGGCGGGCGATGGTTCACCAGCCCCCCGGTGGCCGCAGGGGCTCCATGTCGAAGAAATTGTTCATCCCCCGATAGAGGTGCTCCTCGCGGATCTCGCGGGTGCGCACGTTCTCGGTCACCATCAGGGCGCGCAGCTCGGCCGGGCGCAAGGCCGGGGCCACCATCACGCTGATGGCCTCCCAGCCCAGATCCAAGGCCGCCTGCCAATGCTCCACCCCGGCCAGGATGCGCTCCTGGGCGTCGATGAGCAGGGGTTGGAAGGGTTCGCCCCCGGCCATGGCCCGGCGCAGCCCGGCCAGGTCCTCGGGCTCCAAGGGCTCGAACAGGCGCTCGAATTCCGGGTGGGGGCTCAGACGGCGGGGATCACGCACTTGGTAGGTCAACAATCACTCCTGGTGGCCGGGGAGGCCCAGTGTATCCGCTCCCGCCGGCCGGGGCAAGCCCCGCGCGCGGGATAAAACATTGCCCCGGCCCGGGGTTTTGTTCTATCTAGGTATGGTGCGCTCTGCGGGGAGGGGACCATGGCCGGCGGCGAGAAGCTGATGGACCTGGAGCGGGCGGTGGCCCAGTTGGTGCGGCCGGGCATGAGCCTGGCCCTGTGCTGCGCCCTGGAGGGCTTCATCCCCTTTGCCGCCGCCCACGAGATCATCCGGCAAAAGATCGGCCCCCTGAGCCTGATCGCGCCCATCAGCAACATCGCCTTTGACCAGCTCATCGCCGCCGGCCTGGTGGAGGAGGTGGTGGCGGCCTGGGTGGGCAACGTCAGCACCGGCATCGGCTACAACTTCCGCCGCGCGGTGGAAACCGGCCAACCCCGGCCGCTGAGCGTCATCAACCACAGCAACTTCTCCCTCACCCTGGCCCTGGAGGCCGGGGCACGGGGCCTGCCCATGGCGGTGTCACGTTCGCCCCTGGGCAGCGACATCGTCAAGGACAACCCGCACTTCCAGGACTTCCTCTGCCCCCACAGCGGGGAGCGCCTCCTGGCCATCCGGGCGGTCAAGCCCGACCTGACCATCCTGCACGTGCAGCGGGCCGACCGCTTCGGCAACTGCCAGGCCTGGGGGGCCCTGGGCTTCTCGCGCCAGGCCGC
>CALERA010000459.1 GCA_937908275.1 uncultured Desulfarculaceae bacterium | reverse complement strand
CCTGGAGCCCGGGGACGCGCCGGGCGACCTGACCCTGCGTTACATCACCGACGAGGGCAAGCAGGTCAGCGAGGAGTTCGACCTGGTGGTGCTGGCGGTGGGCATGGAGACCGCGCCCGAGGCGGCCGAGCTCTGCCGCCGGGTCGGAGCCAACCTCAACCACAACCAGTTCATCGCCAATTCGGCCCTGGCCCCGGTGCGCACCAGCCGGCCCGGGGTCTATGCCTGCGGCACCATCCTGGGTCCCAAGAACATCCCCCACTCGGTGATGCAGGCCTCGGCCGCCGCGGCCGCCGCGGCCGAGACCCTGGCCGAGGCCCGGGGCAGCCTGTCCCGGGTGCGCCAGTTCCCGCCCGAGCGCGAGGTGGGCCAGGACCCGCCCCGGGTGGGGGTCTTCATCTGCCACTGCGGCAACAACATCGCCGGGGTCATCGACGTCAAGTCCCTGGCCGCCTACGCCGCCGGCCTGCCGGGGGTGGTCCACGTGGAGCGCAACCTCTTCGCCTGCTCCCCGGACACCCAGCAACTGATCCAGGAGACGATCGCCAGCCAGGGCCTGAACCGGGTGGTGGTGGCGGCCTGCTCGCCGCGCAGCCACGAGCCCCTGTTCCGGGAAACCCTGAAGGAATGCGGCCTCAACGAGAACCTCTTCGAGATGGCCAACATCCGCAACCAGGCCAGTTGGGTCCATGGCCAGGACCCCGCCGCGGCCACGGTCAAGGCCCGGGACCTGGTGCGCATGGCGGTGGCCAAGGTCGGCCTGCTGGAGCCCCTGGCGACGCAGTCGGTGCCGGTGTCCCAGAGCGCCCTGGTGGTGGGCGGCGGGGTGGCGGGCATGAGCGCCGCCCTGGGCCTGAGCCGCCAGGGCTTCGCGGTGCACCTGGTGGAGAAGACCCCCCGCCTGGGCGGCAACGCCCTGCACCTGTTCAAGACCTGGAAGAACGAGCCCATCCAGGCCTTCGTGGACCGCCTGGTCAGCGAGGTCAAGTCCGACCCCAACATCAGCCTGCACCTGGGCCTGCAGGTCAGCCGGGCCGAGGGCTTCGTGGGCGGCTTCCGCAGCACCATCGGCGAGGGGCCCCAGGCCCGGGTGGTGGAGCACGGGGTGGGCATCGTGGCCACCGGCGGCCGGCCCTATCGGCCCGAGGAATACGCCTACGGCCAGTCGCGCCGGGTCTTCACCGCCCTGGAGTTCGACAAGCTGCACCTGCTGGAGGACGAGCGCATCCAAAACGGACGCAACTTCGTGTTCATCCAGTGCGTGGGCAGCCGCGAGCCGGAGCGGCCCTATTGCTCCCGGGTCTGCTGCACCCACGCGGTGCAGGCGGCCATCGACCTCAAGCGCGAGGACCCCGAGCGCATGGTCTTCATCCTCTATCGTGACCTGCGCACCTATGGCCAGCGCGAGGAGCTGTACCAGAAGGCCCGCGAGCTGGGGGTGGTCTTCATCAACTACGAGATGCACGCCAAGCCCCAGGTGCGGGTGCTCAGCGACGACCGCCTGGAGGTCCTGGTCTGGGACCACATCCTGCACCAGCCCTTCAAGCTCCCGGCCGACGTGCTGGTGCTGGCCACGGCCATCGTGCCCTATCCCGAGGCCGCCCACCTGGCCGCGGTCTACAAGCTGCCCCAGAACGCCGACGGCTTCTTCCAGGAGGCCCACGTCAAGCTGCGCCCGGTGGACTTCGCCAGCGAGGGCCTGTTCATGGCCGGCCTGGCCCACTACCCCAAGCCCATCGAGGAATCCATCAGCCAGGCCGGCGCGGCGGTGGCCCGGGCGGCCACGGTGCTGAGCAAGTCCCGCATGGACCTGGACGCGGTCAAGGCGGTGGTGGACCCGGTGCGCTGCGATGGCTGCGCCCTGTGCCTGGACGTCTGCCCCTACCGGGCCATCAGCCTGCTGGAGCTGGGCGAGGAGAAGCGCCTGGTGGCCATCAACCCGGCCCAGTGCAAGGGCTGCGGCTGCTGCATGGCCACCTGCCCCAAGGAGGGGGTGGACGTGGCCGGTTTCAGTTATCGCCAGTTGGCGGCCCAGGTGGCCGCGGCCCTGGCCTGACGGCAAGAGGCGGGGAGGAAACGAGCGAGCATGTCCTGGGAGCCCAAAATCCTGGCCTTTGCCTGCAACTGGTGCGCCTATGCCGCCGCGGACCTGGCCGGCAGCACCCGCCTGCAATACCCGCCCTCCCTGCGCCTGGTGCGGGTGATGTGCAGCGGCATGGTCCACCCCAACCTGGTGGTGGAGGCCTTCAACCAGGGGGCCGACGCGGTGCTGGTGATGGGCTGCCACCCGGGCGAGTGCCACTACCTGGACGGCAACCGCCAGGCGGCCAGCCGTCTGGCGGTGGTGGAGGAGATGTTGACCATGCAGGGCCTGGAGCCGGAGCGCTTCGCCCTGGTCTGGTGCTCCTCCACCGAGGCCGAGCGCTTCGCGGCCGCCGCGCGCCAGATGCACCAGACCGTGGAGCGCCTGGGGCCATCGCCCTATCGCGCCCCGGCCGCGCCCGGGCCGGAGGACGGGGGGAAAGAGGCGGCCGGATGCGGCTGAGGCTGGCCGGGGAATCGCTGGGCTCCTGCGCCGGCTGCGAGATGGCCCTGCTCAACCTGGGCGAGGGCCTGTTGGACCTGCTGCCCCGCCTGGAATTCGTGCACCTGCCGCTCCTGCTGGACCACAAGTATTGCGGCCCCGACGGCGCTGGCGATCCCCGGTGCCTCGATATTCCCGAGGCCGAGGTGGGCCTGATCAGCGGCCACATCCGCAACACCGAGCACCTGGAGTTGGCCCAGACCATGCGCGCCCGCTGCCGGGTGCTCATCGCCCTGGGCACCTGCGCCACCCACGGCGGCATCCCGGCCCTGGCCAACCAGTTCAGCGAGGCCGACATCCTGGAGCGCTACTATCGCAGCGGCGAAACCACCGACCCCGCCCCGGATCCCGACGACCCGGCCCTGCCCGGCCTGCTGCCCCGGGCCTTGGCCCTGGACGAGAAGGTCAAGGTGGACCTGAGCCTGCCCGGCTGCCCGCCCCATCCGGAGCAGATCGCCGAGGCCATCCTGGCTCTCCTGGAGGACCGGCCGCCGCTGCTGCCCAGCAAGAGCGTCTGCGACACCTGCCCCACCCGGCGCGAGGGCAAGGGCGCGGTCGGGCAGGTGCGGCGCTTTTTACAGAACGCCCACTACGAGGCCGGCCAGCCGATTGGCGAGATGCGCTGCCTGTTGGAGCAGGGTTTTCTCTGCCTGGGGCCGGTGACCCGGGCCGGCTGCGCCGGGGCTCACGGCGAGGTTCCGCGCTGCCTGCTGGCCCGCACCCCCTGCCGGGGTTGCTACGGTCCGGTGCGGGCGGCGGGCAACCCCATGCTGGACCTGCTCAACGCCCTGGCCAGCAACGGCCTGGACATCAAGAGCCTGCCCGACCGCCCCGGGTTGCTGCGCTTCGCCGGGGCCCATGGCCGGCTGATGCACCCCAGCCGCCGCGCGGCGATCCGGTGAATGGCGATGAAAATGGAGCCCCAAGATCTGTCATTGCGAGGAGGCTTGGCGACGAAGCAATCTCTGGTCTTTCATTCTTCCGGAGCTTGCTTCGCCAGGCTCGCAATGACAAATGAAACGGCCATTAATCATAGGCCGGGGTTGGCTTTTCCGCGCCCGACCTGGGACTGGGGAAGGCCATGAGCCAGGAGACCCAGATGGCCCCCCCGTCCGAAACCAGCCCCGGCGGGCGGCGCATCACCCTCCAGCCCGTCACCCGCATCGAGGGCCACGCCCGGATCAGCATCCAGCTGGACGAACGGGGCGAGGTGAGCCAGGCCCGCCTGAACATCACGTCCCTGCGCGGGTTCGAGAAG
>CALERA010000458.1 GCA_937908275.1 uncultured Desulfarculaceae bacterium | reverse complement strand
CCGGCCTGGTCGGCCAGGGCGGCCAGGTCGCGGCGCACCGCCGCCAGGGGGGCCTCGATGCCCTGCTGGGCGTCGTCCAGACAGGCCTGGCGGGCCAGGTCCCGGGCTCGGGCCAGGGCCTGGTTCTCCTGGCGCAGGCGCAGGTGCTCCAGGCCGCGGTGCACCGCCAGGCGCAGCTCGTCCGGGGTGAAGGGCTTGGCCAGGAAGTCGTAGGCCCCGTGGCGCACCGCCTCCATGGCCGTGGTCACCGAGGCGTAGGCGGTCACCACCACCTTCACCGCCTCGGGGCAGATCTGGTTCAGCTCGTCCAGCACCGGCATGCCGGCCAGCTTGGGCATCTTCAGGTCCAACAGGACCAGGTCCGGGCGCAGCTCCTGGGCCAGCTCCAGGCCCACCTCGCCGTTGTGGGCGGTGTGGACCTCCAGGCCCTCGCGGGTCAGCACCCGGGAGCAGGCGTCACGAATGGCTTCCTCGTCGTCGATGACCAAGGCCTTGCGGGGCGGAGTTGGCGGCGCGGCGTTCATGCGGACCCCCCGGAATATAGGTGTGGCGCGGCAGGCGGTCGGCGGACCGCGAAACACTAGGCTTTCTCTATAAATTGTGACCAGAGCTCCGGCCGGGGTCAAGCCCGGGAGGGGCGGCTCAGGCCTCCAGCTGATATTTGCGCAGCTTCAGACGCAGGGTCTTGCGGTCGATGCCCAGGGCCTGGGCGGTCTCCGAGCGCCGTCCGCCCATCATCTCCAGCACCTTGGCGATGTGGTCGCGCTCCACGTCCTCCAGGCGCAGGCGGCCGTCGCCGCCACCGCCGCTGGTGGAGCGGTCCGGGCTCAGGCCGCAGCTCTCCAGGTCGCTGATGTCGATCCAGGGGCCCTGGGCCATCACCACCAGGCGTTGCAGCATGTTCTGCAATTCCCGGATGTTGCCCGGCCAGTCGTGGTTGGACAACAGCTCCAGGGCCCGGGGGGTGAAGCCCCGCACCCGGGCCTGGCCCAGGGGGCGGAAGCGGCGCAGGAAGTGCTCGCACAACAGCGGCACATCCTCCCGGCGCTGACGCAAGGGGGGCAAGTGGATGTGCAAAACATTGAGGCGGTAGAAAAGGTCCTCGCGGAAATCGCCGGTGCGCACCGCCTCGCGCAGGTCCTGGTTGGTGGCCGCCACCAGGCGGATGTCCACCCGCACCACCCGGTGGCTGCCCACCTTGGTGATGGCCCGCTCCTCCACGGCCTTCAACAGCTTGGCCTGGATGTCGCGGCTGATGTTGCCCACCTCGTCAAAGAACAGGGTGCCGCCGCCGGCCAGCTCGAACTTGCCGATCTTGTTGGCCTCGGCCCCGGTGAAGGCCCCCTTGACGTGTCCGAAGACCTCGGACTCGAACAGGGTGGGCACCAGGGTGGAGCAGTCCACCGAGACAAAGGGGTGGTCGCGGCGGGGGCTCATTTCGTGCAGGCGGCGGGCCAGGAGGCCCTTGCCGGTGCCGCTCTCGCCGGTGAGCAGGACCGTGGTGTCGGTGGAGGCCACCCGGTCGGCCATCTCCATCACCCGGGCCATGGCCGTGGAGATGTTGACGATCTCGGTGGGCAGCACCCGGCGGCGCAGCTCGTCCTTGAGGTAGGCGTTCTCGATGACCAGGTGGCGCTTTTCCTGGGCCTTGTCCACCGCCCCGCGCAGCTCGTCCGGACTGAAGGGCTTGGGCAGGAAGTCGAAGGCCCCCAGCTTCATGGCCTGCACGGCGGTGTTGATGGAGCCATGGCCGGTGATGACGATGACCACCGCGTCGGGGTCCTGGCTGCGGATCTGGCGCATGACGTCCATGCCGTCCATGTCCGGCATGCGCAGGTCCAGCAGGATCACGTCGTAGGCCCAGCGGTTGACCAGGGTCAGGCCCTCGCTCCCGCTGGAGGCCAGCTCCACGTCGTGCCCGGCCCGCAGCAGGATGGCCCGGCAGGCGTCGCGCATGTGCTCATCGTCATCGATCACGAGTATTCTAAGCTGGTTGACCACGCATCTCCCCTGCCGAGCTTGTACCAATATTTACATGGCGGGCCGCCGGCCTGTCAATAAAGCCTGTCAAACGCCTGGAATATTGCGGGTTTGGTGGGCGCGCCCCGGACGGTTTCAGTCGGAGTCCGAGCCGTCCGGGTCGGGGGTGGGGGTGGAGGGGCCGATCTTGACGAAGCCCACCCCTTCTTCGCGGAGCATGTCCTCCTCCTGGGGGGTGGAGACGCCCCGGATGCTGCGGGGCTCGCTGGCGCCGTAGTGGATCTTCAGGGCCTCGCTGGCGAAGCTGGCGCCCACGTCCTCGAAGTTCTCGCGCAGGAAGCGGGTGAAGGCCTGGCCCAGGATCTTGGCCGCGTCGGCCGGCGCGGGCTCGCTGCGATGCCTGGCGATGCCAAAGCCCGAGGGCACCCGGCGCACCTCCTGCCCGCCGCAGACCGGGCAGGACAGGAAGCCGCGCGCCACCTGGCTTTCCAGGTCCTCCAGGCTCTCGAACCAGCCTTCGAAGGCGTGGCCGGCCGCGCATTGCAGATCAAAGACAACCATGGATTATGTTTATCACATCTCGGGCGCGGGAGCCAAATCCGTCTCCGGCTCCGGCCGCCAGCGCCGGCGGCCCACCACGATGAATCCGGTGTGGGCGCTCATGCCGTGGCGGGGGCGCACCGAGGGCGGACGCACGTGCCAGAAGCGTTGCAGGGCCTCGAAGGACAGGGCCAGGCCGAACTCCGGGGCCTTGTTCAGGGCCTGCACCTGCTCGCTGAGCTGGAGCACCGTGGGCACATAGGCGGTCCAGACCCCGCCGGGCCGCAGACAGGCCGCCACCGCCGCGGTCAGGGTCCAGGGCTCGGGCATGTCGCTGAAGACCCGGTCCACCTCCCGCTGGGCGATGCCCTCCTCGGCCGGGTTGACCCAGACCGGCTCCCAGCGCTCCAGGTATTCCTGGCCCAGGTAGAGGGCGATGTTCTTGCGGGTGCGGTTGATATGGTCGCGGCGGATGTCGTAGGTGGTCAGGCGCCCCTGGGGTCCCAGGGTGCGCAAGAGGGCCATGGTCAGGGCCCCGTGGCCGCAGCCGATCTCCACCACCCGCTGGCCCGGGGCGGCGTCGCCCCACATCAGGATCAGGGCCAGGTCCTTGGGGTAGATGACCTGGGCCTGGCGGGGCATGTTCAGCACCACCTGCTCCAGGGTGGGCCTCAGCACCAGGTAGCGCCGCTTGAGGGGATCGCTGATCACCCCGCCGTCGTGGGCCTGGGACAGGACCTCCGGGCTCAGGATCTCGCCGCGCACCCGGATCACCGGGTCCTCGGGGCCGGGCATGATGATCAGGTACTGGCGGTCGCGCTCGTCCACCAGGAGCATCGGCTCGCCGGTGCGGAACAGGCTGTGGTCGGACACGGTTTCTCCTCTGCCCGGACGGGGTGCAAGCTGGGCTTTTATATCATGCCGGGCCGCCGCCGGGAGGGGATATGTTGCGCCCCGGGCCGTGGGCGCAAAGAAGCCGGCGGGGGCGAACCCCCGCCGGCTGGGTTGGGCAAGTCAGCGTTGGATCACAGAATGGACAGGTAGCGATCCAGCTCCCACTGGGAGACGTGGATGCGGAACTGGTCCCACTCGATGCGCTTGTTCTCGATGAACTGCTCGAAGACGTGGTCGCCCAGGCACTCCTTGACCACCGAGCTCTTGGAGGTCAGCTCCACGGCCTCGCCCAGGCTGCCGGGCAGGGCGTAGATCTTGTGCTTCTTGAGCTCCTTGGCGTTCATCTCGAAGATGTCTTCCTCGACCGGGGCCGCCAGGGTGTACTTCTCCTCGACGCCCTTGAGGCCGGCGGCCAGCATCACGGCGAAGGAGAGGTAGGGGTTGCAGGCGGGGTCGGGGCAGCGCAGCTCGCAGCGGGTGGCCATCTCCTTGCCGGGCTTGTACATCGGCACGCGCACCAGGGCGGAGCGGTTGCGGCGGGCCCAGGCCACGTACACCGGGGCCTCGTAGCCGGGCACCAGGCGCTTGTAG
>CALERA010000457.1 GCA_937908275.1 uncultured Desulfarculaceae bacterium | reverse complement strand
CCGCCGGCCGAGTTCAGCGAGGCCACCGCCGCGGCCCTGGACCAGGAGCTGCGCGGGTTCCTGCAAAAGCGCCAGGAGCGGGTGGAGGATCTGTTGGCCAACCACCGCGCGGCCCTGGACACCGTGGCCGCGGCCCTGCTGGACAAGGAGGTCCTGGACGGCAAGGAGTTCTACGAGCTGGCCGGCCTCAGCCACGAGGAGGGCTCGCGCGGGGCCAGCGTGGTGGCCCCGGGCCAGAATGGAAAGTCCCTGTAGATGGGCGAGTTTTGCAGGAACCACCCCGAGCGCGAGGCCCGGGTGCAGTGCCAGAAGATGTCCATCGGCTATTGTCAGGAATGCCTGGACAACTGCGAGGCCTGCACCGAGCCCTGCGGCTACTGCAAGTTCCGGGGGGGGTGCATCATCTACGAGCTGTGCAAGCGCTCGGACAAGGCCAGGCGGCTCAAGGCCGAGTGCGGCTAGGCGAGCAAGGAGGCGCGGCATGGGCGAGACCGACTGGCGTGAACTGAGCGCGGCCCAGTGGCGGGCCCGGCTGACCCCGGCCCAATACCAGGTCCTGCGCGAGCAGGGCACCGAGCCGGCCTTCAGCGGGGCCTTGTGGGACCAGCACGCGCCGGGGGTCTATGCCTGCGCCGGCTGCGGCCAGGAGCTCTTTCGCGCCGAGGACAAGTTCGACTCCGGCACCGGCTGGCCCAGCTTCAGCGCGGCCATGGCCCGGGAGCTCCTGGAATTGCGGGAGGACAAAAGCCTGCTCATGCGCCGCACCGAGGTGCTCTGCGCCCGCTGCGGCGGGCACTTGGGGCATGTCTTCCCCGACGGTCCGCCGCCCACCAATCTGCGTTTTTGCATGAACTCGGCCGCGCTGAGCTTCAAGCCCAAGGCCTAGGGACGCGGTTCAGAGACTGAAAACGGGCTCCCCGGGACCGGGGAGCCCGCGGCGTTCCTACTGCTTGACCAACTCCACCCGCCGGTTCTTGGCCCGGCCCTGGTCGCTGTCGTTGGAGGCGGCCGGCGCGGCCATGCCCACGCCGTAGGGCTTCAGGCGGCTGGCGGCCACCCCCTGGCCGCTCACCAGGGCCTGGACCACGGCCTGGGCCCGGCGGCGGGAAAGCTCCACGTTGTAGTCAAATCCGCCCTGGTTGTCGGTGTGCCCCACCACCAGCAGGTTGAGCTTGGGGTCGGCCTGCAACAAGGCCGCGATCTGGGCCAGGGTGGGCGCGGACTCGGGCTTGACCTCGGCCTTGTCGGTGTCGAAGTAGATGCCGTACAGGGCGATGCGCCCCTCCTTGGCGATGCCCGAGGCCATCTCCTCGGCCTTGACCGTCACCATCTTCTGCTCGCGGGCCTTGGGCTCCACCAGGACCACCAGGCTGGCCACCCGCTCGTGCAAGGCCTTGCAGTAGGTGCCGACGTCGATGGCAAAAGTCACCACCGCCAGGTAGGCCTCGCCGCCGCCGGGTTGGGGCAGCTTGGCCGCGAAATAGCGCTGGTCCTGGACGCGCGAGGTCAGGGCGCAGGAGCCATTGGAGAAATTGGCGTCGGTGAACTTCTCCGGCGGCACCAGGTGCATCATCAGGCTCTGCTCGCCGCCGCCTCCCTCCAGGGCCCGGCGGGGGTCGCCGCCGCAGGCCTCGCCCTTGCACTCGTAGAGAACCTCCCCGCCCTTGGCCTTGACCTCTTCCTGGTAGTTGCGCAACACCTACAGGCTGGAGCGCCCGGCCGGGATCAGATAGACCCAGCGGGTGTAGCGGCCCTCCAGCTCCTTGGCCTCCTTGGCCTGGAAGACCTTGTTGTTCTTGCGGTCCAACTGGCGGGGCTCCACCAGCTCCAGGGGCGAGAGCGGCAGGTTCAGCTCGTCATAGGCCTTCTGCTCGTAGGAGATGATGAACGAGCCCTGGTAGCGTTGCAGCAAGGGGCTGTCCTTGGCCCCCTTGAGGTCGGCGCTGGGGATGGTGGCGTCGGCCAGGGCCAGGGCGGCGGGGACGAGCAGCAGGGGAATCGTCAGCCAGAGGGCGTGCTTCAGGCGTGCGAACATCGGTTTCCTCCGCGGGGATGGTGGCCGGGAGCGGGCAGAGTAAACCAGGGAACCAGGGCGATACTCCCGGCTGGTTGCTTCCCATTTTAAGCGCCACCCGGGCCTCGCGCCGAAAAAAATCGGGAGGGCCCGAGGGCCCTCCCGAAAAGGACGCTGATGGTGGGCGGGGTTGGGCCTAGGCCTGGACGCCCTTCTTGCGCAACTCGCGGCGCAGGATCTTGCCGCTGATGGTCTTGGGCAGTTCGGTGACGTACTCCACCAGGCGGGGGTACTTGTAGGGCGCGGTGTTCTTCTTCACGAACTCCTGCAACTCCGCGGTCAACTCCTCGCTGGGACGGCGGCCGGCCACCAGCACCACGTAGGCCTTGACCAGGATGCCGCGCACCCCTTCCGGGTCCTCGGCCCCCACCACCGCGCACTCGGCCACCGCCGGGTGCTCGATCAGGGCGCTCTCCACCTCGAAGGGACCGATGCGGTAGCCCGAGGACTTGATGATGTCGTCGTTGCGCCCCACGAACCAGAAGTAGCCGTCCGCGTCGCGCATGGCCCGGTCGCCGGTGAAGTAGTATTCGCCCCTGAAGCTCAGGTTCATGGCCCCGGGGTCCTGCCAGTACTCCTTCAGCAGCCCCGGCGGGCGCACCCCGCCCAGGTGCATGGCGATGTTGCCCTCCACCCCCGGGCCGACCTCCTTGCCCTCCTCGTCCACCACCCGGACGTCGTGCCCCGGGGTGGGCAGGCCCACCGAGCCGTACTTCAGCGGCAGGCTGGGGTGGTTGGAGAGGATGGCCACGGTCTCGGTCTGGCCGTAGAAGTCGTAGATGTCCAGGCCGAAGGCGTCCTTCCAGACCTTGATCACCTCGGGGTTCATGGGCTCCCCAGCGCTGAGGCAGTGGCGCAGGCTGAGCCGGTAGCCGCTCAGGTCCTGCTGGATCAGCATGCGGTAGACCGTGGGCGGGGCGCAGAAGGTGGTGACCCCGTAGCGCTCCAGGATGGAGAGCACCGCCTGGGGGTCGAAGCGGCCCGGGGCGTGGCGCTGGAGGATGGCCGCGCCGATCATCATCTGCCCGAAAAGCTTGCCCCAGGCGGCCTTGGCCCAGCCGGTCTCGCTCACCGTCCAGTGCAGGTCGGTGGGTTGGAGGCCCTGGCAATAGCCGGCGGTGACCTGGTGGCCCAGGGGATAGGCGTGGGTGTGCAGGACCATCTTGGGCTGGCCGGTGGTGCCGCTGGTGAAGTAGAGCAGCATGGGCTCGTCGGAGCGGGTGGGGGGCAGCTCGGCCGGGTCCAGCTCCGGCGAGGCGGCCTCCAGCAGGGCGTCGTAGCTCTCCCAGCCCGGGCGCTGGCCGTCCACCAGGATCTTGAGCCGCAGGCTGGGGCACTCGGCCAGGGCCTGCTCCACCCGCTCGGCGTGCTCCAGGTCGGTGATGACCAGGCTGGCCTCGGCCCGGTTCAGGCGATAGGCGATGTCCTTGGCCGTGAGCAGCACCGTGCCGGGCATGGGCACCACCCCCAGCTTGAACATGCCGATCATGGCCACGTACCAGGGGGGGATGCTCTGGAGGATGATCAGGGCGCGCTCGCCCCGGGCTACGCCCAGGCCGCGCAGCAGGTTGGCGAAGCGGTTGCTGCGCCGGCTCAGCTCATAAAAGGTGAGGTAGTCGGGGTTCTGCCCCTGCTCTTCCACGCTGAGCAGGGCCAGCTTGGTGCGGTCGGCGGCCCAGCGGTCCACCACCTCGAAGCCGAAATTGTAATGCTCCGGGACTTCCCATTTGAATTCGCGGTGCATCTTCGCGTAAGCGCGCAGGGCTTCGCCCGCGCCTTGGCCGGCCATCATGGTTTTCCTCCAGCTCCGATTCCGGTTCCGCATGCGCCCCGCTGCCAGGGGGGCGCGCCACATCCACCTGGACCCCCGCCTCTGGGGTCCGCGCTGCTGCCACGATTTGGAATTGACAGCTAAATTCTAGCTAAAAACTACCCCGCAAGGCCAGGGGTAACAAGCCCGGGAAGACGAAAATCAATTTCCGTTGTGCAAAGGATGTCTCTGGCCCGGTGTTGTATAAGTGTGGCGAAAAACCCCGGAGCCGAAAATCGAGCTCCGGGGCCGTGCGCCTTCCCGGATCAGGCCAGGGTCATCACCTTGAGCAGGTTGGTGGTGCCCGGCTGGCCCAGGGGCACCCCGGCGGTGAGGATCACCCGCTCGCCGGGGGTGGCCAGACCGTGGTCGGCGATCCAGGCCCGGGCCAGGGCGAACATCTGCTCGGCGTCGTCAAAGGCCGGGATCAGGGCCGGGATCACGCCCCAGGAGAGGTTGAGCTGGCGGCAGGTGGCGACCAGCGGGGTCAGGCCCAGGAGCGGCGCGGAGGGGCGGTAGCGGGCGATGAGCCGGGCGGTGCCGCCGCTGGTGGTGGAGGCCACGATGGCGGCCGGGTCGATGTCCTGGGCCAGGTAGCAGGCCGCCCGGCTGATGGCGGCCTCGGTGGCCGGCAGCAGGCCGGAGAGCGGCTCGCGCAGGAAGGCGCGGCCGTCCAGGGTGGGCTCGGTGGCCAGGGCGATGCGGTCCAGCACCGCCACCGCCTCCAGGGGATAGCGTCCCACCGCGGTCTCGTCGCTGAGCATCACCGCGTCGGTGCCGTCCAGGATGGCGTTGGCCACGTCGGTGGCCTCGGCCCGGGTGGGCCGGGGGCTTTCCATCATCGAGCGCAGCATCTGGGTGGCGGTGATGACCAGCTTGCCGGCCTGCCGCGCTTCGCTGATCAGGCGCTTCTGGATCACCGGGACCTCCTCCAGGGGCATCTCCACCCCCAGATCGCCCCGGGCCACCATGATGCCGTCCACCTGCTCCAGGATCTCGCTGAAACGCTCCACCGCCTCGGGCTTCTCGATCTTGGCGATCAACAGCGGCGGGTGATCCTGCTGGTTGAGGATGTGGCGCACCGGGGTCAGGTCGTGCTCGTGGCGCACGAAGGACAGGGCCACGAAGTCCACCCCCACCTCCAGGCCCAGGCGCAGGTCGTCCTGGTCCTTGGCGGTGAAGGACGACACCCGCAGATGGCTGGTGGGCAGGTTGACGCCCTTGTGCGAGCTAAGCAGGCCGCCCACCACCACCTGGCAGATCACCTGGGGGTGCTCCTTGGCGCTGACGTGCAGCTCCACCAGGCCGTCGGCCAACAGGATGCGGTCGCCCAGCTCCACGTCGTCGTAGAGATGGGGATAACCCACCGGCAGCCACTCGGGGTTGGCGCTGTTCTCGTCGCCGCTGATCAGGCGCACCTCGTCCCCGGCCGCCAGGCGGATCTCGCGGGCCAGGCGGCCCAGACGGATCTTGGGGCCGGCCAGGTCCTGGAGGATGCCCACCTCGCGGCCGTTGGCCGCGGCCTGGCGGCGCAGGCTGTCCACCAGCGCGCGGTGGGAGGCGTGGTCGCCGTGGCTGAAGTTGAGCCGGGCCACGTCCATGCCGGCCAGGATCAGGCGGCCGATGGTCTCCGGCTCGGCGGTGGCGGGTCCGATGGTGCAAACGATCTTGGTCTTGCGCTGACTGGACAAACTGGTCATGGGAACCTCCCCAGGGAGAACGGTCATCCTCCCTCGATGATACTGCATGGTTGGCTAAACAAGGGTGGTTGGCGCGTCAAGGCGCGAAAAAGACCGTGATTCGCCGCCGGGGCGTCACGGCGCGGGGGTCAAATCCAGGTCCAGGCGCTGCTCCACGATCTGGCCGCCCCACTGGTCCACCGGGTGCTCCTGGGCCAGGCAAAAGCCGCAGGCGTCGTAGAGGCGGCGGGCCGCGTCCAGGCCGGCGAAGGTCCAGAGGTAGAGATGACGGTGGCCGGCGGCGCGGGCGAAGTCCAGCAGCCGCCGCACCAGCTCCCGGCCCAGGCCGCGGCCCTGCCAGGCCTCGGCCACGATGAACCAGCGCAGGCGCGCGCCCTCCTCCGGGGTGGAGTGGCCGTCCAGGGCCACCGCCCCGGCCAGGCTCTGGCCCTCCCAGGCGGCCAGGAAAAAGTCCCGGGCCGGGTCGAAGGCGCAGAGGAACTCGCTCAGCTCCCGGGCCACCTGGGACTCGAAGGAGAGGTCGAACCCCCAGTGGCGGGCGTAGTAGGTGGCGTGCAGGGCCGTCACCTGGCCGATGACGCCGGGGTGGTAGGCGGTCCAGGCCAGACCGGGCAGGCTGGTATTCGTCACGCTGACGCTCCTTCGGTCGGGACGCGAGACCCGGCCGCGTGTATCATTGAACCAGGCTCATTTTATCACCGACCGCGCGAGAAGTGGCCGGTCGCAACGAGGAATTGGACAATGCAAGGACGAACCGTAAGCGACACCAAGCAGGTGCTGGCCCAGGAGATGCTGCCCCAGGACGCCAACCCCATGGGCAACGTCCACGGTGGGGTGATCATGAAGCTGATCGACACCGCCGCCGGGGTGGTGGCCATCCGCCACGCCCGCAACACCTGCGTCACCGCCAGCCTGGACCGCCTGGACTTCCACCATCCGGTCTACGTGGGCAACCTGCTGCTCTTGAAGGCCAGCCTGAACATGGTGGGCCGGACCTCCATGGAGGTGGGGGTGCGGGTGGAGGCCGAGGACCTGCGCACCGGCGAGGTGCGCCACACCGCCAGCGCCTACCTCACCTTCGTGGCCCTGGACGCCCAGGGCAAGCCCTGCCCGGTGCCGGAGTTGATCCTGGAGAACGACGACGAGCGCCGCCGCAACGCCGAGGCCAAGTGCCGGCGCCAGATGCGCCTGGCCGAGAAGGTCCGCGAGGGCCGCAACCACTCCTGCCCCGACTAGAATCCCGCCGCCGGCGGCCGGTCCGCGGACGCGGCCGCCGGCGTCCCCTCTCAACCAGCCCCCAAGCGTCGCGGTCTACCAGGGCCGGAAGGTCACCCGAAAGGGTGGACGGCTCAGGTCCGCGCAGGCCTGGGCGATCAGGGCCCGGTCGGCCTCCGGACCCTCGGAGGCGTTCTCCAACTCCTCCGGGCTCAGGCGGGAGAAAGCGAAGGGCCGCAGGTCCGGGTCCTCCGGCAGCGGAGTGTCGCCCGGTTGCAGGCCGTATTCGGTGACTCCGTGGCGGCTGACGATGCGCCAGGCCAGCTTGCCCCGGGATTGCAGGCGGCGGAAGGCCGGGGTCAGGCTGAGCACGGCCTCCAGGTCCGGCTGGGAGGGCAGGGCCTCCTCCAGGACCTTCTGGCGACGCTTGGCGGCGGTGTAGTTTTCCTTCTGGAAGCGGGTGTGGGGGTGGACGTGGTAGACGGCCATCTCCGGGTTTTGGGCCATCAGGTCCAAGACATAGGCCTCCACCCCCACGTAGTTGCCGTGTTCGGTCAGCCGCTCGCAGCAGCCGATCTCCAGCCACTGGCCCCGGGCGGGCAGGAAGGCCCACAACTCCTCGAAGGTGGCGCTTGCGGCCAGGTCCCGGATCTGGGCCTCGCCCTGGGCCTGGTCGGCGCTGACCCGCTGGCGATAGGCCATGGTCTGGTTCGGGGCCAGGCGGGGCTCGTCGCGGATGGGACGCGGGGTCCCGGCCAGGCCGGGCGCGGCCAGGGGCAGGGTCAGAAGCACCAGGACCAGGCCCAGCGGCCGCCAGGCCCGGCGGCGGGCAAGGGGCGGGCGGCGGCTCACGCCGGGGTCTCGGCTGGGGTCAGGGGCAGCACCAGGCTGAAGACCATGCCCCGGGGCTGGTTGTCGCGCATCTCCAGGCGGCCGCCATGGGCCTCGGCGATCTTGCGGGCAATGGCCAGGCCCAGGCCGGTGCCCCCGCGCTTGGTGGTGAAAAATGGGCTCATGACCTGGGGCCGCAACTCCGGCGGGATGCCGCCGCCCTGATCCCACACCTCCAGGCGCAGTTCCGGGCGGCTGTCAGCCCGGGAGAGGCTGACCAGGACCTCGGAACCCAGGGGCGAGGCCTGCACCGCGTTGGACAGAAGATTGAGCAGCGCCCGTTGCAGGTGGTCGCGGTCCAGCAACAGGGGGGGCAGACTCGGGGTGCATTGGCAGCGCAGGCGCACCAGACCCTTGGCCGCCAGGGGCTCGGCCAGCAGCAGGGACTCCTCCAGCAGGGCGGCGGGATCGGTGGGAGCGGGATTCAGGCGCACCGGCCGGGCGAAGTCCAGCATTTCGCGCACCATCATTTCCAGCCGGCGGGTCTGGCCGATGACGATGTCCAGTTTGCGGGCGTCGGGGTCCTGGGGCGCCAGGTGGCGACGCACCTGGGAGGCGAAGCCGCCGATGGCCATCAGGGGGGTCTTCATGTCGTGGGCCAGGGCCGAGACCGCCCGCCCCATGGCCGCCAGGGACTCGGCCTGGCGAATCTGCCGCAACTGGCGCATTTCGCGGTTGCGCAGCAAGCCCAGGGCCAGGCCCACCAGGAAAAGAAGCCCGATCTCCAGGGCGTCCACCAGCAGCCAGTGGGGATCGCGCTGGAAGTTGCTGATGATCATGGGCGTCAGAACGACGGTGGTCAGCGCGCCCATCGCCAGGGCGCCCCGCAGGCGGAACCAATAGGCCCCCAAGAGCATCGGGGCCAGGAAAAGGTCGCGGATGACGATCTCCTGCAGCCAGCGGTCAAAAAAATGGCTGTAGTGAAGGATGGCCACGACCCCGAACAACAGCAGGAGGATGGTCAGTTTCAGGTTTTGTTTGAACTGCGGGGTGGGGGGCACGGGCTCCTCTCCGGCGGGCATGGCACCAGCGGGGATATTCCCCAAGCTTAGGCGGAGGGAGCCGGGTTGTCAAACAGCCACAGGGAGTTGGGGCGCCCGGGCCGGAGGCGGGGCCTGAGTCCGACTTAGAACTGGGGGATCGGCTCGCCCTTGGCCATGGCCAGGCATTGCTCCAGCACCCGCTGGGAGAGCACCTGGACCATGGAGCGACGGTAGTTGGCCGAGGCCCGCACGTCGTCGATGGGGCGCGAGGCCCGCACGCAGGCCACCGAGGCCCGGCGCAGCACCTCCGGGGTGGGGGCCTGGCCCTCCAGCAGGGCCTCGGCCTCGGGGCAGCGCACCGGGGTGGGGGCCACCGCGCCCAAGGCCAGGCGCGCGCCGATGATCACCCCGGCCAGGTCCAGGGCCACGAACCCGGCCACGCCCACCGCGGCGATGTCCACCCGGGAGCGCTCGGACAGGCGCTGGTAGGCCGAGCCGCAGCGGTTGGGCGGGGCCGGCACCCGGATCGCCTCCAATATCTCGCCCGGCTCCAGGTCGGTCAGGCCCGGTCCCTTGAAAAAGTCGGTGAGCTTGACCTGGCGGCGGCCGCCGCGCTCCACCAGCACCACGCTGGCGCGATAGGCCAGCAGCGGGGCGGCGGTGTCGGCGCTGGGGGCGGCGTTGGCCAGGTTGCCGGCCACGGTGCCCATGTTGCGCACCTGGGGGGTGGCCATCTGGGAGCAGGCCTGGGCCAGGGCGGGATAGTGCTGGCGCACCTCGGGGTGGGCCGCCACCTCGCTGATCCGGGTCGAGCCGCCGATGACCAGGCCGTCATCGTCGCGGTAGGAGATGCGGTTCAGGCCGGCCACCCGGGCCAGGCTGACCAGGTGGCGCGGAGACAGCAGCCCGGCCCGCATCTTCAGCCCCAGGTCGGTGCCGCCACCCATCAGCTTGGCGTCCGCGCCATGGCGGGTCAGGATGTCCAGGGCCTCTTCCAGGTTGGCGGGCTGGTGATGCTCGAAGTGGGGCATGGCCATGGCTAGCGCTCCTCCTTGGCCCCGCGTAGGGTCTGGGCGGCGGCGGAGATGGCCTCCACGATCTTGGTGTAGCCGGTGCAGCGGCAGAGGTTGCCGGCGATGCCCTGGCGGATCTCCTCCTCGCTGGGATCGGGGTTCTGGTCCAGCAGGGCCTTGGCGCTGAGGATCATGCCGGCGGTGCAGAAGCCGCACTGCACCGCGCCGTGGTCGATGAAGGCCTGCTGGATGGGGTGCAACTGGTCGGGGGAGGCGGCCAGGCCCTCGATGGTGGTGATCTCGCGCTGGTGGGCCTCCACCGCCAGGGTCAGGCAGGAGCTGACCGCCCGGCCGTTGAGCAGCACCGTGCAGGCCCCGCAGTCGCCCTGGTTGCAACCCACCTTGGTCCCGGTCAGGCCCAGCTCCTCGCGCAGCACCTCGGCCAGGCTGCGCCAGGGCTCCACCGCCACGCGGTAGGTGAAGCCGTTCACCTTGAGGTCAATGTTCTGCTTCGCCACTGTCGGCCTCACGACCGGCCGCCGGGGCCGGATGGATGATTTCGCGGATTTTGGTTCCGGGAAATCTAGCAGCCGGGTCCTGGGCGGTCAAGGGTTCAATATGGGATGATAATTCGTTCCCAAGCCTGAACGGAGCGGACCAATGCGGCGCGCTGCCGCAGAAGGCTTTCCCTCCTGGCCAGCCATGCTTTAGAATAGTTTCATAGATATCAATTCCCTGCTCCGCTCGGGTCCGTCCAGGCCGCGCGACGCCCCGCCCGCCGGTCCGGCTTCCTGCCCGCAGGCCCCTGACGGCACCCCCAGTTTTCCTCCCTGGAGGAGAGGCGCATGCCGTCCGACAAAACCTGCCGCCTGCTTAATCGGGATTTGCGTCAGAAACTGGGCCGTTGCCAGGCGGAGCTGGACATCCGCCGCCGCTCCCAGAAGACCCTGGAGCGCTTTTTCTTCGTCAGCCGGGATCTGATGCTGGTCCTGGACCGACAACAGCGCATCCTGATGGCCAACCCGGCCGCGCTGGAGATATTGGGCTTCAGCCAGGACGAGCTGCGCGGGCGGCCGATCTACGACCTGGCCCCCCCGGAGGAGCGCCACCGCCTGACCCGGATCGTCCAGAACGAGTGGCCGCACCTGAGCAACCTCTCCCGGCAGTTGCGGGTGTTGGACAAAGAGGGGCGGAGTCTCTGGCTGGGCTGGAGCGCCATGCCCTATCCCGGCCAGGGACGGGTGCTGGTGGTGGGACACGACGTCAGCAACGAACGGGCCGCGGCCGAGGCCCTGGAAGCCAGCGTGGAGCGTTTCGCGGCCCTGGCCGACCTGGCCCCGGTGGGCATCTTCCTGGCCGATCCCCAGGGCAATTGCGCCTATGTCAACCAGCGCTGGGCCGAGATCACCGGGCTGACGCGGGAGGAGGCCCTGGGACGGGGCTGGGAGACGGTCCTGCACCCCGAGGAGCGCGCCGATGTCAGCGCGCAATGGCGGCGGGTGGTGGAGAACCAGGAGGTCTTCGAGCGCGAGGTCCGTCTGCTGTCTCCCCAGGGCCGGCTGGTCTGGGCCATGGTCCGGGCCCAGCCCCTGCGCGACTCCCAGGGCCGGGTGGAGGGTTACCTGGGCGCCCTGGGCGACACCACCAGCCGGCGCGAGTTGTTGGAAAACCTGCGGGTGTCCCGGGAGAAATTCGCCAAGGCCTTCCGGGCCAGTCCGGTCTGGGTGGCCATCAACAGCTTCGAGGACGAGCGTTTCTCCGAGGTCAACCGGTCCTTCCTGCGCCTGACCGGCTATGAGTATGAGGAGGTGATGGGGCGCACCGCCCAGGAGTTGGGCCTGTGGCCCGACCTGGACCACCGCCGCCAGTTGCTGGCCCGCCTGCGCGAACGCGGCCGCCTGGTGGACTCCG
>CALERA010000456.1 GCA_937908275.1 uncultured Desulfarculaceae bacterium | reverse complement strand
ACGAGATGTAGCCGTGACTGGAGTTCAGACGTGTGCTCTTCCGATCTAGGGAGGGAGGCCCCCACGGCCGCGCCGGGCCATCCAGCCACCCTCCCTCCCACGACCCCAAGGGCCAGACTTTGCCAGACCTCAGTCGGCACTGTGCTGAGGTGTTCGGCGATCTTGCCAATCGATTTTTCGATTGAATCATAGCCGGACGTGACATGGTCCATCCGGGCTGGCTCGGGCACCAGGACACCCAGGACCTTTTCAACAGCCGTCAGCGCACCGCCGACTATGCCCTTCACGGCGTCGTAGGCTTTGCTGGCGATGGTCTGCACCGCCTCGCCGTGGCGCTCCCACCAGGCGGTCATGGCCGCGATCTTGTCCGGGATGCCCCTAAGCGCCTGGTCCACCCAGTCGCCGATCCCGGCGAAAATGCGCTTGAGGGCGTCGATGGTGGGCTGGAACTTGGCGCTGATGTCGAACTTGCCGGCCTTGAGGTCGATGTCGAAGACCTGGTCCAGCAGGCCTTTCCAGCCGCTTTTCAGGCTCTCGAACAGAGGCTCGGTGGCCTTGCCGCTCAGGTAGCCCAGGGCGTCGGCCATGTTGGACTTGATGCCCCGCCAGGTGTCCATCGCGTCCTGGCCGGACAGGGTGAAGGCCTCCAGGCGCTTGTTAAGCTCGGTTGCCAGCTGGTTCTGGGCTTTCCAGGTGGCCACCATCTCATTCGTGATCCCCAGGGTCTTGGCCACCCGGGAATTCATGTTGATGGTGCCTTCGGAGATGCTGCGCACCTCCTCGTTGACCTGATTCATGGGCATGCCCAGAGCGCCGGCCGCCTGGACAATGCCCACCGTGATTTTCTGGACGTCGCCCAGGGCCACCCCGGCCTTGGTCAGGGGCCCGACGCCCTGCTGGTAGGCCTCCACCAGTTGCTCGGTGGTGGCCACCGTGGCCAGGCCGGCGATGCGCAGCTTGTCCGTCTCGGTCGCGCTGACCCGCTTGGCCTCGGCGTATTTGGCCTCCAGGGGCATCAGCTGCCCGGTCTGGTCCCGCAGCTCCATCGTGCTGGTCAGCAGCGAGGCGATGCCCAGCTGGGCGCTCTCGATGGTCTCGTTGAAGCCCAGACCGGGCTTGACGGCGTGGTTGAATATCCAGACCGTGGCCAGGCCTATCGCCGCGTTGCGCAGGGTGAAAATCTTGCCGGTGAGGTCGGAAATGTCCGAGCCCAGGCGCTTGGTGGCCTCCCAGCCCGCCCGCGCCCCCCGGGCGATGGTCTCCCCGGCCTGCCCGGCAAGCTGGCCGGCCTTCTGGAACGCGCCCCCCAGGTTGAAGATCTGGGACAGGCTCTGATCCCAGCGCGAGCGCTGGTTCAGGAGCCGGTCCACCGCCGCGCTGAGGTTGTTGACGGACTGGTTGGAGGCCTGGTAGGCCCGCACATGGGCGTTGGCCTGGGCCTGGGTGGTCTGCCCCAGGCGCTCGGTGGAGCCCAGGGCGCGCTGGATCGCGTCCTCGTAGTTGCTGACCCGGGCGGTGCCGCGCTCCAGGGCGCTGGCCACCACCTGGTCCAGGTCCCGGCTGCCCTGGGCCAGCTTGGCCTGCGCCCCGGCCGCGGTCTCGGCCGCCCGGGCCACCCCGGTCAGGGCCTGCTGGGCGGTGGCCGCGCCGGCCCCCACCGCGCCCAGGGCCTGGCCGGCGGCGGTGGCGCCGGAGCGAACCGTGGCCAGGGCCTGGCCCACCGCCCCGGCCTGGCCGGTCACCGCCGAAAGATCGCGCACCATGCCGTCGACGATGGCCTTGAGCCGGAGTGACCCCGCGTCGTCGATCACCAATTTGACGGCTATGGTGCGCTCAAAGCTCATCGTCGGGTTCGGCCTCGCCCTTGCTTTTGTCCTTGCCTTGCTTGCGGCGCTCGCGCTCGGCCTCGATGGCCTCCAGGCGCGCGGCGTGGATCACGCCCAGCTTGTCGATCAGCTCCTGCCAGTCGGCGGCGTTGTCAGGGGCCTGGCCGGTGCGCTCCAGCACCGCGATCACCGCCCCCAGGTCCAGGGGACCCAGGCCCCCGAAGTGGAAATGGGCCTGGTCGCCCACCAGTTGGTAGATGGACCAGGCCCGCTGGTTGGCCTCCGCCAGGTGCAGGTCCAGGAGGGTGCAGCCCTCGCAGTACGGCTCCTCCCCCGCCTCGGCCTCATCCTCGATGCACTCCGCACAGGTGGTCCGGCCGGGCGTGTAGGCCCAGCGGGACCACAGCGCTAGTTTTTTCGCTCCTCCTCGGCCTGCCCGGCCCGGAAGGCGGCCAGATCGGTGATGGCCGCCTGCAACTCGGCGGCGAACACGTCGCTGGTCTCGATCAGACCCTCGACGATGCCCGGCTCGCAGGGGATGGACTGGGGCAGGCTGCTGGTGTCCACCGGCAGATAGCGACCCAGGATTTCCGGTGTCAGGTCCCAGTCCACCACCGATTCGGCCAATCGCTTGCGCAGGGCCTTGCGCACCGCCAGGCGGCGAGCCTCGGGGTTGCCGATGTGATCGGTCTGCTTGCGCACCCGCTCGAACACATCCTCGTGGGTGTAGCGCACGGTCATGGTCAGGCCGGCGGAGGTCATCAGCTCGCGGGTCAGGTCCTGGCGGCCCTCTTTGAGCAGATTGACGAAATTGATAAAATCGAAGTTGGACATGCTCTCCCCTTTCTAGGAATAGGTGATGGTGACTTCGTTCTCCAGCGCGCCGCTGGCCAGGCCCACCAGGGCCACGCTGATGGTGCGGCGGATTTCGTCGCCGTCGGTGCTCGGGGTGTTGAGCACCGCGTAGGGCAGCGACAACCCGACACGCTTGCCGGCCGCGCTGCCGGCGCTGACCACCACCGCGCCCTGGGTCTGGCTGCGGGCGCGGCGGAACCAGCCCGCGTACTGGCGGCGGAACCGGGCGCTGATGGTGCCGCTGGCGCTGCGGGTCCCTTCGTCGATGGCGGTGATGAAGCCCGCCGGGGCGATCTCATCCTCGTCGGGGCTGAGCGCGTTGGCGATCGAGCCATCGAACCCGGTGATGGTGACGGCCGCGCCGGCCAGGGTCAGGGTCCCCTCGGCCCCGGACACGGTGTGGCCGGCCAGGCTGCCGGTGGGCAGGTAGCCGGTCACCGCCACCCCGGCGGCCGGGGCCTCGGCCAGGGCCGGGCTGATGGTGATGGTGTCGTTCTCGTCGTCCACGGCGGTGATGGTGTAGCCCGCGGCGGTGTTGTTCTCCCCGCCCACCTGCACCCGCGCGCTAATGTCGAAAAGCGCGGCGTCGCCCTCGGCCAGGTTGATCACGTTGGTGGTGCTGCCGACCACGGTCTCGCTGGTCCCCGCCCGCACCACCTTCTGGCATTGCCCGGAGAAATCCAGGGTGACCAAGTCCTTCTTGGTCAGGGTGGCCTTCAGCTCCGCCACCTTGGCCCCGAGCACGAAATGCCAGGTGTGGCCCTCGCGGAAGCACAGGGACAGGCTGGGCAGCACCAGGGCCGGCGCATAGACCACGCTGGTGTCGGCGTTGATGGTCTTGGCCCCCAGGGCGGCCTCCACCAGGGCGGATTCCTGGGGCGGGGTGCCGGGCGTGCCGCTGGGCCGGGCGTAAACCTGGAGATTCCAGTTGCCAGGACCCACCCCGGTCCAGGTGCGGGCCGGCTTGCTGCGGCTCTCCACGATTTCCTTGCTGTCGACGAATTGGTCTTCCTGGGTGACCTTGGGCACCCCCAGCACCGCCAGCACGTCGGTGGCGGCCGGGAAGGCCAGCTCCCCGTAGGTGCTCTCCAACTTGACGAAGCACTTGGTCTGGCGGGTCAGGGCCTGATTATTGGTCAGGGCCATCGCAATCCTCCTTCACGGCGTCCGCGCCGTGGTCATGCTCTTCGGCTTCCTCGGCCAGCCGCCAGGCCTTGCGGCCGGGGTCGGCCTTGGCCGGGGCGGCGGTCAGCTCGGCCGCCACCGCGCGCGGCACCGCCAGACCCTGGCCCGGTTCGGCCCGGCCCCAGCCCGGCACGTCCTGGGCGCAGCCGTCGGTGTTGATCACCGTCACTCGCTCGCTCATAGGGCCTCCTCGATCAGGGCCTTGATCGGAGTGACGGCCAGTGAGTAGTCCTGGCCGTCGATCTTGGGATAGGCGTGCTCGGTTTCGCCCGTCTTGCTGGTCAGGCAGGCCCCTCCCAGGGTGGGATCGGCGGCCAGGACGCGGCGCGCCCCGCGCGCCAGGGTCAGGGCCAGGTCCCGCGCTGCGGGCGCTAGGCCCAAGTGGGTGACGCGCACCACGGCCGACACCATGACGGTCTGGCGCAGGATCAGGCTGTCTCCGCCCAGCTCCTGGGGGTCATCCTCGACCTCGCTGACCAGGTCCACCACCAGGGCCGGGCTCTGCTTGGGCGCGCCCAGACCGTAGCGGCGCACCTCGGCCACGCCCTCCAGGCCCTCCAACAGATCGGCCACCGCGTCCACCAGGCTGCTCATGCGAATGCCTCGTCTATGGCTTGCAGGACGCGCGGGATCGCCCGCTGCTCGCCCCGGTCCATGAATGGGTTGGGCTTGATGCCGGCCACGCTGGCCACCGGATGCCTGGCCCCGAGCCAGTACAAGGCCTTCTTGGTCTTGGGCTTGATCCGCTCGCGCCGGGGGCCAAACAGGCCGGTGCCCTCATGCACGAATTGCGCGTAGGGCGCGGCCTTGGAAACGTAGACGTCCATCGTGGTCTGGTTGGTGGTGATGTTGGTCCGCAGGTTGCTGGTGCGGACGGGGGCTTCCTCCACCGCCGCTGTTTCGATGGCCTCCAGTCCCCGCAGGCGCGCCTGTTGGGCGCGGGCGGCGAACTCGGCCCCCAGGGTGGCCAGGTCGGTCAGGTTTACTTGGATCTCAATCATCGGCCCGCTCCCAGCGCCTGACCGGCGAGCACCGCGCCGGGCAGGAGGTAGGGTCGGGCCAGGGCCTCGGCCTGGGCCAGGTGGTCCTCCTGGAGGACGGCCACCTGCTTGGGGCTCAGGTAGCTGGCCTGGCCCTCCATCAGGCTGCCGCCGCCCTGGAACCCCTGGTTCTCGCGGTAGGTCCCGGCGAACGACGTGAAAGCGACGGCCAGGGCCAGGTGGGCCTCGGCCAGCTTCAGGGCCAGCTTGCGCTCCGGGTCGGCCGGGCTGACGCTCTCGGCGTCGGCGTAGGCCGTCGGCCCCACCCAGCGCCGCAGGCGGATGCCGGCGGCGTCCAGGTGGGGCGCGATGGCCTCGTTAGCGGTATCCGGGGGGAGGTTGCCCACCCCCCGGACGTATGCGGCGTCGGCGATCATAGCGCCCAGGCCTACGCCAGCACCTGGGCGATGACGATGTTGGCCGGCTCCCAGATCACCGGCAGGGGGTGGGTCTCGGCCAGGAGCCACAGCTGGCTGGGGTCCTTGGTGAGCCAGGACTTGGAGAAGTACTCGGCCACCACGCTGGCCTCGGCGTCCAGGTCCTCGATCATGCCGAACTCCACGCTGAAACGGGCCTGGCTGTTGACCAGGACGCACAGCTTGGAGCCCACCAGCTTGGTCTTGACGCCGGCCTTGGTCTGGTACTGGAAGGGATAGCGATAGACGTCCAGACCCTTGTAGCGGCCGATGTAGGCGTTGCCCACCATGACCTGGAAGCTGCCCACGCCCAGGTTGCGGTTGTCCAGCTCCGCCAACACCTTGGTGTCGGCCAGGAACTTGTTGGCCGCGTCGGTGCCCAGGATCATGGTGTCGGGCGCGCCGGTGCCGTTGTTGCTGACCAGGTCGGCCCAGGTCTGGATGTTGCCCGGCACGTCGGCGCTGGAACCGCCCCAGACGTAATTGCCGGCCAGGGCCGTCGGCTTGTGGTCATCGGGCACCCCGAAGTCCACCGTGAAGCTGACCTGGTTGCCCTCCTGGCCGGCGGTGGCGCTGACCTGGCCGGTGGTGATGGCCTGGGCGGCCATGAACTCAATGGTCCGCTCGGCCCGGTCCTTGAGGTACTTCTGCTCACGGGCCAGCTTGGCCTCGCGGGCGGTCTGCACGTCCCCGCCGCTGGTCACGAACTGGGCCTGGCCGATGCCCCGCTCCAGGAGCAGCTCCCGGGCAGTGAAGGGCTGCTTGACCCGGATCATGGGCGCTTTGACCTCGTTGGTGCTGCGCCCGGTCTTGCTGACCACCACGCCCGGGCCGCCCGGGGCCACGAAAGGCAAGATGTACTTGCCCCCGGTCAGCTGATCCACCTCGATGGTGGCGCTGGCCTGGGGGTTGCGGGTCCTGAACAGGAGCTGCTGCAACAGGGTCGGCACGCTGGGCATCGAGTTGATGCTGGTGGACAGCGCCCGCCAGTGCAGGTGCGGATAGCTCATGGGGTCCATCGGGTCCTCCTCTGCCGCGCCTTACAGCGCGTGGATGCCGGCCTCGGCCAGCTGGGTCAAGGCCCGCGCCTGCTGGGCCTCGCTGATGTCCTCGGGCCAGGCCAGGTCTTCGGCGGTGACCACCCCGTGCTCCAGCATGTTGCCCGCCTCGTCGGCCAGGCCGGCGTCGATGGCCTCCAGGAGCACGCTGGCGGCCTTGGCCGTGCCGGCCGTGTCGTGGCTGTAGCCGGCGCTGATGGCGGTGTTGTCGTCGGGCGCGGTGGGGAAGATCAGCCGGTAGTAGCCGCTGTCGTAGTCGATCAGGCCCGCGCCGCCGTCGCCGGAGAGCTTGCCGTTGCCGGCGTCGGTCATGGTCTTGGCCGCCGCGCCTACGGTGGCGCTGATCACCACCGAGCCGGGCACCACGCCCGGATTGGCCAGATGGCCCTCGAAAATCTTGGTCGCGCCCCCGGCGTCGGCCACCAGCTCCTCGGCCTCCACTTCGGTCTCCAGGGCCAGGCCCACGAACTTGCCAGCGGCGGTCTCGGCCAGCACCGCGCCCAGGCCCAGGTTCTGGCCCACGGCGATCACCCTGCTGCGGATCACCGGGGGATGGTCTCCCAGCAGGCTGTCCCGGGTCACCGCCTCGACCGTCACGCCATAGTCTCGGCTCATGGTCTATCTCCTCCCTTGGCCGGGCTCAGCCCTGGGCCTGGTTGCCGTTGCCGACGCTCTTGGCCATGCGCAGGCCGGTCTGGGTGTACTGGTCCTCGCCCTGGTCCGGCGCGGGGGCCTCCAGGGAGCTGCGGATGGGCACCGCCGTCTGACACTTGGGGCAGACCGCCGTGAAGCTGGCCGCGGCCTTGCCGCCGAACTGGGCGATCAGGGCCTCCACCGTCTCCAGGCCGCTGCCGTTGACCAGGCTGGTCAAGTGCTCGGGCGGCTTGTGGTCCGGCGCGCTCAGGGCGGCCAGGCGCAGGCACTCCTCGCGCCGGGCGGCCAGGTGGGCGCGGCCGGCCTCGGCCAGGGGCATGATCTCGGCCACCTTGGCGCTCAGGGCCGCCAGGGCCTTGGCCTCGGTGTCCACCTGCTCCGCGCCCAGGCCCAGCCGGGTGGCCAGGGGCAGCAGGGCGGAAAGAGAAAGGGCGGTGGGCGCGCCACCCGCCTGGGAATTGGCTCCACTCATGGTCTCGCTCCCGGTAAGGGGTTTGTGCATCGCCAGCAGCCTGGCCTGGGGATCAGCCCCGGCCCAGACCAAGGAGACCTCGGGCATCTCCAGCATCTTGGTCACCACCACGCGCACCAGCTGTCCGTCCACCTCCTGGCCCACCATGTCCCAGAACTGGCGGTAGGACAGATTGGGGTGGCTCTGCCGCCACTCATAGAAGGGGGTGGTCGATACCGCCAGGTGCAGCGGGGGGTCGGCCTCGATCTCGGCCAGAAGGTTGGTGGGCAGGGCCTTGCGATTCAGGCGGACCTGGCAGTTGATGCCCGGCACTCCCAGGCCGTCGTCATTGCCCCACCATGTCTTGACCACGGTGCCCACCACGGCGTTGATGCTGTAGCGGTGATCGGTCAGGACCGGCCGGCGCAGAAGCATAGGAACCCCCGCCTGGAGCATGGCCTGGTCGCTGAAATCCACGGCGTGGTCGATGACCAGGATCGCGCTCAGAGCGCGGAAGTTCAGGAACAGGTAATCACCGTCGTTTTTGGGCGGGGCCTCGCCGGCCGGGCCGACCTCCAGGGAGAGCCGGGCCGCGCTGAGGCAGTTGATTCGCCACTGGCCGGCCGGGGTCTGCTGAGGGGGCTGTATCGGGTCCGCCATTTTTCACCGCCAGAAATGAAAGAGAGGCCCAAGGGCTTGAACCCCTGGGCCTCTCTGGGCCTCTTTTGATGCCTGTATTTCTGGCGCTCTCTGGCGCTCGGACGGCAACCGCCGTGTTATGGCTTGAATCTACCTCAAAACCGCCCTGGGTTGCAAGTTCCCAGGGGCCTTATCCACCATGATTTTTGCCGGAAATTGCGCCAGATGCTTGCATTTGGGACACTGGATCGACACCGCGCCCTGGCCGTTCCACTCGAACAGCTTACGGTTGCAAAACGGGCAGCGAGCATCGGTCAACTGCATCATCAGACCTCCGGCAGCAGCTCGCGGGGGAACACCCCGTCGGCGATCTCGTCGATCCACCACCACCAGTGCTCGCGGGGTAAGCCGAACTCCACCCGGTCCTCAGCCACCTCCGCGCGCCACCAGGGGGCCAGCCGGGCGGCCTCGCGGATCAAGACCCGGTCGGCGGCCCGCACCTGCTCCCGCTCCTCGTCGGTCAGTTGGTCCAGGATGCGCTCCAGGGCCTCGCGCTGATCGGCGGCGCGGGTGATGGTCTCCTCCACCAGCAGGTCCGGGTCCAGCTCCGGGGCCAGGCCGTCAACGTAGTCAAACACCGCCTGTCTCATGGCATCACCTCCACCCACCCATTATTGCGCGCCAGCTGGCCAGACCGCTTGGTCCAGCTCGCCGGGCGCTCCGGGGTGGGTCCATAGACCGACTTCAGCCGGGGCGGGCCATCCGTCGCGCCGATACGATACGTGGGATCAATTATGCCAAAACGCCAGTTGTTTTCATCCCCACTCATCAGACCCAGCTGGTAATTGCCGTTGGCCTCCATGCGGATCAGCACCCGCTGGGGCGCGGTGAGCAGCTCGCGGGTGGCCTGGTCGTAGTCGCCCACCTCGCGGTGCCGGGCCGCATGGCGCGTCCGCTTGCCGATCTTGAACTCGGCGTCGGCCGCGTCGGCGATCCGGAATCGCTGGGCCGCCGGCCCCAGCTCCTGCCAATAGCGCCAGGCCCGCTGCTGATCCTCGCTCAGGCCCTCGGGCATGGGCGCGGGGTTGGGGTCCTCCAGGGCCAGCTTGACCCGGGTGCGGCAGTTGGGGTGATAGGGCGGCAGCAACTGGTTGCGGGCCTGCAACCCGGCCAGACCCTCGCGCCGCACCACGGCCTCGTCGGCGTTGGACACCGTGGCCGCGAAGGCGGAGGGGCTCAGGCCGGCCAAGAGCTTGACTTCGGCCGCGGCGGCGTCCACCCGGAACACCCGGCCGTGCATCTCCCGGCAGATGGCGCTGGTCTTGTTGTCCAGCACCGCCCAGACCTGAGCCCAGGTGGCTCCGGACTCGGCCAACTGTTGCACCGCCGCCCAGGAGCGCAGGCGCATCACGCTGGTGTCCACGATGCGCGCGATCTGCCGGTCGTCCAGGTCGGCCAGGGCCCCGCCCAGGGCGTCCCGGAACGCCTTGCGCGCGCCCGGATCGCTGCCGAAGAGTCCCGCGCCTTGCTCTAGATATTGCTCGCGCAACACCCGAAACGCCGCCCGCTGGGCTTCGGGATTGTCCAGGTACTTGCTGATGTAAAAATTATCCAGCCGGGCGCTGAAGTCCAGCACCCGCTGGTCCGGCCCGCCCCAGGTCCAGCTCTTCCGGCCGCCGCCCACCAGGTCGGTCAACAGGCGCAACTGGCGATAGACCGGCTCCACCGCCTGGCGCACGGTGTTCAGCGCCTCGGGCGTGGACCAGGCCTGGACGTGGGTCTCGACCAGGGCGTCGTAGACCCGGGCCACGAACATTTCCTGACCCAGCTCGCCCCCGGCCAGGATGGCCTGGGCCGCGTCCAGGGCCTGGGCGCGGACCGCCTCCACCAGGGGCGCGATCTGGCCGCGATAGGCGGTGGCCAGGGCCTCGGCCCGGGCCTGGAGCTTGCGCTCGGCCGCCAGGTCCGCCGCCTCGTCGTCCTCCGGCGGTGGACTGGCCAGGCTGATCCGCACCGGCTGGTAGCGGTCGCTGCCAGGCTCCAGACGCAGGCTCAGGCGCGCCGCCGGCCCGGCCTGGGCGGCGGTGCAGCCGGCGGTGGCCTTGCTCACCGCGGCCTTCTCGTAGCCCAGCTCCTGGGCGGCCTGGTCCGCGTCGATGATGCCCTCGCGTCGCCGCTCCAGGATCATCGACTGCCGGGTCTGCTCCGCGCTGGCGGCGTCGGCCTTGTCCAGCTCCGGCTGCGGGTCCCAGGCCAGGGTCACGTCCACCTGGTGCAACCCGGCCAGCAGCAGGGCCAGCAGGTAGGTGCGCTCCATGCGCCGCTTGATCAGGCGCTGGTATTGTGCCGCCCAACGCAGGAGCAGGCCGTAGACCACCCCGGCATAAGTTTCGGTGGTGCTGAAGCTGCGGCCGAACATGGCCGGGTCTATGTTCAGGGCGGACATGAGCAGCTGCTCGACCCCCTGACTGATCTTGTCCACCCCCGAGGCCCCGCTGGTCACCGACTTGTGCTCGATCTCGTGGTTGTCCGGCATCACCAGCAGGCCCCGGGACAGGAGGCCATCGTAGGCTGCCGCCACCTGCGCCAGGTGCTGCTGGGCGCGGTCTTCATATTCCTGGGTGGTCTCGCCCGGCCGGCGTTCCGGCGGCGGGACCTTGATGCTGGTCACCCCGTAGATGCCCAATTTTTTGGCGTAGGTCCGCAGGTCGTGCAGGAAATCGCGCTGTAACCGCTCCGGCTCGATAGCCGCGACGAACGGCGGCACCGCGTAGGGCGGATGGCCCGGCAGGGTGTCCAGGGCGTAATAGGCGAACGTATGGTCGTTGAGGTCCACCGTCCCGCTGCTTTGGGTGAGCTGCTGTGCGGTCCAGCCCTGGTCGCGCCACTTGAATCGGATGGCGCTGACCGGCAGCAGGGCCACCTCGCGCACCGCGCTGAAATCCGGCTCCAGCACGTCCTCGCTGGCCAAAGCCCCGCTCACCGCCAGCTGGCGGGTGTAGTGGTTGATCAGGCCGTCCACCCCGGCGCTGCGGCGATAGACCCGGCGGGCCAGGTCGCCCAACAGGTCCCGGGCCTGGTCCACCTGGCGCTTCGGGCCTTCCAGTTGGATCTCATGGCCGGTGTTGACCGTGGTGCCGATTAATTTCACGGCCTGGCTCACCACCGGGCTGTGGATGGCCAGCGACTCCAGCAGGGCCAGCACGTGGGGCGCGTAGGGGGCCAGGCCGCCGAAATGGCTCGACAGGGTCTGCACCGCCTCGCCCAGGGTGGCCGCCGGCTCCAGGCTGCTGCGCCCGCCGGCCGGCAACTCGGTCCGGCCGATGGTCCCGGCCGCCCGCGCGGCCAGGGAGGATATGCCCCGCCACCAATTCATGCCGCCCTCCCCGCCGGCATCACGCCGGACGGCCAGGCGTTGAGCTTGCCCCGCAACAGGTTCACCGCTCCCTCCAGGGCGTCCGGGCCGTCGTCATGGCCCTGGGGATAGCTCAGGAGCTGCTGCACCAACAGGCGCTGGTCACCCTGCTCCAAGCAGAAAAAGATTTTGCCCCGCTCCAGGAGGGGCGACAGGCTCTCGATGCGCAGGCTCTTGGCCCCGGTGTGGGTGATCCGCACCAACGGCAACACCGCACCAGCGTCAGCTTCCAGGGCAGGCAGCAGATCCAGGCACAGGGACTGGAAACCATTCGTTTCGATGCCCCAGCGCAGGAAACCAAACAGCAAATGGCGGGCCAGCGCAGCCTTGAGGGCCTCTTGCACCCCGGCCTTTTTCACCCAGGCGTCCAGCACGTAAAAATCCATGCGGGCCTGGTCCAGGCCCACGGTGATGTTGGCCGCGAAATCCCCGGCCCCGGTGGCCGGGTCGTAGTAGCTGGCCACCACCAGCCCCGGCGGCAAATCCTTGGGCTGGTATTGTCTGATCCACTCCAGGCGGAAAAAATCGTCGTCGTCGGGTGGGTCGTTCTGGCGCTCCTTGCGGAAGGCCGCCTCGCCCATGCTCCGGCGCTGGGCCTCCAGCATCTTGGCCGAATACTTGGCCGGCCAAAGGCTGGTGCCGTCGTCCTGCAGGGCCTTGTAGACCCGGCGGGTCCATTGGGGATAGGGCTCCTCGATGCTGTAGAGCATCTGGTACAGCGCGGACTTTTTGCTGATGATGGTGCCGATGATCAGCAAAGTGCCGGCGGGGTCCAGGGCGAAATAGACCGTGGACTTGATCCAGTTGAGCAACTTCTTAACCCGGTCGGGGTTGATAGCGCTCTCGTCGTTTTCAAGATCGTCCAGGATGCACAGGTCCGGCCGCTTGGCCCGGTGCTTCAGGCCGCGCACCTGCTGGCCAGCACCGCGGGCGATCACCGCGAAACCGTTACCCAACACCAGGAAGCCCGCTTTACAGCGCACCACCACCGGCGCGAAGTCGTAGACGATGCGGGGGTTCTCCTGGCACTCGGCCGCGATGCTGGCCACGTGACTTTCAGCCAGGTCCTTGGTCTCGCTGCCGATGATCTCGAACTCCCGTCGCTGGTACAGGGCCTGCCAAAGTGAGTAGGCTAGAGCCAAGACGGTGCTTTTGGCAAAACCGCGCGGCGCAGCCGTGACCGAGGGCACCAACACTTCGCCTGCCTCTACATCTGGCCTGCGGTCGGCCAACTCCACAACTTCGCCGTGGAACGGGGCGGGCTCGCGGTCGAAGTAATGCGGAATGTAGGTCTGGGCGAAGTAGAAGAAATCATGCTCGGCCCGGGCCTTGCGCGCCGTCTGCTCGGCCCGGTTGCGGTCGCGGAAGGGGCTGACCGCCCCGGCGGCCCAGGCCGATAACTCCGCTACCTTCTGGTCAAACCGCAGCTCGGTCAGGCCCGGCCGGCGGCGCATTTTGGCGGCGGTGGCCATCAGGCGGCCTCCGCGTAACGGGCCTTGAGCGCCTCGCCCAGGGCGGGGATGTGGGGCTGCAAAAACTCCAGGGCGGCCGGGTCCAGTTCGGCCAGGGTGGTCACCACCAGCTCCAGCATCTCCAGGGCCAGGGCTGCCTTGTCCACCGGCTGGACCTGGTTCTTCTGGGCGGCCAACAGGGTGCGGATCAGGGCGTCGATCTTGAGCAGCAGGCCCACCCCGTCCTCGAATTTCAGCTCCAGATTGGCGAGCTTCTGGCGGGTCTGTTGGCGCAGCTCCTGATAGCCGCTCAGCATCTCGGCCGTAATCCGTTCGGCGTCCAGGGCCAGACCCAGCCTGGCCTCCTCGCTGGCCAGCTTGGCCCGGTCCTGTTCCCATCCGCCCTCGTCGGCCCAACGCCGCAGGGTTTCGGCCGAGTAGGTGGCGTAGCCCTTCTGGCGCATGGCCGCCACCACCTGCTCCAGGGTCAAGCCGGAGCAGTACAGACCATACGCCTCGCGCTTGGCCTCTGGCGGATAGGTGCGGGGCATCAGGCGGCCTCCAGCTCCGCGATCTTGGCCCGCAGTAGCAGGATTTGGGCCTGGGTGGTCTTCAGCTCCTCCATCGCCTGGTCGGCCAGGTCGATTCGGCAGGAGCCGGGCGCGTCCAGGGGGTTGATCGGGAAGGTGTAGATCTGGACGTCGTCCAGCAACCGCTTGAAGCGCTTCTCCGCCTCGCCCAGCTGCTCTTTCAGCTCCGCGATCTGCCCCAGCCGCAAAGTGCGCTCGATGCCCATGCCCCCCTCGCTATTTGATGAACGTGACGGCCACCGAAATGGCCGTGCTGGCGGCGATGCCCAGGCCCACCCCGATGCCCATGTAGCGGGCCACCATGCTTTTCAGGCTGGAAAAGTCCTGGCGCAGGCTGGTCACGTCCTGGCGCAGGGGCTCGATCTGGCAGGCCAGGCCCTCCACCTTGACCAGGCGCTCGCGGGTGTCCTGGAGGCCTCCGGTCAGGGACTGCACCTGACTCTCCATGCGGGCGTTGAGCCGTTGCTGCTCGGCCAGGTTGCTCTGCACCACTGCGGTCAGCTGGGCCATCTCGGCCCGCAGGCCCTGCATCTGCTGGCTGGCGTCCACGGCGCGGGCGATGGTTTCCAAGGGATCAGGCATTCGTGGTCCTCACACCGGCCGGATGGCCACGCAGGCGGCCCGGGCCTCAATCAACAGCATGTGCAGCAGCTGCGGCACCACCAGCTCGCAGGCGCGGCCGGCCAGGAAGTCCGGCCCGACCTCGTAGGCAGCCTGGACCAGGCGCACCAACTGGCAGACCCGCTCGGAGCAGAACAGGTGCTCCGGATCGCCGATGGCCTCCAGCCAGCCCTGGCGGCCGGTGATCGACCACAGGGCCAGGGCCGCGATGTCCCGTTAGGCGTAGGTCTCGTTGGCATGGGGGCCGCACTCGCCCATCAGGGCGTTGCGCACCTCCAGGTCCCAGCCCAGGTCCCAGTGGTATAGGTCGCAGCCGCGGTAGGCCTCGATGCGCTCCGGCACGAATCGCGCACCCTGGCTCCAGTAGTTGCCCCCGCCCGCGTAGATCATGGCGTGGGAGGCGACTACCTGGTCCTCGGGCAGACCCAGGATGTTGGCTTGGTGGCGACGGATGCGCCAGGCCACCGTGCCCCACAGCGGATCGCTGAACCGCCAGGGGCGGTACACGGTCACCAGCTGCGCCCGCATCAGGCCCGGATAGCGCCGGGCCGCGAAGTCCGCCAGGTCGACCTCACCCACCGGGATGGTTTCTCCGGCCGCGTAAAACGCTCCAGGAGCCACGATCCCGGGCTGGGGGCTGCCAGCACCCGCACCAACGGCAGATATCCCGCCGTCGTGCAGCTGGGGGCCATCCTGGGCCAAAAACCCGCCCCGGTGGAGCCCATCTTGACTGGCCTTGGCCACCTACTGCGCTCCCTGGGTGCTGTGGTCGTCGTTGCTGGTGGTGGTCGTGGTGGTGCTGGGCGTGTTGACCTGGCCCCCGGGCGATCCCACCTGGACCCCCGCCTGCTGGCTGGCGTTGATGGTGGTGACCGTGCCTCGCGCCGCGCCAAAGCCGGCCACGGCCACATTGGCCAGGCGGTCGGTGACAAATGCGCTCTGGGCGGCCATCGCCAGTACTGGTATCCAGTTGGCCCACTCGGAGCGGTACTGCCCGATCTGGCCGTTGTGGGGCGCACGGACCTCCAGGGATGCCCCGGCCAGCAGATTGGACATGGCGTAGGGGGCGGCCTGGCTGGGGTCCGTCAAGGCTGCCTGCATCCCGTTGGCCTTGACCTGATCCGGGAAGGTCAGCTTGAAAATCGGCTGGGAGGCGATCTGCGCGCCCATCAGCTGGGCCTGGTAGTAGGCCGCCTCGTCGGTCAGTTCCTGCCTGGTGGTCAAGGGCTTGCCGTCACTGCCGACCATCAGCTGCCCCTGTTGGTTGAACACGGGGGTGTAGACGGTGTTCTTGGCGCTCAGATAGGAACATCCGCTCCCCGCTGTCAGCATCGCGCCCAGCAGGCCCAGGGCCAGCCAGTAGCTCCAGTTGATCTTGATTCGCCGCACCATCACTGCACCCCCAGACCCAGGGCGGCCAGGGCCTGCTGCGCCTGGTCCCAGGAGATCCAACCCGCGGCCGCCGCGCCCAGGATGCCCAGGATGGTCAGGCCGGAAATCGTGCCGACGGCGCTCTTGCCCTTGTTGGCCTTGATCCAGGCGATCATGGTTTGCCCCCCTTGGTCAGGCGGTGGAACATGGCCCGCACCCGGGCCACGTAGGTAAGCATCTGGGCGGCGTCGGGCCGCCTGCCGGACACCAGGCAGCGCGGATCGGCCAGGAAGGCGCTGGCCACGTCCCAGCGCTGCCAGGGGCCGGGCACCGTGCCATCGGCCGCGCCACAGGCCTCCCGCGCCAGGGCCAGGGCCTTGTTGACGTAGCCCCGGCCGCCGTTGTAGCTGGCCAGGGCCGCGCTGACCCGGTCGTAGTAGTTGGGCAGCTCACCGAAGGCCTCGAACTGCCGCCGCAGGTAGCGGATGCCGCCGGCCAGGTTGCGGGCCGGGTCCCAGCACTGCTCCGGGCTCAGGCCCAGCTCTGCCGCCGTGCCGGGCATCAGCTGCAACAGGCCCCGCGCCCCGGCCGGGGACTCGGCCCGGGGATCGCCCGCGGACTCCACCAGCACCTGGGCCTCGATCATCTCCGGCGCGATGGCCGGCCAGATTTTAGCGGCGCTGGCGTGGATCAGCTGGCGGATGGCGGCGTCGGTCGGCATTTGCGGCTCCCCCTGGGCTGGAGGGTAGGGTCTGGAAGGGGCCGGGAGGCCCAGGTGCCCATTTCCGAGCCTCCCGGCCGTGAGAGAAAGGAGAGCACCTTTCACGGCCCACTGAATCAGAAAACGCGGAACAAATCGGCCCCGGTTTGTTCCAAATCGCCGCTTTTCAGCTATTTTTCTGGGGATTACGCCCCAGAATCTTGCGAATCCAGCGTTCGGAAACGTTGAAGCGCAGAGCCAAGGCCTCAACCGTCCAGCCCTCGGCGGCCAGGCGGCGGATTGCAGCGTCTCGGGCGGGTTTTTGCAGGCGGGTGCGGGAGGGGAACTTGACCACCTGGCCGGCAAGGCGCAGGCCAATCCGCTTGGCGGCGTCGGGGCCGACCACGGCGGCGATCTCGGCCAGGATGCCCGGCAGCTCGCTCACGCGCTCCTCCGGCGGCGGCGGGGCTTGCGGCCCTCCAGGTAGTCGATGATCTCCCCCACCTCGCGCTGGGTCAGCATGCTGACGCTGGGCTGCAACTTGCCGCCCTTCGGGCGCTTGGCCCGGGGGTAGTGTTCGCGGATGTAGGCGTAGAGCCATTCCTGATCGCAGACCGGGTGGGCGGCCAGGGCGGCCCAGAGTTTGCGATTCTGCCCGCCGGTGCGGCGCTGGCCGGCGCGCATTTGCTCGATCAGCTGGGCCTTCTTGGCCTTGACCACCCGCAGGATGGCCTGATAGTCGCTGGGCGGCCACAGCCGGGGGTCGGCCTGCTCCACCACTCCCCGCAGCCAGGCGGCGTGGTCCCGGATCGGCTCGGCATGGAGCGCCCGCAACAGCCCGGCGATCTCCTCCACCACCGCCGCGATCACGCCCTCCTGGCCCGGGCTGGGCAGGATGCTCAGCTGCGGCCACAGGGCCGCCCAGAGCGGGTGGCGCTGGTTGCGGCCCCAGGGACCGCGCACGACCTTGCTGGCCATTTAGGCGGCCTCCCCCCTGATCGCGGCCATCGTGCGGCGGGTGGCCTCCTCGACATTGACCCGCATCAGGCGCACCAGGTCCTCCTCGGAGACAAACACCCCGGCGAACAAGCGCCGCAGCTCGGAAATTTCGGCCGCGAAACGCTGGGGATCGGCGGCGTAGCGCTTGAGCGCCTGGCGCACCTGGGCCTGGGTGGCCGGGCCTCGCTGGGCGGTGGCCAGGGCGCGGCCCACCTGAGAGCGTACTTCCTGGCCCAGGTCCAGGGTCAGCTGCACCACGCCCTCGGTCAATTCCTGGACCGTGGCCCCCATGTCCCGCGCCTTGATCGCGCTGGTGCGGGCGCGCTGGAGCTGGGCCGCAACCGCCTGACTGGCGAGACCCTTGAGGTCGGGATTGTCCGGCGTGAAATAGCCGCCGTAGACCCCGGGCAGAGGATGCACCGGCAGGCCGTGGAACTTGCGGTCGATCAGATGATTGACCAGGGTCCTGGTCTGGCGTCCGGTCAGGCCCAACCACTCGGCCAGGGCCGGGGCCGGGATGGGAAAACCGCGCTGGCACCAGGTGCGGATGGTCTCCAGGCACCAGGTCTCCAGCTCGGTCAACTTGGGGTTGTGCACCACGGGGTCGGTCGCCCGGATGCCCAGGTCACTATTGCGCATCGTCGCCTCCGATTTTCAGGCCAGAGCGGGCCAGCAGCTCCGCATCGGGCATGTCCATGTCGGCGCTCTTCCAGGCGATGGCCACCAGGTCCCTGACGGCCACCCCGGCGCTCTCCAAGCGCTTTTCTAGTTCCATCAACTCGGCCCGGGTCACCGCCCGGGGGTCATCCTTGAGGGCGCGGGTGATCTCGCAATAGCGCCGCATCTCCACCACCAGGGCCTGGGCCTGGTCGGGCGGCACCAGATGGGCCGGCGGGCTGGCCGGTGCGGCCCCGGCGTCTTCCCGGGCCAGGCCCAGCGGCAGGCAGCCGGCCAATGGCTCTGGTTCCGCACCGCCCGGCTGGCAGCGGTGCAGCAGCTCCGCCCCGCGTCCCTCGAACCCCTCGCCATCCGCCGTGGCCTTGGCCAGGGACCGCAGGCGCTCCAGGTCCAGCCCCTCATCACGCAGGCGGGCCTCGATTTTTGGCATCCACTCCAGGCAAGCCATCAGGCCCGGACGGCGATAATGCGCGGCCAGCATCTCGGTCAACGGCTCCAGCGGCCCCTCCCAGACGGGTTGCTGGCCGGCCTCCGCCTGGGTCTGGGGTGGTGGCGAGGCGGTATCGCGCACCCCGGCCTGCCGCAACTGCTCACGGGTCCGCTCGGCCTTGGCTTCCTGGCGCTTTTCCTGGCGCTCACTGGCGCTGAGCAGGCTGACCATCACCGTCTTGAGATAATTGTGGTTCACAAATGGCTTGTGGTCGCCTTGCTTGGCCCGCACCACATCGTGCAAGGCCTGGCTGATCTGCGCCCGGCTGATGCGGTGGGTCTGGCGATTGTAAGCAAAGCCTTCGTCACCCCAGAGCCGGTGCAGCTCGCGCACCAGGCGCAGCCGGGTGGCGATCCGCATGGCCGACCCCGGGGCGGCGCGGAACAGGTCCAGATAGGCCACCACTGCCGGGCGGGCCGGGCCGAAGCCGGCCAGCAGCTCCAGATATTCCCGGTGCTCGCCCTCGGCCACCGCCTGGACCGCGTCCAGGTCCTCGCCGCAGTGGGGACAGGTGATGATCAGGGGGCTCATGCGTGGGCGCTCCTGATGGATTCCAAGATCGCCACCTTTTCGGCTTCGACCTTGGCCAGGTCGATCTCGAAATACTCAGCCAGCAGTGCGGTGGTGGAGATCGTGGCCAGGTTGAATTCTTCGCGTTTGGGGTCGTAGGTGCAGATTCTCAATCCCTTTTCTTGCCCCAGCCACTCCAGAAACTCACCAATGGCCTGACTGTGGTCATGCACTGCGTGCATCTTGTCCAACTCTGGTGTGTCGATAAGGTGCATGGCTAACCCTCCCCGCCGCCGCAGGTGCAGGCTCCGGGCTCGCCCGCGCCGGAAAGGTCCACCGCCGGGCACCAGTGCTGATGCTGGCGAGCCGGGGGCTGGTTGGCGCGGGACTGCTCCCGGAGCAGGCGGTCGATCTCGGCCGCCGCCAAAGCCCCGGCGATCGCCAACTGCTTGATCCGGTCGTGCCGGGCCTTGTCCCCGGCACTCAGGGACCAGCCCGCCGGGTACAGCAGCCGCTTGGTGCTGACGCTGAAAGACCCGGTCCCGAACTTGTGGGTGAAACCAGTGGCCACGTCATCGCCGGGATAGGCGTAATAGGCCGCGGCCTGGGCCAACTCGCCCTTGCGGCAGCGGTCGTCGCGCGCCGCGTCGAATCCCTCCACCTCGACCTGGCGGCGGCGCTCGGCCG
>CALERA010000455.1 GCA_937908275.1 uncultured Desulfarculaceae bacterium | reverse complement strand
GCCAACCTCCCCCTGGGCGCCGACACCCTGACCCTCGGCGGCGACACCTACCCCTGGACCCAGATCACCAACGCCGTGGTCCCGGCCCCCACCACCGCCGCCGAATACGCCAGCGCGCTGTCCAATTACCTGAACAGCCATCGCGGCGACGTGACCTGCAGCGTCAGCTCCAGCGGCGCCGGGGCCACGGTGCAGATCCAGGCCAAGGACGCGGGCATGGCCGGCAACCTGACCCTGACCTCCAGCAACGTCAACGTGGGCACCTCCGGCTCGCTGATGGGCGGGCTGAACGGGGTCGACAGCCAGGGCAAGCTCTATTTCAGCGGCAGCAGCGACCTGCGCCTGGAGACCACGGTGCGGGCCGAGGTGACCGGGGTGGACCCCACCAGCGGCCAGGTCAGCCTGAGCCTGTCCTGGTACGACGACGACGGGGCCTATCAGACCACCACCGTGGACCTTGCGGCCGATGGGCAGGACAACGCGGTGGCGGTGCCGGGCCTGGGCGACATCTCCATCTACCGCGACGATCTCAGTTACAAGATCGGCACCGTCTTCGAGCTGGAGTTGAGCCACTACCAGGGCAACGACGAGACCCTGGAGGTCAACTTCTCCAACGGCAACCGCATGGATTACAACTACAACGCCCAGGACCTGCTGGGCGGGGCCCTGACCGTGGTCCTGGACGGCGAGACCGCCACCGCCGGGCGCACCAACGCCGGCGACGGGGTGGTGGGCCTGGCCGGGGCCTATCGTGGCGAGAACTCGCGCGATTTCACCATCGACGTGCTCGATGGCGGCCAGGTGCCCGACGACGACGTGACCCTGCGGGTGAGCTGGACCGATGACTTTGGCGAGGCCCACAGCGAGGAGGTGACCCTGAGCGCCGGGGGCCAGACCGGGCGCATCGCCCTGCCCGACAGCGAGGGGGTCTACTTGGAGCTGGACTACGGCTCCTTCGCCGAGGGCGACACTTATTATTACCACCTGGAACAGTCGCCCCTGCACGTCCTGGACAGCTTCTACCAACTGGAATACCAACTGAACAACGGCACCCAGGAGGAGGGGCAGGAGCAGAGCCAGATCTGCCTGGAGTCCATCACCGCGGCCCTGACCTCGATCCTGGACCAGGAGGCCGGGTTGGGCATCCGCCAGGAGCGGGTGAGCCTGCGCGAGACGGTGCTGGACGAGATCGAGCTGGCCCACAGCTCCAACCTGGAGGACCTCCAGGACGTGGACATGACCGCGGCCCTGATCAGGCTCAACGCCCAACAGAATGCCTACCAGACCTCCCTGAAGGTCATCAGCACCATCAACGAGCTGTTCCTGGCCGAGATGCTCTAGGGCCTGTTAACACAAACGTAATTACCAGATTAGTAATCCGAATCAGGACGGACGATGAGCTCCGCGCAAAATCTTTTTTGTCATTGCGAGGAGCAAAGCGACGCGGCAATCTCTTTTTATTTTCTTAACATATTGTAACTATTCAATAATACAGCAAGAGATTGCTTCGCTACGCTCGCAATGACACCCAGAAGCGCATCACATCAATCTGATAATGTTAACAGGCCCTAGTCGGCGGGCAAGGTGAAACCGCCCCTCCGGGGGCGGAGCGCCAGCCGGGACCTGATGAAAGGCTCAGCCTTGGCGGCCGGAGAGGGCGGCGGCCAGGCCCTCGCGCACCCGGGGGTCGTCCGGGGACAGCTTGGACAGGCGCTCGAAGTAGAAGGCGGCGTCGCTGAACTCCCGGGCCTGGAGATAGGTCTTGGCCAGGGTCAGGAGCATCTCGCGGTCGTCCGGGGCCAGGGCCAGGCCCATTTTCAGCGCCGAGATGGCCCGGCTGGCGTCGCCCTGCAGCAGGAAGAACTCGGCCTGGAGCCGGGCCACCTCCGGCTCTTTGGGGAAGTAACCGCTGGCCTCCCGGAGCCAGGCGCCGGCCAGGTCGTAGGCCCGCTCCTTGAGCAGGGCCCGGATCACCTCCAGGTAGATGCGCAAGTTGGTCAGGTCGGTCTCCTCGACCCGTTGCAGGGCCTCGGAGGCGGCCTCGGTGTCGCCCAGCTTCAGCTCCACGCAGGCCAGGCCCAGGCGGTGGCGGGGGTCGTCGGGCTCCAGGAGCATGGCCTGCTGGAAGGCCTGCTTGGCCATCAACAAGGGGCGGTCGATCACTCCGACCGAGGGCGGGCCTTCGCCGGCCTGGTCCAGGGCGCTCCCCAGGGTCTGGGGGTCGCTCTCCAGGAGCAGGGTCCCCAGGCGGTGGAGCAGGTCCGGGTCCTTGAGCCGTCCGCTGACCTCCGCCAGGCCCCGCACCACCTGGGCCACCCGGCCCTCCTGCACGAAGTAGTCGAGATCGGAAGAGCGTCGTGTAGGGAAAGAGTGTAGATCTCGGTGGTC
>CALERA010000454.1 GCA_937908275.1 uncultured Desulfarculaceae bacterium | reverse complement strand
ATCATACCCCGGACCGAATCCATTTTGCCGGGCAGAAGCCCCCGCGAACGGGACAAAACCTGGTTCCAGGGCTGGTCCAGGTTCACGAACAGGGAGACCGGCTTGCCCACCACCTCGGACTTGAGCTGCCCCACCGCCCGGCAGAAGGCCTGATTGGCGTCCAGGATGGCCTCGTTGTGGGGGGCCAGGGAGACGAACATGTCCGGGGCGGCGTCGAAGAAGCGGCGGTAGAGGCTCAAATAATCCACCAGGGCCTCGCGCAGGACCTGCACCGCCAGGCTCAGGCGGCCCAGTTCGTCCAGGCTCTGGGGCATGTCCGGCAGGCCGGCCGGCTCGCCCAGGGCCATGCGCTGGCAGCTCTCCAGCAGGAAGTCCACCTGACGGTCCAGGCGGCGTTGCCAGAGCAATCCCCCGGCCACCGCCCCGGCGGCGGCCACCGCCAGGGCCGCCAGGCGCAGCCAGACCTCCCGGGCCAGGTCGCACTGGCCGGCGCTGGCCAGGGAGGGCCAGATGTGGTGCAAGTCCAGGCCCAGGAGCAGGGCCAGGGGGAGCACCACCAGGGCCACCAGGCCGGCCAGGCGTTTGACGATGATGCTGGCGAGCATGCCCATCCTCTGGAAAGCGCTGGTCCACGCCGGGCGGCGCGGGCCTCCGGGGCGGGGACACCTCCGGCAGGCTACCGGCCCGGGGCGCGGCCTGTCAAGCCGGCCGCGCTCCCGCGCACTTGGTGCCCGGCGCGGGGTCGTGCTATTATAGTCGCAAATCACGCGGGGGACATATGCACGTTCTCTTTGTTTCGCCAGAGGTTTGGCCCCTGGCTAGGGTGGGCGGACTGGCGGAGGTGTCCCACGACCTGCCCCTGGCCCTGGCCAAGCGCGGCCATCGCGTCTCGGTGGTCACCCCCCATTGCCGTCTCTCCGACGACGTGGCCGCCCGCCTGGAGCGCGTGGAGTTGACCCTGGAGGTGCCGGTCTCCTGGCGCCGTCACCGGGCGGAGGTGCACCGCCTCCCGGCCGGCCCCGGGGTGGACATCTACCTGATTGGCCACGAACATCTCTTTGACCGCGAGGGCCTTTACGGCAACGCCTACGGCGACTACGAGGACAACGCCGAGCGCTTCATCTTTTTCAGCCGCGCGGCCATGGAGTTGGCCCTGGCCCTGGGCCAGCCGGTGGACCTGATCCACTGCAACGACTGGACGACCGGGCTCATCCCCCTGTACCTGCGGGCGATCTACGGCCAGGAGCCCCTGCTCAAGCAGGCCGGCACCGTGATGACGGTGCACAACCTGGGCACCCAGGGCATCTTCTGGCACTATGACATGCCCCTGACCGGCCTGGGCTGGGAGTTCTTCACCCCGGAGGCCATCGAGTTCTACGGCAAGATCAACTTCCTGAAGGCCGGCCTGGTCTTCACCGACATGATCACCACCGTCAGCCCCACCTACGCCAAGGAGATACTGACCCCGGAGATGGGCTTCGGCCTGGAGGGGGTGCTCCAGTCCCGGCGCGAGCGGCTGGTGGCGGTGACCAACGGCATCGACTACCAGACCTGGGACCCGGCCCGGGACCCCCACCTGATCGCCAACTTCGGACCCGACAACCTGGCCCCCAAGCGCCTGTGCTCCGACCAGGCCCGCCAGCTCATGGGCCTGAGCCCCGGCAATGGCCGCCCCCTGGCCTGCTTCATCGGCCGGCTGGTGGACCGCCGGGGCATGGACCTGTTGGCCTCCGGCCTGGAGACCATCCTGGAGATGGGCCTGGACCTGGCGGTGATGGGCTATGGCGAGGACCGCTACCACGCCCTGTTGCAGGACCTGCGCCGGCGCAACCCCGAGCGCCTGGGAGTCTTCGTGGGCTACGAGATGGAGATGGCCCACCAACTGATGGCCGGCAGCGACCTGCTGCTGATGCCCAGCCGTTACGAGCCCTGCGGCCTGCACCAATTGCACGCCATGCGCTACGGCACGGTGCCGGTGGTCCGGGCCACCGGCGGGCTGGAGGACACGGTCGTCGACCAACTCCCCGACCAGCCCGGCAACGGCTTCAAGTTCGTCAACTATGAGTTGCCCTCGTTCCTGGAAGCCCTGCTCCGGGCCCTGGAGACCTATCGTCAGCCGGAGCTGTGGCGGGAGGTGATGCTGCGGGGCATGGCGCAGGACTACTCCTGGGACAAGGCCACCCCGGCCTACGAGGAAATCTATCAACGCGCCCGGGCCTTCGGTCAGGCCCAGGCCGACGCCTGACCGCCATGTCGCTGGACAGCCACTTCGAAGTCCTGGCCCACGTGGTGGAGATCGCCAACTCCACGGTGGACATCGGCGAGCGTCTGGACACCATCCTGGGCGTGCTGCACGGCTACTACCAGGCCCGCCAGAGTGTCCTGTTCCTCCAGGAATCGGCCCGCAGCAGCCTGGTCAAGGCCAATTTCTGGCCCAAGGACCAGCCCACGGCCGAGGTCCTGCCCCAGGAGTTCGGCCAGGGCCGGGTGGGCGAGGTGGCCCTGCGCCGCGAGCCCCAACTGGTGCGGGTGCCGCCCAAGTGCGGCGACGAGGTGTTGGAGAACTTCTGCGTTCCCGGGGAGCTGGCCGCGCTGCTGCCGGTGATGGACGACAACCGGCTCTACGGCGTGCTGCTCTTGATCTTCCCCGCCCAGCGCAGCCTGCCCGATGGCGACCTGCGCCTGTTGCAGATGATCTGCCGCGAGATGGCCGGCACCATCCGCAATTTCCGCCTGTATTTCGAATCGAAAAAACGCATCGCCGAACTGAACGTGCTCTCCGACCTGGGCCGGGCGGCGGTCTCCACCATCGAGCTGGACGAACTGCTGAACGTGGTGGTGGGCATCTGCGTCAAGCTGCTGGTGGCCCGGGGCGGTTTGATCAGCGTTTCGGGCAACAACGGCGATCCTCGCGCCCTGCGCGCCACCTTCGGCCAGATCCCGGCCGGCTGCCAGGGCGAGCAGGGCTGCCGCGATTACTGCTCCATCAAGGCCGGCCTGCGCGAGGGCGAGGCCTGCCCCGCCCCGGAGGCCGACGACGGGCGCGACCCCCGCCAGGGCCTGTGCGTGCCCCTGACCTTCAAGGGCCACTACGAGGGCCACCTCTGCGTTTTCGACAAGATGGTGGTGGAGGCCGGGCAGCAGCCGGGCTTCGGGCCCGACGAGCGCAACCTGCTGGCCACCATGGCCTCCATGGTCTCCCCGGCCCTGGAGAACGCCCTGACCTTCCAGAAGGTGGAGGACCTGGCCCAGCGCAACGAGGAGATGGTGGGGGACCTGGCCACCCTGTTCGAGGTCAGCACGGTGCTGATGACCACCGTGGACTTCAACCTCACGGTGGCCATCATCCTGCGGGCGGTGGTGCATCCCGCCGGCCTGGATCACGACCGGGTGGTGCTGTTCCTGACCGACGAGGAGCGCCAGAGCATGCGCCCCCTGGCCGAGACCACCAAGGCCAGCCTGGGCTCCATGCCCAAGGAGCTGACCCAGTCCCTGAACGAGTTGCGCGAACAGCGCGGCCTGCGGCCCGGGCTCAACGATCCCGCCCTGGCCGGCCTGGAGTTCAACCTGGGCGAGGCCGAGCGGGCCATGGACTTCAGCGTCCCGGAGCGGCGGGCCACACTGGTGGAGAAACCGGCCCAGGCGCCGGGCCTGCGCCAGGAGGTGGTCAACGCCCTGGGGCCGCATCCCCTGGCCGTCGTGCCGATGTTCGCCAAGAACAAGGTGGTGGGGGTGTTGCTGGTCAACAACGGGGTCAGCGGCCGACCCATCGCCGAGCGCGACCTCAAGCTGCTGGGGATGCTGGCCAACCAGGGCGGGCTGGCGGTGGAGGCCAGCCGGCTCTACCACAACCTGGAGACCGCCAACCGGGAGCTGGCCCAGATGCGCAACCGCCTGCTGGAGGCGGACAAGCTGGCCGCCCTGGGCGAGGTGGCGGCCGGGGTGGCCCACGAGATCCGCAACCCCCTGGTCAGCATCGGTGGCTTCACCCGGCGCATCCGCAAGAAGGTCGGCGACGAGTCCAACATCACGCCCTACCTGGACGTGATCATCGAGGAGGTCAGCCGCCTGGAGCGCACCCTCAACGAGATGCTGGACTTCTCCACCGACGCCCGCAACCATTTCGAGGAGCACGATCTGAACCTGATCATGGACCAGGCCCTGGAGTTCATGGCCCGGGAGGTGGAAGAGGGCGGGGTGAGCATCAGCCGGCGCTACGGCAAGGACCTGCCCCGGGTCTTCTGCGACGAGCGCCAGATCAAGCACGTTTTCCTGAACATCTTCCTGAACGCGTTGCAGGCCATGGCCGGCCGGCCGGTCAAGCAGCTGACCCTGCGCACCTTCGCCGTGGTGCGCGAGGGCAAGCAGTTCGTGGCCGGCGAGGTCTCCGACACCGGCGGCGGCATCGCCATGGAAGTGATCCACAATATCTTCAATCCCTTCTTCACCACCAAGGACAGCGGGTCCGGTCTGGGGCTCTCCATCGTCCACAAGATCGTCACCCGCCACTTTGGCCAGGTGGAGCTGCACAACCGCGAGGGCGAGGGCGCCAGCTTCCTGGTGACCCTGCCGGCGGCGGAGGAGGGCCGGGCCTACCTGAAATAGGCGGGCCAGGGCGAGCACATGGGCGAACTGGTCAACTTGTGGGACACCCGCCGGCGGCGGGCTGCGGCCCAGGCCTTTGGGCGCTGGGAGCAGAAGGTGGGCTTTCGGCCCCAGGCCGAGACCCGCTTCAGCGACCTGCCCGACCCAGTGCTGGCCCTGTTGGCCGAGCTGGGCCACGAGGCCACCCTGGCCCTGTATGACGTGGTGCTGGGGGTGCGGGGCTGGGGCGCGGGCGAGCGCTTCTCCTACCTGGAGGCCAAGCCCAAGGTGGAGGCCCTGGACGCCTTCCTGTTCCTGGCCGACCAGGTGCGCTTCGACCTGATGCGCCGTTTGGGCTGGGTGCGGGGGGTGGCGGCCGAGGCCTATCCCATCGTGGACCTGGCCCTGCGCCCGGTGGAGATCCAGGCCGAGTTCTCGCCCCTGGTGCCGGAGCTGACCCGCTCCTACGGCCGCTACACCGACCTGGAGCGCCGCCTGGCCATCGAACCGGCCGCGGTGGTGCGCTCCCTGATCCCCGAGGCCCTGCTGGTCTTCCGCCGCCTGTGCCGCCAGGGCTGAGCCCCCGGCCCGACCCCGCCCGCCCCCTCGGAATATTCCCAGGCTTGGACTAGTGCATTCGGTAACTAGCGGCTTGACACCTTCTCGCCATGCTGCTAAGGATGTTCCGGCGACCCGTACAACCAGCACGCGAGGCCGGGGCTCCCAGGGGGGAGGCCCCGACTGAATGCCATTATTGACAAGGAGTTATGCTGCCATGTCCGTCACGCCCTTCCTGGAGGTCTCCCAGGCCATCGCCGCCATGGGAAGCGACACTCTCTATCAGTGCATGCAATGCGGCCTCTGCTCCGGCCTTTGCCCCTGGCCCGCGGTGGAATCGCCCTTCCGCACCCGCAACCTGATCCGCATGGGCCAGATGGGTCTGGAGGGCTTCGAGTCCGACGAGATCCTCTACGCCTGCACCACCTGCCGGCTCTGCGTGGAAAACTGCCCCCGCGGCGTGGCCATCATCGACGTGGTCCGGGCCATGCGCGCCATGATCGCCGAGAGCGGCGGCGGCCCCCAGATGCTGCGCACCATCATGGGCTCCATCCACTCCAAGGGCAATCCCTGGTCCGAGGAGCGCGACAAGCGCGAGAAATGGACCGAGGGTCAGGACGTGCCCCGCTTCGAGGCCGGCACCGAGTACTTCCTCAGCGTCTGCTGCACCTCGGCCTATGACCCCCGCTCCCAGGCCATCGCCCGGGCCCTGAACAAGGTGCTCAAGGCGGCCGGCGTGAGCTTCGGCATCATCGGCAACGAGGAGTCCTGCTGCGGCGAGACCCTGCGCAAGATGGGCGACGAGGAGCAGTTCGGCGGCCTGGTGCAGAAGAACATCGAGCTGTTCCAGGGCAAGGGCGTCAAGAAGATCATCACCACCAGCCCCCACTGCTACGCCACCTTCACCCAGGAATACCCCGAGTTCGGCGGCGAGTTCGAGGTGGTTCACTACACCCAGCTGCTGGAGCAGCTGGCGGCCGAGGGCAAGCTGAAGTTCACGAAGCCCCTGGGCAAGAAGGCCATCTACCACGACCCCTGCTACCTGGGCCGCCACACCAAGGTCTACGACGCCCCCCGCGCCCTCTTGCAGGCCATGGGCGCCGAGGTGATGGAGTTCGACCGCTGCCGCAACCTGTCCATGTGCTGTGGCGGCGGCGGCGGCCGCCTGTGGATGGAGGCCGAGCCCGAGCAGCGTTTCAGCACCCACAAGATCCGCGAGGCCGACGCCAAGGGCGCCCAGGTGCTGGCCACGGCCTGCCCCTACTGCATCAACATGTTCACCGACAGCGCCAAGGGCGAGAACCTGGACGAGAAGATCGCGGTGATGGACCTGGCCGAGATGGCGGCCGAGTGCCTGTAGCCTGATCTGTTCCGCATAAACGCGCCCCCGGGGTTTCGGCCCCGGGGGCGTCGCTTTTTGCGGCCGGCGGGACGGCTAGCGCACGCCCTTGTCCTTCAGGAAGGGCGCGTACTGCTGGTCCATGCCCAGGATGTGGCCCGAAAGCCAGTCTTTCAGGAAGTTGGCCACCTTCAGGGTCAGGGCGGTCTTGCCGGCCTGGAACTGGGCCTGCAATTCCGCCACCTGGGCGGTCAGCTTGTCGTGCTCGATTTTGTGGGTGGCCAGGCCGGGATAGCCGAACTGGTTCATCAGGGCTTCCTCGGTGGCGAAGTGGGTGCGGGTGTAGTCCACCAATCCGTTCAGGACCTTGCCCAGCACGTCCTGGCCCGAGCCGTCCTTCATGGCCTCGTAGAGGGCGTTGACCATGGCCACCAGCTTCTGGTGCTGTTGGTCCACTTTGGTGACGCCGGTTTCCAGCTTGCTGCTCCAAGTGATGAAGGCCATTGCGGTATTTCCCTTCGTTCAGTTCGGGTTGCGCCGGGGGGGCAGCCACGCCATCCCTTTACTAGTATTGATTATCGATTATACCGGTTTGAGGCGCGCGCGCCCGTTAAAACCAGTCCCGGACCCGGGTCGGGGCTTGACCCGCCCGGGCGGCCATCCGGATAATAAAAGACAGAACGACTAGGTGATTGGCCGTTGGCGTCTGCGCGATGGCCGCGCGCCCCCACCCCACTCCCCGCGCCCCCGACCCGTCCCGTGGGTCAACCAGAGCCTGAGCCTCCCCCAGGTCCGCGTTTTCTCGCCGCCATCCGCCCGCCAGCCGGAAACCCCTGGCCCAAAGGAGGCGACCATGCGCAGGAAGACGCGGGAGATCAACTATCAGACCCTGGGACGCATCAGCGAAATCATCAGCTCGGTCAAGGACATGGGCGACGCCGCCCGGCATATCGTGCAGAGCCTGAGTGAAATCCTGAGCCTGAAGGGCTGCGCCCTGCTGCTCCTGAACCGGCGCAGCGGCAAGCTGGAGGTGGCCAGCTCCTACGGCCTGAGCCAGGCCTACCTGAACAAGGGTCCCCTGAGCGCCGCCCGCTCCATCGCCGAGTCCCTGAGCGAGGGGCCGGTGGTGGTCTACAAGGTGGAGGACGACCCCCGCCTGCAATATCCCGAGGCGGCCCAGGCCGAGGGCATCCGCTCCCTGGTCAGCGTGCCCCTGGTCCTGCGCGGCAAGCCTTTGGGGGTCCTGCGGCTCTACAGCGCCGAGGCCTGGGAGGTGACGAATCCCGAGCTGACCTTCCTGCAGGCCATCGCCGAGATCATCGCCCTGGCCCTGGACAACATCCGCATCAGCAACGCCTACAAGAACTCCATCGAGGTGCTCAAGGTCCTGCGCCCGGTGATGGTGCCCCGGGCCAAGCGCACCCTGCACGAGTAGGCGGCCGTGGCCAGCAAAGGCGGCGGGGCCGGCCCCCAAGGACCGGCCCCGCGCCCAAAGGTTGGGTTATCGGCTCAGGCCTCGATCTTGCTGCCCAGCATTTGCAGGAACTTGCGCATCCACTCCGGATGGGCCGGCCAGGCCGGGGCGGTGCAGAGGTTGGCGTCCACGCAGGCGTTGCTGAAGGTGGCGTTGACCTCCTGCCAGGTGGCGCCCTGGGCCTCCAGCTCCGGGCGCACCGCGGGATAGGCGGTGCAGGTGCGGCCGCCCACCACCCCGGCGGCGGTGAGGATCTGCTGGCCGTGGCAGACGCTGGCGATGGGCTTGTTGGCCTCGGCGAAATGGCGCACCAGGGCCAGGACCGCCGGGTCCAGGCGCAGGTACTCCGGCGAGCGGCCGCCGGGGATCACCAGGGCGTCATAGGCCTGGAGATCGAGGGCGGCGAAGTCGGCGGTGATGGCGAAGTTGTGGCCGCGCTTCTCGGAATAGGTCTGGAAGCCGTCGAAGTCGTGCACCGCGGTGGCCACGCTCTCGCCGGCCTTTTTGCCGGGGCAGACCGCGTCCACCTGGTGGCCCACCATGGTCAGGATCTGGAAGGGCACCATGGCCTCGTAATCCTCGACAAAATCACCAACCAGCAGCAGGATTTTCTTGGCGGGCATCGGGGTTCCTCCTTGGCCCCCTGGACAGGGGCGGCGTGGGGCAAGGCCACGCGCGGACCAACGCCGGACCCTCCGCCGCCGGCCAGCGCCTGCCTCCATTACAGGAGCCCGCCCCCGCCCTGTCAAGCCCGGAGGCCGTCCCGGCAACAGCTTCCCTTGACAGGCTCCGGCCCTGCCCCTACCCTGGGGACCAGGCTTGCCCAGCCCGCCGAGGAGAGACGCCCATGCCCCCAACCCTGGACCCCAGCCTGAGCTTCGAGCAGGGCCCCATCCGCCCGCCCAGCGAGGCCCGCAGCCTGCTCCTGCGCTTCACCCGCAACTGCCCCTGGAACAAGTGCAAGTTCTGTCCGGTCTACAAGCGCCGCCAGTTCAGCCGCCGCTCCCTGGAGGAGATCAAGGCCGACATCGACGCGGCGGCGGCCATGCGGGAGCAAATCCTGGCGCTGTCGCGCCAGATGGGCCGGGGGGGGCGGGTGGACGACGCCGTGGTCCAGGCGGTGTTCAGCAATCCCAGCCTGTCCGACAGCTTCCGCAACGTGGCCGCCTGGCTCTACTACGGCACGGGCAACGTCTTTTTGCAGGACGCCAACAACCTGGTGCTGGAGCCCGCCATCCTGGCCGAGGCCCTGCGCCACCTGCGCCGGGTGATGCCCGAGGCCCAGCGGGTGACCACCTACGCCCGCTCCTCCACCGCGGCCCAGCGTAGCGTGGAGGAGCTGACCCTGATCCGCGAGGCCGGCCTGGACCGGGTCCACGTGGGCCTGGAGACCGGCTACGATCCCCTGCTCAAGTTCATGAACAAGGGCGTCAGCGCGGCCAAGCAGGTCAAGGGCGGGCGCAACCTCAAGGCCGCCGGCCTGGAGCTGTCGGAATACGTGATGCCCGGCCTGGGCGGGCGCAAGTGGTGGCGCGAGCACGCCCAGGCCACGGCCGAGGTGCTCAACCAGATCGACCCGGATTTCATCCGCCTGCGCACCCTGCGGGTGCCCACCTACCTGGAGCTGCACCAGGACGTGCTGAGCGGCGAATTCGTCAAGCCGGGCGATGACCAGACTGCGGCCGAGATCCGCCTGTTCATCGCCAGCCTGGCGGGGATCCACTCCTACCTGGCCAGCGATCACATCATGAACCTGATCGAGACTGTGGAAGGCCGCCTGCCCGAGGATCAACCCAAGATGCTGGCCATCCTGGACGACTACCTGGCCCTGCCGGAGCGGGACCGCCTGGTCTATCGCCTCTGCCGCCGCCTGGGCCGCTGCCGCGAGCCCCAGGACATCGACCGCCAGGGTCTGCGCCCGGCCCTGGAGAACCACCTCGCCCAGATCGAGCGCCAGGACGACCCCGAGCGGGTGCTGACCGAGATGGCCGACAACATGATCTGACCCCGGCCCGGCCGCCCGGCCGGGCCTCTTCCGATCCAGCGCAGCGCAGCCTGCCAGACTATCCCCCCGGGATCGCTCGGCGGTCCGACCCGGGCGGGAATCAACCAAACATACCAGCGTTAAATGTTATATTGAAAAAGTGGATTACGGCCTGTCGGGCAGGGGAGCTTGGTCCTGGGGGCGGGATCGGTTAAGCGCCGCCGCTTTACCTGGCGGGGCGGACAAGGGGGGCCAAATGAACGACACGGGGGCGAAGCGACGCATCAACCAGGCGGGCCTGGACCTGGTCAAGGAGCGGGAGGGTTTTTTCGAGCGCCAGTACCTTTGCCCGGCCGGCAAACCCACCATCGGCTACGGCCACGTGATCCTGCCCGGCGAGCACTTTGACCAGCCCATCAGCCGCGAACAGGGAGAGGCGTTGTTGCGCGACGACCTGGCCGTGGCCGAGGAGGCGGTGACCCGCCTGGTGACGGCCCCGCTCAATGAGAACCAGTTCTCGGCCCTGGTCAGCTTCACCTTCAACCTGGGCCAGGGCAACCTGCAAAAGTCGACCTTGCTGAAGAAGCTCAACGCCGGGGACGACGCCGGCGCGGCGGAGGAGTTCGGCCGCTGGATCAACGCGGACGGCAAGCCACTGGAAGGCCTGAGGATTCGCCGCGAGATGGAGCGGGCCCTGTTCGAGGAGCCGGTGGCGGCCTGAGTCTGGGGGAGCGGGACGGCGGGGTCAGGCGGGCTGGCGGCCCAGGTCCTTTTCATAGAGCACCTGGGTGCAGTCGGGGCAGATGGTGTGGGTCAGGTCGGCCCCGCTGAAGGCCCGGACATAGGCGTCCAGGGGCCACCAGCGGCCGTCCTCGGCCCGGATGCGCTTGCAGGCGGCGCAGATGGGCAGCAACCCCCGCAGCACCTTGACCTCATTCAGCAGTTGCTCCTTCTCGGCCAGGGCCAGGCCCAGGCGCTGGATCAGGTCCTCGCGCTCCTTTTCCCGGGCCTTGCGCCGGCTGATGTCCTTGCTCACCCCGGCCACCTTCACCCGGCCATCCTGGTCGCGGTAGAGCTTGGCCGTGATCTCCACCCAGTAGGCGTGGCCGTCCTTGTGCAGCAACTCCACCTCCAGGCTGGTCTTGGCCTGGGGGCCGGTCTCAAAGGAGGCGTGGGCCGCGGCCAGGGCCTGGCGCAGCAAATCGGCCGAGGCCGGCTGCACCCGGTCCAGGATGCCGATCTGCTCGTATTCCTCGGGGGTGTAGCCGCTGATCCGGATCACCGAGGGGGTGATGAAGTCGTAGCGCAAGGTTTCCAGGTCCAAGACCCAAATGGCGTCCACCAGGTTTTCCGCGATCAGCTTGTAGCGCCGCTCCAGTTCGTCCACCCGGTTCTTGATCTTGATATCGGACAAAACCGCGTCTCCGTGCTGAAATAATTGATGAAATCAATTGTAGCACGCGTTCTGCTAGCTTAATAGTATGTTTAATTATGATTCGGAAAGCCAGGATGAATGTCGCAAGAAAAGTATGAATTAAATCAAGTCCAGGAAGGTTTGCAGGAAGGCGGGCAATTCCTCCACCAGGCAGACGTCGGCCAGGTTGAAGATGGCGGCCTGGGGGTCATGGGAGATGGCCACGATGAAGCCCGCGCCCTGCATGCCCACGGTGTGCTGCCGCGCCCCGGAGATGCCGCAGGCGATGTAGAGCCGGGGGGCCACCGTGGCCCCGGTCAGGCCCACCTGCTGGCGATAGGGCAGCCAGCCCAGGTCGCATACCGGCCGCGAGCCGGCCAGGGCCGCGTTGGGCAACCGCGCGGCCAGGCGGCGCAACACCTCCAGTTTCTCCGGCCCGCCCATCCCCAAGCCGGCGGCCAGCACCACCGTGGCCTGGCCCAGGGCCGCGTCCGCGCCCGCCTCGCCGGGCAGGTCCTGGACCTGGCTCCGGCAGTCCGGCGGGGCCACTTCGCTGACCTCCACCGCGCCGGGCGAGTCGGCGGGAGTCACCCAGGCGGCCAGGGCCCCGGGCTGCAGGGTCAGGCAGAGCGGCCAGGCCCGGGGCGCGACCTCCTCCACCAGCTTGCCGTGCAGGGTGACGCGGCTGAAAACCGGCCGGCCGTCGCCCAGGCGCATCCCCTCCACCCCGCTGACGCAGGCCGCGCCCAGGCGGGCGGCTAGGCCGGGCAGCCAGTCCAGGCCGCTGGTGGTGTGGCCGGCCATCACCACCGCCGCGTCCCAGGCCGGCAGCAGGCCGGCCAAAACCTGGCGATAGGCCTCACCGGAAAAGCCCGCCAGGCAGGGCGCTCGCAGGGCCATGACCGGCAGGCCGCTGGCCCTGGCCGCCTGGCGGGCCAAGACCTCGGGTTGGTCGCCCAGCAGCACCAGGCGGGCCTCCAGGCCCAACCACTCAGCTAGACGCTTGGCCGCGGCCGCCAGCTCCAGGCTGACGGCGGCCAGGCCCTCGGGGCCGTGCTCCAGCACCGCCACCACCCGGCCGTTTGGGGGGATTCCGACCGGTGCAGGGCTCATAGCAGCGAGCGCTCCCGCAGGATGTCCCGCAACTGGGCCGCCTTCTCCGCCGGGCTGCCGACCAGGCGCAGGCCGGCCCGCTGGCGCTGGGGCAGGGACAGGCCCAGGCGCTCCTCCCGGACCGGGGCCGGGGCCAGGGTTTCAGCCTCGATCAGCAGGCGGGGGGCCTTCTTGGCCCGCAGCAGGTTGGAGAGGCTGGGATAACGGGGCTGGCGGGGGCTGGAGCCCACCGTGACCAGGGCCGACAGGGGCAGGGTCATTGCCTGGCGGCGGCCGCCCTCCATCTCCCGCTCCACCCGCAGACCGGCCTGGTCCGGGACCAGCGCCAGGCCGACGACCCCGGTGGCGCAGGCCAGGCCCAACAACTCGGCCAGCATCAGCCCCACCAGACCCTGCAAGCTGTCCTCGGACATCACCCCGCACAGGATCAGGTCAAAGCCTCGTTCGCGGGCGAACTCCGCCAGCCAGGCCGCGATGGTCGCCGGCCGCAAGGGAGGATCATCCGCTGCCAGAATATGCGCGGCCTGGTCCGCGCCCATGCCCAAGGCGCGTTGCAGCACCGCGTCAGCCTCGGCCGGGCCGACCGTCACCGCCCAGACCTCCACCCCGGGCCGGGTCTCCTTGAGCACCAGGGCCTCTTCCAGGGCGCGGGCGTCCCACTCGGCCAGCTTGCGCCGGGCCGGGGCGTTGGGATAGGGCCGGCCCTGCTCGTCCAGGAGCAGGCTCTCGGGCTCGTCCACTTGCTTGCAACAGACCAGGATGCGCACGCGCCACCATGGAAGGTTGAGGTTTAGCCGCTGGGGAGAGCTTACGCCAGGGGGCCGTCCCCCGGCAAATAAAAAACGAACGCTCGCTAGTTTTTTCTTGCCTTGTCCCCCGGACCCGGGCAAGATTAGCCATACCCTGACAGCGGGCATTGCCCCGGGAGCGACAAGTCTCGTGAGCGTGTTGCATCTGGTGCGCCATGGCCAGGCCTCGTTTGGCCAGGACAATTACGACCGGCTCTCGGAGCTGGGCTTCCGCCAGGCCCGGATCACCGGGCAACATCTGCGCGCCCTGGGCCTGACGCTGGACGCGGCCTACTGCGGCCGCCTCTCGCGCCAGCTCGACACCGCCCGCACCGCCCTGGCCGGCCTGGATGCGCCGCCGCCCCTGCAAGACCTGCCGGAATTCAACGAGTACGACTCCGGTCCCATCATCAAGGCCCTGCTGCCGGTGATGCGCCAGGAGGCCCCGGAGTTGGACGCGGTGGCCCAGAACATGTTCCGCGACCGCAAGAGCTTCCAGCTCATCTACGAGGCGGCCATGCTGCGCTGGATCAGCGGCCGCCACGATGACCTGGTGCCCGAAACCTGGCGCGCCTTCCTGGGCCGCATCGACCGCGCCCTGGCCCGGGTGCGGGCCGAGAACGGCCGGGGCCGCAACGTGGTGATCTTCACCTCCGGCGGTCCCATCGCGGCGGTGCTGCGCCTGGCCCTGGAGCTGGGCGACGAGCGCGCCCTGCGCCTGACCTGGGTGATCAAGAACGCCTCGCTGTCCAGCTTCTTCTACGACGACCAGCGCCTGAGCCTGTCCCTGTTCAACTGCACCGCCCACCTGGAGCTGGCCGGGGAGCCGGGCCTGGTGACCTATCGCTGAAACCTACGCCTCAAAGGGGTGACCACCATGGATTTCGCCATTTCCGAAAAGATGCAGACCATCCTGGAGCTCATCAACGAGTTCGTGGACAAGGAGCTGGTCCCGCTGGAGCACGACTTCCTGCACGGCGAATGGGCGGACCTGGAGCCGGTGCTGGAAGAGAAGCGCAAGATGGTCAAGCAGATGGAGCTTTGGGCCCCCCTGCACGCCAAGGACCACGGCGGCATGGGCCTGGACCTGGTGGAGTACGGCCTGGTCTGCGAGGCCCTGGCCCGCACCCCCACCGGGGTCTACGTCTTCGGCTGCCAGGCCCCGGACGCCGGCAACATCGAGATCCTGATGAAGTACGGCACCCCGGAGCAGAAGAAGCAGTTCCTGGACCCCCTGGTCAGGGGCGAAATCCGCTCCTGCTTCTCCATGACCGAGCCCGACCAGCCTGGCTCCAACCCCACCATGCTGGACACCACCGCGGTCAAGGACGGCGACGACTACGTCATCAACGGCCACAAGTGGTACACCTCCTCGGCCGACGGCGCGCAGTTCGCCATCGTCATGGCGGTGACCAACCCCGAGGCCCCGCCCCACCTGCGGGCCTCCATGATCATCGTGCCCACCGACACCCCGGGCTTCAACCTGGTGCGCAACATCCAGGTCATGGGCCACGCCGGCTCGGGCTGGCACAGCCACGCCGAGATCATCTACCAATCCTGCCGGACGCCCCAGGCCAACCTGCTGGGTCCCGAGGGCCACGGCTTCGTCATCGCCCAGGAGCGCCTGGGACCCGGACGCATCCACCACTGCATGCGCTGGATCGGCATCTGCAACCGGGCCATGGAGCTGATGTGCGAGCGCGCCCTGACCCGGGCCGCCAATCCCAAGCAACGCCTGGCCGAGCAGCAGATCGTGCAGGCCTGGATCGCCGAGAGTGCGGCCGAGGTGCGGGCCGCCCGCCTGCTGGTGCTCAACTGCGCCTGGCGCATCGAGACCCAGGGGGCCAAGGAGGCCCGCCAGGACATCTCGCTGATCAAGTACTACACCGCCGGGGTGATGCAGCGGGTGGTGGACCGGGCCTTGCAAATCTACGGCGGCCTGGGCATGACCGACGACACCCTGATCGCCTTCTTCTACCGGGCCGAGCGCGCCGCGCGCATCTACGACGGCGTGGACGAGGTGCACAAGGTCTCGGTGGCCAAGCGCATCCTCAAGGAGTACGCGGCGGAGCACGGAGTGCGATGACCTTCGCCCAGTTCAGCCGGCGGGAGAGCCTGTCGCCCGGCGACATCTGCCGCGAGATGCTCGAAGGCCACCGCGAGTCCATCAAGACCAAGAAGGAGCACACCGCGGTCAGGAACCTGGAGCTGATCCTCGCGGCCACCCTGGCGGTCAGCAACCAGAAGGGCTTCCAGGCCATGAGCATGCGCGACCTGAGCCTGGCCAGCGGACTGTCCATGGGCGCGCTCTACGACTACTTCTCCAGCAAGGAGGAACTGCTGGAGATGATCCAGGCCACCGGCCGCCGCCTGACCCGCCGGGTGCTGGAGCGGGGCATTGAGGGCATCGACGACCCGGTGGCCCGGCTGACGGCGGCCATCCGCACCCATGTCTATCTCAGCGAGGCCCTGCAAGCCTGGTTCTTCTTCTCCTACATGGAGGCCCGCCACCTGGGCGAGGAGGAGAAGGAAAAGGCCAAGCAGAGCGAGCTGTACACCGAGGGAGTGCTGTCGGAGATCATCGCCCAGGGCCAGGCGGCCGGGGTCTTCGCCCCGCTGGACCGCCACCTGGCCGCGGCCATGATCAAGGCCATGCTCCAGGACTGGTATCTCAAGCGCTGGAAATACGCCGGCCGCCGGGTCGGCGTGGACCGCTACGCGGACTTCGTGGTGCAAATGGCGCTGTCCTTCTGCCTGAGCGGCGGGGGCGCGGACGCCTCGGGAGAAATCACGCTATGAGCCTCATCGACGCGGCCACCGAGATCAGACCCGGCGAAGGCCTGGACCTGGACCGGGTGGAGGCCTACCTCAAGGGACACATCCCGGGGCTCGAAGGCCCCATGACCATCCGCCAGTTCCCCTCGGGCTTCTCCAACCTCACCTATTTCGTGCGGGTGGGGGAGCGCGAGCTGGTCCTGCGCCGGCCGCCCCACGGCACCAAGGCCAAGAGCGCCCACGACATGGGCCGCGAGTTCCGGGTGCTCACCGCCCTGCGGCCGCATTTCCCCTACTGCTCCCGGGCCCTGGCCTTCTGCACCGATGAGTCGTTGATGGGCTGCCAGTTCTACGTCATGGAGCGCATCACCGGCATCATCGTGCGCAAGGACCTGCCCCCGGGCCTGGACCTGGGGCCGGAGCAGATGGGCCGGCTCACCCGCCGCCTGGTGGAGGTGATGGCCGAGCTGCACGGGGTGGACCACCAGGCCGCCGGCCTGGCCGACCTGGGCAAGCCGGAAGGCTACGTGCGCCGCCAGGTGGAGGGCTGGAGCCTGCGTTACCGCAACGCCCGCACCGACAACGTGCCCGACGGCGAGGACGTCATGGCCTGGCTGGCGGCCAAGATGCCGCCGGAGAGCGCCCGCCCGGCCATCATCCACAACGACTTCAAGCTGGACAACGTGGTGCTGGACCCGGCCGACCCGCTGAAGATCATCGGCGTCCTGGACTGGGAGATGGCCACCCTGGGCGACCCCCTGATGGACCTGGCCTGCACCCTGGCCTATTGGGTCCAGGCCGACGACCCGCCCGAGTTGCGCCACATCTCGGCCATGCCCACCATCCGCCCCGGCAGCCTGACCCGGGCCCAGGCCGTGGAGCACTACGCGCAAATCACCGGCCGGGTGATGGACCAGATGGACTTCTACTACTGCTTCGGTCTTTTCCGGCTGGTGGTTATCGTGCAACAGATTTATTATCGCTTTCACCTCGGACAAACCCAGGACCCGCGCTTCGCGCAATTGCCGGCCATGGTCAAGGCGCTCTTGGCCCAGGCCGGGCGGGTGAGCGAAAAATCGGCGCTGTAGCGCCGCCAACCTCGGCAGGGAGTCGGGACATGAGCCAGCACAAGGTTTCCCTGGTCAAGTATGAAAAGCCCCTGGAGTCGGTGCGCCAAGCCCTGGAGCTCTGCGGCGGCCTGGATGCCATCGCCCCGGGCGACAAGGTTTTCCTGAAGCCCAACATCGTCTTCTGGACCCGCCTGGCCGAGTTCCCCAAGTACGGCGTCATCACCACCAGCCGGGTGGTGCAGGACGTGGTGACCCTCCTGGCCGAGCGCGGGGTGCGCGACATCAGCATTGGCGAGGGCATGGTCCTGGGCAAGGCCAACGACCGCGAGACCGCCCAGCACGCCTTCGAGAGCCTGGGCTACGCCGAACTGGGCCGGCGCTACGGGGTCAAGACCGTGGACGCCTTCGCCCGGCCCTTCCGCGAGGTGGACCTGGGTGATGGCATGAAGCTGTCGTTCAACGTGGACATCCTGGACAGCGACGTGGTGATCAGCCTGCCGGTGATGAAGACCCACGCCCAGACCATCGTCAGCCTGGGGATCAAGAACCTGAAAGGCATGATCGACGTCAACTCGCGCAAGCGCTGCCACAGCGCCGATCCCGAGCGCGACCTGCACGCCTGGATCTCCCACCTGGCCGATCCCTTCCCCCGCCTGCTCACCGTGCAGGACGGCCTCTACACCGCCGAGATGGGACCCAGCTTCGATGGCGTCATGCACCGGGCCAACCTGTTGGTGGCCTCCTGGGACGCGCTCTCGGCCGACCTGGTGGGCGCGCGCCTGTTGGGCCAGGACTCGGCCCAGATTCGCTACCTGGCCCTGGCCGCCAGCCGTCAGGGGCGCGACACCAGCCTGGACGGGATCGAGGTCCTGGGCGAAAAGATCGAGCATTTGGCCCGGCCAGATCGGAAGAGCACACGTCTGAAC
>CALERA010000453.1 GCA_937908275.1 uncultured Desulfarculaceae bacterium | reverse complement strand
CTCACGATCGAAGGCGGATCACACATCCTCTTCGCCACCCATCCCGACCGCCTGCTCCATCCCCTGCGGCGGGTGGGGTCGCGCGGGGCGGGGCGCTTCGCGCGGATCGGCGGCGAGGAGGCGCTGGCGCTGATGGCCGACAAGTTCGCGGCCGTGCGCCGGGAATCGGGGCCGGAATATGTGGCCCTGTGCCAGGGCACGGGCCGGCCCTACACCGAGTTCACCGGCCGCTTCATCCACGCCTTTGGCTCGCCCAATTTCGTCTCGCCCGGACATAATTGCTTCCTGCCGCGGGTGATCTCATCCTCCATCACCCTGGGCTGGATGCCCCTGCCCGACATTTACGGACGCGGGGGGGCCTTTCCCAAGGGCATGCTGGTCTTCGGCTGCAACTCGCCCGATTATGGCGCGGCCGACGGCGTCTGCGGCGCGATGGTCAAGCGCGCCCTGGGCCAGGCCCAGACGGTCATCGTGGCCGACCCCCGGCGCACCAGGACCGCCGCCCGGGCCAGGCGCCATCTGCAACTGCGCCCCGGCTCGGAATGCGCCCTGGTCCTGGCCCTGCTGCAGGTGATCATCGGCGAAGGCCTGCATGACGCGGCTTTTGTCCGGGACTGGTGCCTGGGCTTCGCGGCCCTGGCCGCCCACGTGCGCCCGTTCACGCCGGAATGGGCCGAGCCCATCACCCGGGTGCCGGCGGCGGAGATCCGGGAGGCCGCCCGGGACTTCGCCCGGGCCAGGCCGGCCTGCGTGCTGTGGGGCAACGGCATCGACACCAGCGTCAACGCCTTCCAGACCGGGCGGGCGCTCCTGCTGCTGATGGCGATCACGGGCAACCTGGACATCCCGGGCGGCATGGTCCACTGGGTCGGGCCCGAGGGCCTGCGCAGCAAGTCGCCCCTGGTGGACCATGCGGTGCTGGGGGAGCAGTACCTGACCCCTGCCCAGAAGGAGCGCATGATCGGGGCGGGGCGCTTTCCCTTTGCCCCCGGCTGCCACCAGCCGAGCTTCTGGGAGGCCTGCCGCTCGGGCCAGCCCTATCGCCCGCGCGCGGTGTGGCTGGTCGGCACCAACCCCATCCTCACCGCCACCCGGGGCGACATCGTGGCCGAGGCCCTGCGCGACCACCTGGAGTTCACGGTGGTCTCGGATTTCTTCCTGACCCCCACGGCAGAGTTGGCCGACCTGGTCCTGCCGGCCGCGCACTGGCTGGAGCAGGACGACGTCGTCAATTTCCACAAGCTCTGGTGCGTCCTGGCCCGACGCAAGCTCATGCAGCCGGGCGAGGTGCGCGACGACCGGGCGGTGATCCTGGACCTGGCCCACCGCCTGGGCCTGGACCAGGCCTTCCCCTGGCCGGACTGGGACGCCTATCTGGCCTGGCTGCTGGAGCCCTCGGGCCTGAGTTTCGCGGAGTTCGCGGACCAGGGCATTCTCCTGGGCCAGATGCGCTACCGCAAATACGAGACCGAGGGCTTCGGAACCCCCAGCGGACGGGTGGAACTGGTCAGCTCGATCATGGAACACTGCGGCCGCCCGTCCCTGCCGGTCTACCGGGAGCCGCCCCTGTCCCCGGTGTCCACTCCCGACCTTGCCACGGACTATCCCCTGATCCTCATGACCGGCTGCAAGGTCCTGCCCTTTTTCCATTCCGAGGGCCGGCAAATCGCCTCGCTGCGCAAGCTGCGCCCCAGACCCCTGCTGGCGGTCCACCCGGAGACCCTGGCCGGGCTGGGCATCGCCCCGGGCGCGGCGGTCCGGGTGGCCACCCCCCATGGCCAGGCGCGGTTTTTCGCCGCGGCCGATGACGGCTTGCCCCGGGACGTGGTCCAGGCGGACCACGCCTGGTGGTTCCCGGAGCGCCAGGGGCCGGAGCACGCTTGGCGGGAGAGCTGCGCCAACCTGTTGTTCGGCCACGAGCACTTTGATCCGGATTGCGGCGCCGAGCCGCTCAAGTGCGGCCTGTGCCGGATCGAGGCCGCCTGAGAAAAACCCGATGCACAGCTCTGGTCGGCCAACTCATTCACCGCACCAACCAATAAGGGAGCATCCCATGACACTGCAAACCGTGCTGGAGGACACCAAGCAATTCCTGGAACACCTCGGCCTGAGCGAGGAGCCGCTGGGGGTCTATTACTCCGACGCCAAGCCGGAAAAGGCCTTCGGGCCCAAGCCGGGCCCGGCCATCTCGCGCGAGCTGGAAGACCAGGGGAAGCTGGACATGCAGGAGGTGTTCAAGCATTTTTCCTGCGTCATGGGCAACATCTGGCTGGCGCGGAAAAAGCACTGCGCCTCCTATATTTCCAGCGAGGAATACGGCTGCGTGGGCGGCGTGTTCTATTGCGCCATGCTGAAGCCCAATCTCAGGTTCATCGAGCATTACGTGACCACGGGCTTCAGCGGCACCCCGCTCCACGGAGAGCGCTATCTGCCTTCGCCCGAGGCCATGCGAAAATTCCTGGCCCAGGTCGATCCCCGCCCGGCCCCGGCCAAATACTGCATCTTCAAGCCCCTCTCCCTGTTCGAGGCGGGCGAGGAGCCGGAGTTCGTCATCTTTTTCGCCCGGCCCGAGGTGCTGACCGGCCTGTTCACCCACACCACCTTCACCACCGGCGAGGTGGACTGCGTGGCCAGTCCCTTTGGCGCGGGCTGCACCAACATCATCGCCTGGCCGCTTTATTACCAGGCCCAGGGACTGGAAAAGGCCGTGCTCGGCGGGTTCGATCCCTCGGCCAGGAAGTTCATGAAAACCGACGAACTGAGCTTCACGGTCTCCTGGTCGCTGTATCAGAAGATGCTGGCGGCCCTGCCGGAATCCATGTTCAACGTGCCTGGGTCCTGGGCGGAGGTGCGCAAAAAGGTGACCCGCAGCGCCAAGGCCTGGGGAGAGATCGAAGACTGAGGCTCCCGGGCCTGGCTTAGGGTTAAAAGCCAAGCTTCCGGCCTGAGGGGCGGCTTTGCCTCCCCAGCGCCACCTTTTTCATTGGCCCGGGGCTGGCGGTGGATCATGGGACAGGGGCTTTCACCTGTCGCCTGGTCCGCCGCCGACCAGCCCCGGTGGTCCTCCCCGCCTCGTCGCGCCCGGCCCGGCCCGGCCCGGCCCAGGGCCAGGGCGATCCCCTTCCCGGAAAACCCAGCCTGCCGCGTCCTGGTCCGCCTTTCCGCCAGGCCCACGGAGCCAACCGCTTCCCAGCCTGGGCTGCCGGAACAGGGTCCGGGGCGCAGGCCAAGCGAAAAGGTTGCACTCCGGAATGGCGGAGTCCCGAGCGAGGCCTTAAGATCAACATCCAGGCAGCCCGTCATCTAGGCACAATGGTTGCAGAATAACCGGGATGGGCTCGCTGGCGCCTTCCAGCGCCCAACACCACGGCCATGCCCGAACGGCCGCTGCGCCAAGCTGGCTGGTTGGATGAAATGGAAAACTTGATCAGTAGTTACAAAAAGTTATGGCTTGTTTGCTCGGTTTTGCTGCTCTTGTCGCCAGGGCTTTGCCGGGCCGAACAGGAGGCCGAGACCTATTGGGTGGGGGTGCGTCCGAGTGGCCGCCCGTACCTGTTCGCGGACACGGTGGAAGGCAGGACCAGGCTGCGCGGCTTCATCATGGACCTGCTGGGAATGAATGAAAGGCTGATCGGGTGTAACTATAAGTATTTGATCTGCGACAACATGTCGGAGCGGAGGCAGCTGCTGCTCCAGGGGCGCATCGATCTGATCATGATGGACAGCCCCAGTTTCACCAACGATCCAGACTTGCACCACATCCCGTTGGGCATCAGCCTGCAGCGCCGCATCTACATCAATGACTCCTGCAAGACCGTGACCTGTCCCGATGACCTGACCAACCATCGCATCGTGGTCATCACCGGTGACAATTATTGGCCCCACATTCATCGGGCCAACGCGGATAACATCTGGGTGGTCAATAATCCGTCCGATGCCCTGAGCATGCTCGACCGCGGACAGGTGGATGTCTTCCTGGCGCCTTCGCAAAGGACGGCGGACAGCATAATCGCCGAACAAGGCTTGCAAAACGTGGTCAGGGTGGGGGTCGTGCTGGAGGAGATACCCCTCTGCATAACCCTGCGCAAGGAAGACCAACTGTTGATAGCCAAGATCTCCGGCGCCCTTGCCTACATGCGCGCCAAGGGGGCCATCAAGGCCATCGAGGAAAAGTGGTTGGGCGCGCACCTGGAGCCGACCCATTGGAAGACCTATTTCCAGTGGATCCTGGTCTGCATCGCGGCCTTGCTGCTGGCGTCGCTGGGGGTGCTGGCGATCAATCATCAGTTGAAGCAGAAGGTCAGGGCCATAACCCAGGATTTGCGCTCCTCGGAGGAGAAATATCGTGAACTGATTGAGTCTTCTCCGGAAATGATCCTGGTTCTGGATCGTGATGGCATCATCCGGCACGCCAACGTGGTCGCCAGCCAGGTCCTGTCACCCAACGGGGATAGCTTGGAAAACAAGCCCTTGGCCAACTGGCTGGCCAAGGACGAGCAAGGCAAGCTGGCGGAGTTTCTGGCCGGGGTCCTGGCGGGCGGCAAGGAGGAGACCGAGCTGCACCTCTACGACGCCAAGGGGGGCGTCAGGGAGGTGGACATGGCGGCCTCCACCATCGCGGGACAGTACGAAGGGCCCCTGGTCTGCTGTTTCGCCCGCGATGTAACCCAGCGCAACAGCTTGGAAAGGGAGCTGATCCAGGCCGAGCGCCTGGCCACCATCGGCAAGATCGCCGCCGGGGTGGCCCACGAGATCAACAACCCCATCGGCATCGTCAGGGCCAATGTCGAACTGCTGCTGGCCAGGGGGTGGTACAGCGAGGATGCCAAGGTGTTCCTGGAATCCATCCACCGCAACAGCATCCGCGCGGGGCAGATCACCCATGATCTCCTGAACGCGGCCCGGCCGGCGCCCCCTCGCCTGGAACCCGTCGATTTGAACCAGGTTATCGAGGTGTCCCTGGGAATTTTGGGCCAGCAGTTGGATGGCATCAACATCGAGCGGGTTCCGCCGGCCAGGCCCATGAAGGTCCTGGGCGATGGCCATCTTCTGCAACAGGTGGTGATCAACCTGCTGCTCAACGCCAAGGCCAGCATGAACGCCAGGGAAGAGCGCAGGATCACTATTCAATTCTGCCCTCACTCCGGCGAGGAGGCGGTGCGCCTGCGTTTCGAGGACACTGGCAAGGGCATCCCCAAGGCCTTGCTCAACGAGGTGTTCGAGCCCTTCTTCACCCAGGGCAAGCAGGAAGGCTTTGGCTTGGGGCTGTTCATCGCCCGCCGGGTGATCGAGCGTCATGGCGGCTTGATCTTCGCCGAGTCCGAAGAGGGCAAGGGCGCGACGATAATCATAGAACTCCCGGCGCTCGGCGAGGGCCTGGCTGGACAGGCCGCCGATCCGGGCCGGGATTCGCCCGTGAGCGTCAGCGCCTAGCGTTCAAGAACCTTGAGCGGCTCCGCTTTGCCTCACATGGGCCAGGGTGGGCTTTATGAAAGATAAAATACTGATCGTCGACGATGAAGCCGATCTTCTCCACGTGCTTCGGAGTCATTTCACCTTCGATAACTACGAGGTTTTCACCGCGGAGTCCGGGGAGGCCGCCTTGGCCTTCCTGGGCCAGTCCACGGTGGACGCGGTGCTGTGCGACATGGCCATGCCCGGACTGTCCGGGGTGGAGCTGCTCAGGGAAATCCGGATGATGGACGCTTTCCTGCCCGTGATCATCATGACGGGCGTGGGCACCATCGAAAGCGCGGTGGAGGCCATCAAGCTGGGGGCCTTTCACTACGTCACCAAGCCCTTCGACACCCAGGACCTCAAGCTGCTGGTGAAACGGGCCATCGAGAATGGCCGCCTGCACCGCCGTCTGGTGGACAAGGAGCTGGAGGACCGGGTCCAGGGTCAGTTGGTGGTGGGCAGCAGCCGGGGCGTCCTGGACATCATGCACACCGTGGACAAGGTGGCGGGCTCGGATGTCTCCATCCTCATCCTGGGCGAGACCGGCACCGGCAAATCGGCCCTGGCGCGCCTGATCCATGAGAAAAGCCAGCGCAAAAACCAGCCCTTCCTGATCATCGATTGCGCCTCCCTGGCCGACAACCTATTGGAAAGCGAGCTTTTCGGCCACGTGAAGGGCGCGTTCACCGGGGCGGTGTCGGCCAAGCGGGGCTTGTTGGAGGAAGCCCAGGGAGGGACCGTTTTCCTGGACGAGATCGGGGAGATGCCGCCCAGCACCCAGGTCAAGCTCCTGCACGCGGTGCAGGAGTTGGAGGTCAAGCCGGTGGGCGGAAACCGCAGCGTCAAGATCGACGTGCGCATCATCTCCGCCACCAGCCGCGACCTCCAGCATGAGATCAAGGCCGGCAACTTCCGGGAGGAGCTGTTCTTCCGCCTGGCGGTGATTTCCTTGCGCCTGCCGCCCCTGCGCGACCGCAAGAACGACCTTTTGCTCTTCGTCGATCACTTCGTGGCCAAATTCAACCGGAAATACAAGAAAAACGTCCATCGCATCGATCCCTTGGTGGTCACCCTGCTGCTGGCCGCGCCCTGGCGCGGCAACATCCGGGAGCTGGAGAACACCATCGAGCGCGCGGTGCTGCTGGCCGAGGCGGAGACCCTGACCGCCGAGAATCTGTGCCTGGTGGGGCCTGGCTCCGAGGTTGAATCCAGCCAACGGCCGTCCCTCTCGCTGAAAACCGTGGTGGAGGAGGCCGAGAAGGTGGTCATCAACCAGACCCTGGCCGACACCGGGGGCAACCGCTCGGAGGCCGCCAAGCGCCTGGGAATTGGGCGGCGCACCCTCTACGACAAAATCAGCGCCTATGGGCTCGAATGACGACCTGCTCCCGGCCGGCTCGCTTGCCCAGGTCTTGGCCGCGGCCCCGACCAGGCCAAGGGGCGGGATGGCCCCCGACCCTCGCCAGGGACCGGGTGTCGGGCGTGCCTCCGGCGCGATGTGTCCCGGGCCGCACAGCGCATTTCCCGCTTGTGCGGGTTTTCGCACAGTTGCCGCCGGACAGGTCAACCATAAAGGCCCGGACCTCGGCATCCCACCCAGATTAAGCAATAAAATTACGATAGTCCCTTCGCTGGCATATCCCTTGCTCTCTCAGGCGATGAAACCATAGCGCCACCGCACCCTGGAGCAGATCTTAAAATATGGAGGATATGATGGCGAAGAGATGGCTGGCGGGTTGCCTGATGGCCATTGCCCTGGTTGTCGCGCCCAACGCCCATGCGGTCGAGTCCCTGGTCGGCCCCACCGGCGTTCTCAAACTGGACCCGGCCAAGGCCTACATGGGCTACACCCTGTTTTCCCCCATGGTCAAGTCCAAGACCACCTACCTGATCGACATGGAAGGCAACGTGGTCCACACCTGGACCCACCAGCACCGGCCCGGCCTTCACTCCCAACTGCTGCCCAACGGCAACCTGCTGATCGCCCTCAACGTGGAGCAAAAGGAAGTCTCCTTTGGCGGCGTGGGCGGCCTTCTTCAGGAGCTGGACTGGAACGGCAAGGTGGTCTGGGAATACCGCCTGGCCAGCAAGGACCAGGTCCAGCACCACACCTTCCACCGCATGCCCAACGGCAACACCCTGATCCTGGCCTGGGAGCGCAAGACCAAGGAGGAGGCCCTGGCCAAGGGGCGCGATCCCAAGACCATCCCCGACCATCCCGTGAAGTATTACGATGTTGAGCACAACGACTTTTGGTCGGACTTCGTGATCGAGGTCGATCGCCAGGGCAAGACCGTGTGGGAATGGCACGCCTGGGACCACATCGGCACCGGCCCCAACCAGTTGGACATCAACTACCGGCTTCCCGAGCCGGTGGGCACCGTCTATCCCAACTTCGACTGGTCCCACTTCAACACCGTGGGCTACAACCCCCAGACCGACCAGGTCATCCTCAACTCGCGCAACTTCGCCGAGTTCTATTTCATCAACCACAAGACCGGAGCCATCGAGTACCGCTGGGGCAACCCCTCCACCCATGGCGCCGGCAAGGCCCCGGGCTGGTATGACAACGGCGACCAGAAGGTCTTCGGCTCCCACCACTCCTCCCTGCTGGACAACGGCAACATCCTGCTGTTCGACAACGGCTCCGAGCGTCCCGAGGGCAACCGCTCCGCGGTGCTGGAGATCGACCCCAAGACCAGCCAGGTCGTCTGGCAGTACACCGCCAAGGACTCCAACAGCTTCTACACCTATCGCCAGGGCGGAGCCCAGCGCCTGCCCAACGGCAACACCCTGGTCATCTCCACCCATCACGGCCACCTGTTTGAGGTCACCCCGGACAAGAAGGTGGTGTGGGATTTCGTGAACCCGGTGGCCGGCGGCCAGGTGAAGTGCCTCCTCGATGATGACGTGGATTGCCCGCAGCCCAAGTTCATGACCAACATGATCCACCGCGCCTATCGTTATGGTCCCGACTTCCCCGGCCTCAAGGGCAAGGACCTGAGCAAGAAGACCCCGCTGGCTCCGGGCTGCCCGCAGTTCTACAAGATCTACACTCCCGGGATGAACGCCACGGCCGCCACGGCTCCGGCCGCCGCCCCGGCCCAGGCCGCTCCGGCCAAGAAGGCCGAGCCTGCCCCCAAGGCGGCGGCTCCGGCCCCCAAGCCGGCGGCCCAGGATGATGACGGGCCCACCATGAAGGCCTACTAGGACGGATCGGCGACGGTCCGGCGGAGAAAGATGGGGCAGTGAAAATGCATCGCAGACAATTCCTGATGACCATGGGCGCGGCCGCGCTGGGGGCCATGATCCCGGCCAAGGTGCGGGCCTTCCCCACCGTGTTCCCCCATGGCACGACCATCTACAAGCCTGAGAAGTGCTTCAGCGGCTACACTGTATTCGGCACCGAGATCGAGGCCGAGGGCACGGTGCTCATCGACATGAACGGCAATGTGGTCAAGCAGTGGGCCAACATCTGCCAGGAGGAGCATCCGCCCAAGCTGCTCAGGGGCGGGCACCTCTCCGGAACCCTGCGCCCCTCGCCCGAGAAGAAGGGCCGGCTCTGGGGCGACGAGCACTCCACCGACCTGGTGGTGGTGGACTGGGACGGCAAGGTGGTGCGCAAGCTCCCCCGGGCCGGCATGCACCACGACTACCAGTTCGAGGGCAACCCGGTGGGCTACCACGTGCCGGGCATGCCGGTGGACAACTACAAGGGCAAGATGCTGGTGCTCTCCAACAAGATCGTCCAGAACGAGCGCATCACCGACAAGCCCATCCTGGACGACTGGATCCTGGAGGTGGACGCCAACGGCAAGGTGGTCTGGGAGTGGCTGGGCAACGAGCACCTGGACGAGATGAACTTCCCGCCCGAGATGATGGCCACCATGCGCAAGTACCCCACCTTCTCCATGACCCGCACCCCGGGGGTCAAGGGCGGGGACTGG
>CALERA010000452.1 GCA_937908275.1 uncultured Desulfarculaceae bacterium | reverse complement strand
CGCGCTTGCCGAGCAGGTTCTGGCGGAAGCGGCCCTGCTTGCCCTTGAGCATGTCCGACAGGGACTTCAGGGGGCGCTTGTTGGGGCCGGTGATGGTCTTGCCCCGGCGGCCGTTGTCGAACAGGGCGTCCACCGCCTCCTGCAGCATGCGCTTTTCGTTGCGGATGATGATGTCCGGTGCGGCTAGCTCGTGCAGGCGGCGCAGGCGGTTGTTGCGGTTGATCACCCGGCGGTAGAGGTCGTTCAGGTCGCTGGTGGCGAAGCGGCCGCCGTCCAGGGGCACCAGGGGCCGCAGGTCCGGGGGCAGCACCGGGATGATGTCCATGATCATCCAGTCGGGCTGGTTGCCGCTCTCGCGGAAGGCGTCGATGACCTTCAGGCGCTTGGCCAGCTTCTTGCGCTTGGCCTCGCTGGTGGTGGTCACCATCTCCGCGCGCAGCTCCTCCCAGAGCGAGCCCATTTCCATCTCGCGCAGCATGGCCTGGATGGCCTCGGCCCCGATGCCGGCCTTGAACTGGTTGCCGTACTCGATCTTGAGCTGGCGATAGCGCTCCTCGACCACCAGCTGGGCCTTGGCCAGGCCGGGCACGTCGCCGGGGTCCAGGATGATGTAGCTCTCGAAATAGAGAACCTTCTCCAGGTCCTTCAGGGTCAGGTCCAGGAGGTTGCCCACCTTGGAGGGCAGGGACTTGAGGAACCAGATGTGGGCCACCGGGGTGGCCAACTCGATGTGTCCCATGCGCTCCCGGCGGACCTTGGACTGGATGACCTCGACCCCGCACTTCTCGCAGACCACCCCACGGTGCTTCATGCGCTTGTACTTGCCGCAGTTGCACTCGTAGTCCTTGGTGGGCCCGAAGATCTTGGCGCAGAAGAGGCCGTCGCGCTCGGGCTTGAAGGTGCGGTAGTTGATGGTCTCGGGCTTCTTAACCTCTCCGAAGGACCAGGCCTTGATCTTCTCCGGGCTGGCCAGAGAGATCTGGACCGAGTCGAAGGAAAGCGGGTCCTTGGGTTTGGCGAAGTAGCTGTAGAGGTCTTCCAAGGGACTTCTCCTTAAAAGGCGAGGGAGTTGCTTCTTGGCAGCGGCCGGTCCAGGGGCCCGACCGCGCGCAGCCTGGTGATCGTCAGATGCCGCGTTGCGGGTCCTCTTATTCCGCCGCGGCGGCCTCGGTGCGCAGCTCGACCATTTCAACGTCCAGGCAGAGGGCTTGCAGCTCCTTGACCAGGACGTTGAAGCTTTCGGGCAGGCCGGCCTCCAGGTTGTTCTCTCCCTTGACTATCTTTTCGTACATCCGGGTGCGCCCGGCCACGTCGTCGCTCTTGACCGTCAGGAACTCCTGCAGCGAGTAAGCGGCGCCGTAAGCCTCCATGGCCCAGACCTCCATCTCGCCCAGGCGCTGACCGCCGAACTGGGCCTTGCCGCCCAGGGGCTGCTGGGTGACCAGGGAGTAGGGGCCGATGGAGCGGGCATGGATCTTGTCGTCCACCAGGTGGTGGAGTTTGAGCATGTACATCACGCCCACGGTGACCGCGCGGTCGAAGGACGCGCCGGTGCGGCCGTCGCGCAGGCGGGCCTGGCCGGTGGTGGAGACGCCGGCCAGGGCCAGGAGCTTCTGGATCTCTTCCTCGCTGGCTCCGTCGAAGACCGGGGTGGCCACCGGCAGGCCGTAGCGCAGGTTCTCGGCCAGGCTGGTCAGCTCCTGCTCCTTGGCCGCGGTCATCAGGTCGTCCATCTCCACCGCGGAGTAGACCTGCTCCAGGAAGCCCTTGAGCTCCTTGTGCTTGGCCTGGGCCTGGGCCTTGACCTTGGCCTCGTAGATGCCGTCCAGCAGGCGTCCCACCTGTTGGCCGATGGCCTTGCTGGCCCAGCCCAGGTGGGTCTCCAGCACCTGGCCGACGTTCATGCGGCTGGGCACGCCCAGGGGGTTGAGCACGATGTCCACCGGGGTGCCGTCCTCGAAGAAGGGCATGTCCTCCTCGGGCAGGATGCGGCTGACCACGCCCTTGTTGCCGTGGCGGCCGGCCATCTTGTCGCCGACGCTGAGCTTGCGCTTCATGGCCACGTAGACCTTGACCATCTTGATCACGCCCGGAGGCAGCTCGTCGCCCTTCTTGAGCTTGGAGACCTTGTTCTCGAAGGCGGTGCGGATCAGGTCCACCTGCTCCAGGTAGCCGTCGATGATGCGCTCCAGCTCGGCCTGGACCCGGTCGTCGGCCCCGGCCAGCTCGATCTCGCGCACCAGGCGCACCGGCAGGTCCTTCAGGTGCTCGCTGGTGATGGCGGCCTTCTTGGCGATGATGACCTTGCCCCGGTCATCCTTGAGCGGCGCGGCCACGGTCTTGCCCACCAACAGGACCTCCAACTGGTCCATGGCGTTGCGCCGCATGATGCCGATCTCGTCCTTCTGGTCCTTCATCAGGCGGGCCACCTCGTCGTCCTCGATGGCCTGGGCGCGCTCGTCCTTTTCGATGCCCTTGCGCGAGAAGACCCGGGCGTCGATGACGATGCCCTCCACGCCCGGCGGCACCCGCAGGCTGGTGTCCTTCACGTCCCCGGCCTTCTCGCCGAAGATCGCGCGCAGGAGTTTCTCCTCCGGGCTGAGCTGGGTCTCGCCCTTGGGGGTGATCTTGCCCACCAGGATGTCGCCGGCCTTGATCTCCGCGCCGATGCGGATGATGCCGGCCTCGTCCAGGTTCTTGAGCGCTTCCTCGCCCACGTTGGGAATGTCGCGGGTGATCTCTTCCTTGCCCAGCTTGGTGTCGCGGGCGACGGTCTCGAACTCCTCGATGTGCACCGAGGTGAAGATGTCTTCCTTGGCGATGCGCTCGCTGACCAGGATGGAGTCCTCGTAGTTGTAGCCGCCCCAGCTCATGAAGGCGACCATGACGTTGCGGCCCAGGGCCAGCTCGCCCGAGTCCACCGCCGGGCCGTCGGCCAGGATCTGGCCCTGCTGCACCCGCTGGCCGCGCACCACGATGGGCTTCTGGCTGGTGCAGGTGTTCTGGTTGCTGCGCTGGTACTTGATCAGCTTGTAGATCTTGACCTGGCTGTGGGGCTCCTCGGGGTTCAGGGGCCGGTCGTAGCGCACCACGATGCGGGCCGCGTCCACGTCGTTGATCACGCCGTCGGCCTCGGCCACCACGCAGACGCCGGAGTCGCGGGCCACCACCCGCTCGATGCCGGTGCCCACCAGGGGCGCGTCGGTGCGCAGCAGCGGCACCGCCTGGCGCTGCATGTTGGAGCCCATCAGGGCGCGGTTGGCGTCGTCGTTCTCCAGGAAGGGCACCAGGGAGGCGGCCACCGACACCAGCTGGTTGGGGCTGACGTCCATGTACTCCACCTCGTCCGGGCCCACCATCATGAACTCGCCCGCCCGGCGCACGCTGACGATGTCGCGCTGGAAGCGGCCGTCGCCGTCGATGGGCGCGTTGGCCTGGGCGATGGCGTGATCGGCCTCCTCCAGGGCGGAGAGGAAGTTCACCTGTTTGGTGACCCGGCCCTCGCCGGCCAGGCGGTAGGGCGTCTCGATGAAGCCGTAATCGTTGACCCGGGCGTAGGTGGACAGGCTGACGATCAGGCCGATGTTGGGACCTTCCGGGGTCTCGATCGGGCAGATGCGGCCGTAGTGGGTGGAGTGCACGTCGCGCACCTCGAAGCCGGCGCGCTCGCGGGTCAGACCGCCCGGTCCCAGGGCCGAGAGCCGCCGCTTGTGGGTGACCTCGCTCAGGGGGTTGGTCTGGTCCATGAACTGGCTGAGCTGGCTGGTGCCGAAGAATTCCTTGACCACCGCGCTGACCGGCTTGGAGTTGATGAGATCGTGGGGCATCAGGGCCTCGATCTCCTGCAGGCTCATGCGCTCCTTGATGGCCCGCTCCATGCGCACCAGGCCGATGCGGTACTGGTTCTCCAGCAGCTCGCCCACCGCGCGCACCCGGCGGTTGCCCAGGTGGTCGATGTCGTCCACCTGGCCCTCGGTGTCCTTGAGCTCGATCAGCAGCTGCACCGCGCGCATGATGTCCTCGCGGCGCAGGGTGCGCACCTCGTCGCTGACGTCCAGGCCCAGGCGCAGGTTCAGCTTCAACCGGCCCACGGCCGAGAGGTCATAGTGCTCGGCGCTGAAGAACAGGTTGTTGAAGAAGGTGCGCGCCACCTCCAGGGTGGGCGGGTTGGAGGGACGCAGCTTGCGGTAGATGTCGACGATGCCCTCGTCCTCGCTCTCGACCTTGTCCAGCTCCAGGGTGTCGCGGAAGCAGGAGCTGACCCGCATGCCGTCGATGTGCAGGGTGGGGATGTCCACCACGCCGGCGGCCCGCATCTTCAGCAGCGCCTCGTTGCCGATGGGCTGGTTCAGGCCCACCAGCACCTCGCCGGTGGCCGGGTCGGCCAGGTCGGTGGCGGCGTAGCGGCCCAGGAGGTCGTCCGGGTCCACCAGGATCCACTCCACCCCCAGCTCGGCCAGGCGGTTGATGGCCCGGCGGGTCATCTTCTTGCCGGCCTTGACCAGGGGCTTCTTGGTCTCCGGATCCATGACGTCGCGGCTGACCTCGCGGCCCATCATCAGCTCGGCCACGACCTTGCGCTGGACCTGCTCGCCCTCCAGACGGAACCACTCCTTCTGGTACATGGTGTCCAGCAGGTCCTGGGCGCTGTAGCCCAGGGCCTTGAGCAGCAGGGTCACCGGGAACTTGCGCCGGCGGTCGATGCGGACATAGAGGATGTCCTTGGGGTCGAACTCCAGGTCGATCCAGGAGCCGCGCAGGGGGATGATGCGGGCGCTGTAGAGCAGCTTGCCGCTGGAGTGGGTGCGGCCCTTGTCGTGGTCGAAGAAGATGCCCGGCGAACGGTGCAGCTGGCTGACCACCACGCGCTCGGTGCCGTTGACGATGAAGGTGCCCCGGGCGGTCATCAGCGGCAAGGTGCCGAAGTAGATCTCCTGCTCCTTGATGTCGCGGATGGACTGGGCCCCGGTGTCCTTGTCCACGTCGTAGACCACCAGGCGCACGGTCAGCTTCAGGGGCGCCTCGTAGGTCATGCCGCGGGCCAGGCACTCGTCCACCTCATACTTGACTTCGCCGAAGGAATAGCTGACAAACTCCAGCGAAGAGGTGCCCGAGAAGTCGCGGATGGGGAAGACGCTCCTGAACACCCCCTGCAGGCCGGTCTCCTGCCTCAGCTCCGGCGAGGTGTCCTTCTGCAGAAACCTCTCATAGCTCTGCTTCTGCATGTCTATGAGGTTGGGTATGTCGATGATCTTGGAGATCTTGCCGAAAGTCTTGCGGACCCGCTTCCTGGTCTCGGTCGCCTGGCTCATGGACTCTCCTTCGAGGAAGGGTGCGGGGAGGTTCGCCGTCTAGGGCGCCTCCCGGGTGGCGGAGCCACCAAACACGGGCACCCGGCGGCACCAAGGCCGCTCGCCCGAGCAAGCGGCCCGGCCCTGCCGGGGGGCGATGCATCTTTTTGGAGCCGACCCACCGGCGGCCAAAACCCGGCCGCCGGTGGGTGCGTCGTAAACAAAAGCCGTTGGTGGCGGTCCTACTTGACCTGCACCACCGCGCCGGACTCCTCCAGCTCGGCCTTGATCTTCTCGGCCTCTTCCTTGCTGACGGCTTCCTTGACCGGCTTGGGCGCGCCGTCCACCAGGTCCTTGGCCTCCTTCAGGCCCAGGCCGGTGATGGCCCGCACGACCTTGATCACCTGGATCTTCTTGTCGCCGGCGCTCTCCAGGATGACGTCGAACTCGGTCTGCTCCTCCTGGACGGCCGCCTCGGCGCCGCCACCCATGGGCATGGCCGCCATGGCCATGGGGGCCGCGGCGCTGACGCCAAAGGTCTCCTCGAGCTCCTTGACCAGCTCGGAGAGCTCCAGGACGGTCATGTTCTTGATGTACTCGATCACGTCGGCTTTGCTGATGGACATTGCTTAAGATCCTTTCCTTGGCGGCCGCGGGCGCTCCTGGCCCCGGCCCGATGTGGCGAAATTGCTTGGGATTCTGATCCCACGCCGGCCCGCCTAGGCGGCCTCGGCCTCGGCCTTCTGGTCCTTGATGGCCACGAGCACGTTGAGCAACGAGCGCGGCACCGCCGCCAGCACGCTGACCAGGTTGCGGGGAACGCCGTTCATGGCCCCCAGCAGCATGGAAAGCAGCTGCTCGCGGGAAGGCATCTTGGCCAGCTCCACCACCTGGGCGGCGCTGATGACCTTGCCTTCCAGCACGCCGGCTCTCAGCTCCAACTTGGGGTTGGTCTTGGCGAAATCCACCAAGGTCTTGGCCAGGGCCACCGGATCGTCGTACGCGATGGCCAGGCCGTTGGGCCCCGTGAGCTGATCAGCCGGAATCGCGGCGGAAACGCTCTCGCTGGCGCGCTCCAGCAGCGTGTTCTTCACCACCACGTACTCAAGGTTGTTCTCCCTGAGCTTCTGTCTCAGGTCGGTCATCTGCTCGACCTTGAGACCGGTGAAGTTGGTCAACACGCACGCCTTGGCGCGACCGAGGCGCTCGGCCATGGTCTGGACCACGACCTCTTTATCGCTGCGGTTCACCTTTGGCTACCTCCTTGGAAGGCCCGCTTTCCGCCGGCCTTCCCGCCTGTTGTCTGGATCCCGACCCGAAGTCAGAATCAAGGAGGTGAGCAGAATCCCGATTCGCCACACCTGCCTGATCGCTCTCGGCGGGTGATCCCCATCAGGATCATTAGGGCCCCGCGCCGGGCCGCCCGCTGTCTCTGACCGATACGCAGATCCAGAGCCTGTATGTTCACGGGACCGGTCGCCGGCCCCGTTGCAAAGCCAAATCTAGGCCTTGAGGGCCGTCTTGACCTCGGCGGTGTCCAAACGCACGCCCGGGCCCATGGTGGTGCTGACGGTGATGCCCTTGACGTAGGTGCCCTTGGCGGTGGCCGGCTTCAGGCGCACCAGGGTGTCCACCAACGCGTCCAGGTTCTCCTTCAGCTTCTCCGGGCCAAAGCTCTTCTTGCCCACCGGGGCGTGGATCACGCCGCCCTTGTCCACGCGGAACTCGATCTTGCCGGCCTTGATCTCCTTGATGGCCTTGGCCAGGTCGAAGGTCACGGTGCCGCTCTTGGTGTTGGGCATCAGGCCGCGCGGACCCAGGATGCGGCCGACCTTGCCCACCGCGCCCATCATGTCCGGGGTGGCCACGGCGCGGTCGAAGTCGGTCCAGCCGCCCTGGATCTTCTCGACCAGGTCGTCGCCGCCGGCGTAGTCCGCGCCCGCGTCCAGGGCCTCTTTTTCCTTCTCGCCCTTGGCGAAGACCGCCACCCGCACCGTCTTGCCGGTGCCGTGGGGCAGGACGACGGTGCCGCGCACCATCTGGTCGGCGTGCCGGGGGTCAACGCCCAGGCGCACCGCCACGTCCAGGCTCTCGTCGAACTTGGCGTAGGAGGCGCCCAGGGCGGCTTCGATGCCCTCGGCGAAGGCGTACTTCTGGGCGCGGTCAACCTGGGTGCGCGCCTGGTGGAATTTCTTGCCGTGCTTGGCCATCTAAAAACTCTCCGGGTTGCGGAGCGCCGTGTGCGGTCGGCCTGGCCGGGCCTCCACGGGCTCTAATGGGGTTGGCGCAGGGCCTACTGAACGACCTCGAGGCCCATGGACCGCGCGGTGCCCATGATGGTCTGCATCGCCTGGTTCAGGTCCCGGGTGTTGAGGTCGTTCATCTTCTCCTGCGCGATCTCCTTGATCTGCGCCATGCTGATCTTGCCGACCTTCTCCTTGTTGGGAGTGGCCGAGCCCTTGGGCACGCCCGCGGCCTTGCGCAAGAGCACCGCCGCCGGCGGGGTCTTGGTCACGAAGGTGAAGCTGCGGTCGGCGTAGACCGTGATCACCACCGGGATGATGGTGTCGCCGATGCCCTGGGTGCGGGCGTTGAAGGCCTTGCAGAACTCCATGATGTTGGCGCCATGGGGGCTCAGGGCCGGACCCACCGGCGGGCTGGGGTTGGCTTTGCCCGCCGGAATCTGCAACTTGATGTTGGCTACGACTTTCTTGGCCATGATGTCTCCTGAGGCTGGGGCCGGGGCCCCCAAGCAGCGCAACGCCCGCGCACCCCGTTGTGCGCCGGGCGGTCGGGCCGGCTGGCTGTCCGGCTATATCTTGGTAACCTGGACGAACTCCAATTCCACCGGGGTGGCGCGGCCGAAGATGCTGATCAGCACCCGCAGCTTGCCCTTGTCGGGATGGACTTCCTCCACCACCCCGTTGAAGTTGTTGAAGGGGCCATCGATGACCCGCACTTCGTCACCTTCGCGGAAGCTGTACTTGGGCCGGGGGGCCTTGGCGCCCTCGGCCATCTGGGCGATGATGCGCTCGGCCTCTTCCTCGGTGATGGGCTGCGGCGCGGTCTCGGTGCCCCCCACGAACCCGGTCACCTTGGCCGTGGACTTGACCAGGTGCCAGGTGGTGTCGTTCATCTCCATCTCGACCAGGATGTAGCCGGGATAGAACTTGCGGGAGGATTCGCGCCGCTGGCCCTTGACCATCTCCACGACCTTCTCCATGGGCACCAGGATCCGGCCGAAATAGTCGGTCAGACCATGGGACTTGACCCGCTCGGCCAGGGCCTCGCGGACCTTGTTCTCGAACCCGGAGTAGGTGTGGACGATGTACCAGAGTTTGGCCACGCTATTGCCCCCTAGCCCAACCTGATGATGGCTCTTACTAAATGCCCCAGGGAGTAGTCCACCAGGGCCAGAAAGACACTGGCCAGGATGACCAGGACCACCACCACGCCGGTGCTGGAAATGGCTTGCTTGCGGGGCGGCCAGGTGACCTTTCTCAGCTCGGTCTTGACCTCGCGCAAGAACTGCACGGCCTGGGTCAGCCAGACCGCCGGCCCGCCGGGCTGGGAGTCTTTTTCCTTGGCCGCCCGGGCGGCCTTGGCCGCGACGGCCTTGTCCGACGCGGGCTTGGCCACGGTCGGTTTCTGTCCCTTGCTGTCCTTGGCTTCGGCCATGCGCCCCCTAGGCTTCCCGCGACGTTTGCTCAGCTAAAAAAGCCGCCCTGCCCCGCACCGGCCTTCATTGAGCCGGCCGAGACCGCGCCGCCGTGGATCAGGGTTGCTAAAGGTGAGTGGCACGCCTGGAGGGAATCGAACCCCCAGCCTTCGGATTTGGAGTCCGACGCTCTAGCCTAGTTGAGCTACAGGCGTGCAATCACCGGTAAACACTTAACTACTTGCCTTCACGGTGCAGGGTGTGCTTCTGGCACGAGCTGCAATACTTCTTGAACTCCAGCTTGTCGGGGGTCCGACGCTTGTTCTTGGTGGTGCTGTAGTTCTTGCGCTTGCACTCTTGGCAGAGCAACTGAATGATATCTCTGGGCATTTAAAGCCGCCTTTACTCGATGATCTCGCTGATGACGCCGGCGCCCACGGTGCGGCCGCCCTCGCGGA
>CALERA010000451.1 GCA_937908275.1 uncultured Desulfarculaceae bacterium | reverse complement strand
GGCGGGGGGAAGATAGGAAGATGTGGGGGAAACCCTTTTCTTTTGTGCCAAAAGAAAAGGGTTTCCCCCACACCCCCTACCCAAAAGAAAAGCGGGTTGTTCAAAAACAGCCTTGCCCTTGATTAAACGCCGGTCCGCGAATAGACAATATCCTGGCCCCAGCGATCCGGCGTCCCACCACCCGCGACCGGATCCCGCCCGCGTGAACACAAAGGCGGGGGTCCCCGCCTCTATGCCAAGGCTCAGCAATAAAAGGTTTTTATTGATGTAGCGGCGGGGTTTATCCCCGCCCGTCCGGGCTTGCGCGGCGCTGATCAGACCCGCCCGGACTTAACGAACCTCAATAGTCGTCAGGAGCACCTCGTCGCCGCCCGCGCCCTCGCCCTCCACCACCGGCACCCGCTGCCCGGTGAAACGCGGGTCCCACATGCCCACCAGCAGGCGGTACTTGCCCGGCCGGGCCCGGGACGGGATGGTGATCTGGTAGTTCTCCCGCGCCACCTCGCCCAGCTTCAGCCCGGTCATGTCCCGCCGCCCATGGTCCAGCAGGTGGTCGAAGGTCAGGATCTCGTCCGGCCCCTTCAGGTGCACGAAGATGTAGTAATTGAGCGGCGGCTTGGCCCAGACCCGCCAATAATAGCCCAGGTCCAGGCTGCCGCCCGGGCGCACCTCGGCGCTGCTCTGGTCATAGCCCAACAGGGCCAGGCCCGAGGCGAAGCGCGCCTCGCGCCGCAGCGAGGGCCTCAGGTCGCCCAGCCGCCGCTCCACCCGGGCCACGTCCTCTTCCCGCAGCAACATGGCGTAGAGATCGCGCACCTGGGCCAAACGCTGGGGCTGGGCCAGGTAGGTCTGCTCGGCCTGGCGCACCTGGCGATAAGCCGGCTCCAGGCGGCCGGCGTCGATCAGGGCCTGGGCCAGCAGCAGGTGGGCCTGGCCGAACTCCGGGTCCAGGGCCAGCAGGGCCTCGAAGGCCGCCACCGCCGCCGCGTGCCGCCCGGCCTGCAGCGAGACCCGGCCCCAGGCGTCGTGATACCAGCGCAGCACCTGGCGCAGGTGGGCCGGCAGGTCCACCCCCAGGCGCAGGCTCTCCAGGCGCAGTTCGGCCGGGCTCTGGTAGTTCAGGCGCACCTCCAGCCGGTTGGCGGCCTGGGTCAGCTCCAGGGGCAGCTCCACCCGGCCCGCTCCCCCGGCCAGGTCCGCCGCGCGCAGGGGCCGGGCCGCCAGACGGCGTCCGCCCTGGGCGTCGCGCACCCAGACCTCCACCGAGGCCGGCTCCCCGAAGCTGCCCGGAGCGCGGCTGGTCAGGCGCAGCTCGGCCAGGAAGCGCCCGGCCGGGAAGGGCTCGTCCAGCCACAGGCGCAGGCTGCCGCCGTTCTTGCCCGTCGGCCGGATCAGGCTGCCGTGGAAGCCCTGGCCTTGGAGCGGGGTCTCCGGCTCTTCGGCCAGCCACAGCGACCCCCGCACCGTGTATTCCAGGCCCAGGGCCTGGCGCAGCAGGGGATAGTGGTAGCCGCTGAACCCCTCGAAGGCCTGCACCCAGCCGGCGTCGCTCTCGGCCGACCCCTCCTGGGCCAGGCGCTGGTAGGTCCGGGCCGGCTCGCCCTCCGCCTCCGCCAGGCCGGCCAGCAGGCCGCCCGCCTCCTGGTAGCGCCCCAGGTGGGCCAATGCCCCGGCCCGCAAGGCCCGGGCCCCGAAGGACTCCGGGTGCTCCCGCTCGGCCTGGGCCAGCAGGGCCTCGGCCGCGGCGAAGGCCCCATCCTCCAGGGCCTGGCGGCCCAGCAGCAGCGGGTCCCACTCCAGGCGGGCCATGACCCCGCCGCCCCGGCTGGCCACCACCCGCACCGGGAAGAAGCCCGGGGCCATGGGCGGCCAGGCCTGGGGAGTCAGGGGCAGGTGCAGGCTCTGGCCGGGATAGATGGTCAGCGGCTGGCTGGGTCCCGGCCCCTGGCTCACCCGCACCAGGGCCAGGTCCTCCCCGGCGTTGTGCAGGTCCAGGCCCAGGCGGGCGGGCGGCTGGTCCAGGCGCAGGGTGCGCTGGGCCAGGCCGGGGCGAGCCAGCCACATGCAGTTCTCGGCCCGGCTGTAGTCGTTGTGCTGGCCGGGGATCAGGGCGTAGCCCCGGGCCGAGCCCACCGCCGGCCGCCACAGGGCCAGGGGCTGGCCGATCTCCCGGGCCGGCAACGGCGCGCGCACCTCCACCCGGGGGCTGACCCAACGCGGCAGGCAGGGCGGGACCTGGGCCTCGCGTCCCAGGCCGGCGCGCAGGTCAAAGACCTGCAGCAGTTGCCAGGCCCGCAGGTCCTCGCTGGGCTCCGCCGCGCAGGGTTCGCCGTCCGGCCCCAGGGCCGTGGTCAGCAGAAAGGCGTTCTCCCGGGGCCAATCCCGGCCCGAGCCGGCCGCGCCCAGGCGGCGCTGGGTGGGGAACAGCCCGGAGGGGGTCTGCCCGCTGGCCAGGACCTCGGCCCCGGGCGGCAGGTTGGCCCGCAGCCAGAAGCTGGCGGTGCTGAAGGTGTCCTGCTGCCAGAAGAGATAGCCCACCTCCAGCGAGCGCCAGAGCAGCGGCAGGCAGAGCAGCGCCCCGGCCGCCAGGGCCCCGCTCACCGGCAGCCAGTCCCCCGGCAGCCGCCGGCAGACCACCACCACCGGCCAACAGGCGGCCAGCATCGCCACCGGCAGCCAGACCGCCAGTTGGCCCTCCACCGCCCCGCGCAACAGCAGCAGGCTGGAGAGGAGGTACAGCGGCGGGAAGATCATCAGCACCAGGCGCGGCCAGTTGCGCCGCCAGAGCATCAGGCCGCCGGCCGCCAGCCACAGCGCGGCCAGCACCCCGACCGTCCCCGACCCCAGCATCGCCCGGGCCTGGGTCAGGCGGCCGGTCATCAGTCCCAGCCAGTCGGCCGGGGCCTGGCCGGAGAGACTGAAGGAGGCCCGGATCACGTCGCCCACCTCCGGCAGGCGCACCAGGAAACCGGGATAGCCCAGCAGCAGCCCGACCAACAGTCCGCCCAGGAAGCCCAGGGGCCAGGAGGCCGCCGCCGGCCAGACCTCGGGCCGCTCCCGCCGCCAGGCCAGCACCGCCGCCGCGGCCAGGGCCGGGGCCACCAGGGCCCCGCTGGCCTTGGTGGTTAGGGTCAGGCCCAGGGCCAGGCCGGCCAGGGCCAGGGAGCCTGGTCCCGGCCGCTGCATCAGCCGCCAGGCCGCCCAGAGGCAGAACATCACCGCCAGGGCCAGGGGGGTGTCCAGGGCCAGGTAATGGCTCTGGGTCACCAGCACCGGGTGGGCCGCCACCAGGGCCGCCGCCAGCAGGCCGGTGGCCACGCTGTCGAAATAGCGCCGGGCCACCATGTAGGCCGCCCAGACCTGGGCCCCGCCCAGGAAGGCGGCCGTGGCCCGGCCGGCCAGTTGGGCCGGCAGGACCAGCTCGGTGCTGGTGCGCACCTCGCCCAGCCAGACCCCCAGCCAGCCGGCGCAGGTGGAGATGGCCCCCCGGGCCAGGGCGGCCAGGCTGTAGAAGGCCTGGGTCCAGATGCCGGGATAGGTGGGGGAGGCGAAGGACAGGGAGTCGATGATCTGCCAGGTCCACTCCTCGGGATGCCCGGAGTGGGCCGGGTCCGGCCCCCAGGAGAGCCCCCAGAAACGCAAACCCCAGCCCAGGCCCAACAGCAGGACCAGGATCACGCGCCGGGGCAGGATGTGGGCCGATATCTTCAAGTCGCCATCCGCGTTAGGCTTGCGGTCTGGCCAAGGCTACGGGGCCGGCCGCGGTCCTGTCAAGGCCGGAGCGGGTGCAGGGGCGGGGCCGCGCGGGGTTGGGGCCGGCGCGGCGGGGGAGCGACGCTCCGGGTCCGGGCCTTGGTCGGGCCCGGACCCGGGACGGTTCAGAACTGGCACTCGATGGCCTGGTAGGCGCAGGCCGGGATGCAGGACTCGCACAGGATGCACTGGCTGGCGTCGAAGACGATCTTGCGGGTCTCGGCGTCCACGCTCAGGGCCCCGGTGGGGCAGAAGGCCGTGCAGGCGGTGCAGTGCACGCACAGCTCGGGGTTGTAGCGCAGCTCCTGCACCAGGGCGTCCACCTGCACGCCGGCCTGGTCCAGGTATTCGAAGGCCTTGTCCATGTTGGCCTGGGACCCGGTCAGCTCCAGGACCATGCGGCCCTTTTCGCGGGGGCGCACCAGGGCGCGCATGATGTTGACCTGGAGATCGTAGTCGCGCACCAGGTGATAGGTCACCGGCTCCTGGATCAGCCGGGGGGGGAAGTTGAGCACGACCTTCTTGATGGCCATGGATACCTCGCTATATCTTCTGCGGCCGGCCGCGGCCGGCCCGTGGCGTCAGCAACCCTGGGCCAGCTCCGCGCCGGGCAGCGGGGCCACCGGACGGGAAAGCGTGAAGCTGCCGGTCTGGATGCGGCTCTTGAGCTCGGCGGCCACCTCGCGGGCCTTGGCCCGGCTGGTCAGGCAGCCGGTGCTCACCCGCTTGCCATCCACCTCGATGTGCCCGCTCAGCAGCTCGGCCATGGAGACCCGGCCCAGTCCCCCGGGCCGTCCCAGGGGATAGGCCTCGCCGTAATCCACGATGGGGAAGGTGATCTCCGCGTCGGGGATGGCGGCGTGAGCCATCACCTGCTCGTCCAGCACCGGGATCGGGATGCCGATGCCGATGGCCAGGGAGGCCCCGTAGCCCACGATGGAGGCCGCCCGCAGGTATTGCGGGTTCATCCGCTTCAGGTCGCCGATCACCGCCAGGGTGGCCGAGGGGCTCTGGGGCAGGCCGTTGTCGAAACGCTGGGGCTCGGCCACGTGCTGGGTGCCGGGCCAGATCACATAGCCCTCGGTGCCGCCGATGAAAATGCGGGTGCCGATGCCGATCGTGCGCAGGGTGGGGTCCTTGAGCAGGGGGCTCAGCTCGCCGGCGGTGGCGAAGTTGGCGTTGCCCAGCCCCGGCTTGAGCACCCCCATGTAGGTGTAGATGGTGCGCTTGGCCAGGTTCACGGCCACGTTGTAGAGCTGGTAGCAGTTGCGGGGGTTGAACATCACCGCGCTGGCGAAGTCCTGCAGGCCCAGCTCCACGGTGTATTCCTTGCGGGGATAGCAATCGGTGCCATAGGTGCTGGCCACGATCTTGACCACCTTGCCCTGCACCAGGTCCTGGATCACGTGGGCCCCGCCATAGCTGAACAGACCGGGGTAGACCGCGTTGCGCGGGTCCTCGTCGCTGACCGCGGTGCAACCCAGCAGCAGGTCGGCCGCGGCCCAGCCGGCATAGGCCGGCACCCCGTTGATGCTCACCTTGCCGCCGCCGCACTTGATCTTGGGCGTGGACTGGCGGATGTTGAAGTACACCCCCGAGGAGCACATCGGCCCGAAGGTCCCGGTGGTGACCACGTCCACCGCCTCGGTGGCGGCCTTGACGCCTTTTTCCCTCACCAGGCCGACGACTTCCTCGGCGGTGGCCACCACCACCTTGCCGGCCTTGATCTTGGCGTTGATCTCCTCGATGGTCCGGGTCATGTGCGCCTTCCCGTCGCCCGGCTGTTCAATAGGCCAAGCTCGCTATAAACGATCGGTGATGACGATATGTTCGCCCGCGACCGCCAGCGGTCGCGGGCGTCCGTCCCCGGGGACGGCCTTCCGGCTAGACGGCGATGGCGCCGGCCGTGGCCGCGCTGGGGCAGATGCGGTCCTTCTCCTCCTGCCGGGCCACCAGGTCGGCCAGGGTCAGGCCGTCCAGGAAGTCCACCAGGAGCTTGCCCATCTCGCCCCAGACCAGGTGTACGGTGCAGCCACCCACCCGGTCGCAGAAGTTGGAGTCCTGCACGCACTCCACCGGGGCCAGGGGGCCTTCCAGGCTGCGCACGATGTCATACAGGCTGATGCGCCCGGCGTCCACCGAGAGCATGTAGCCGCCCCGGGCCCCGCGCACGCTCTTGACCAGGCCGGCGCCCTTCAGGGGGATGAGCAACTGCTCCAGGTATTTGGCCGAGATCTCCTGGCGGCTGGCCAGGTCACGCAGGGGCACCGGGCCCTTGCCCGAGTTCATGGCCAGCTCCAGCATGGCCCGCACGCCGTAACGTCCTCTGGTTGATAACTTCATGATGCTCTACCGTCGATCCTTTCCAAGGCACGCTCAATCCAAGCCGATCCCACGACTACGCCCCGGCTGAACAAAACCGCCAACTGGCCAGGGGCTACCGCGCGCTGCGGCGCGTTGAAGTGCACTTCACAAGTATCCCGGGTTCTTACCACCCGGCAGCCCACTCCCTGGTGGGCGTATCGCACCCGCACCATCAGGTCCGGGCATTGCTCGGGCGGCTGGCGCCAAAGCCACCGGCCGCCCACCAGGCCGGAGGAGACCAGCCCCTCCGGCGGCCCCACCTTCACCGCGGCCCGCTGGCCATCCAAGGCCAGCACATAGGCGGGGTATCCTAAAGCTACCCCAAGGCCGCGACGCTGGCCAATGGTAAATCCATGCACCCCCCGATGCCGGCCCAGGAGGCGTCCCTGGTCGTCCTCGATGGGTCCGGGGCGCAAGGCCCCGTGGCCAGCCATCAATTCGTCCCACCCCCCGGGGGGCAGGAAGCAGCCGTCCTGGCTCTCCGGCCGCTGGGCGGCCAAAAGCCCCTCGGCCCGGGCCAACTCCCGCACCCGGGACTTGGTCAGACCGCCCAGGGGGAAGCGCAAGCGCTCTAAAAGCCCCGCATCCACCCGGGCCAGGAAATAGGCCTGGCTTTTGCGCGGGTCCAGGCCCTCGGCCAGTTGAACCCCGTCCGGGCTGGTCTCCAAGCGGGCATAGTGCCCGGTGGCCAGGGCCTGGCAGCCGTCGGCCGCCGCCGCCGCCCAGAGCAGGGGCAGCTTGACCCGGGCGTTGCACCAGGCGCAGGGATTGGGCGTGCGCCCGGCGGCGTAGGCCGCCACGCAAGGGGCCACCACCCGGGCCTCGAACTCCGACGCCGCCTCCACCACCCGGTGGGGCAGGCCCAGTTGGGCCGCCGCCGCGGCCCCGGCCCGCCAGGCCTCGTCCGGCCCCTGGCCCAGGCGCAGGCTGTAGCCGTGGACCTCATGGCCCTCTTGCCGGAGCAGGAACGCGGCCACCGTGGAATCCACGCCCCCGCTCAGGGCCACCGCCAACCGGGCCACCGTCGCATCCTTTCCGCCACGAATCCATAGATGACCCGTGGTGATTAAGGAGAATAAAATATATCCTTCACAATATCGATTGTCAAATAGCGGAGGGGTATTTGGGCCCGCCTCAGGCCAGGGCGTCTTCCAGCACCTGCAGGGTCTGGCGGGCGCAGCGGTCGAAGTGGAAATGCGGCGCCCGCTCCAGGCCCCGGGCGATCAGCTCCTGGCGATAGTCCGGCTCGCTCACCACCCGGGCCAGGCCCCGGGCCATGTCCTCGACATCAAAGGGGTCCACCAGATGGGCCCCGCCCCCGGCCACCTCCGGGCTGCACCCCCGGTTGGTGGTCACCACCGGGCAGCCGGTGGCGAAAGCCTCGGGGATGGGG
>CALERA010000450.1 GCA_937908275.1 uncultured Desulfarculaceae bacterium | reverse complement strand
GACGGGGTCACGGTGCAGAGCCTGTTGGGCATGGCCGCCCTGGCCTGCCCCGGCCGGGCGGTGAAGCTGGCCCTGAGCCGCGAGGAAAGCTTTCTCTCCGGTTGCAAGCGCCACCCGGCGCGGCTGCGCTACCGCCTGGGCTGTGACGCCCAGGGGCGGTTGCTGGCCCTGGCGGTGGAGGGCGAGCTGGACACCGGCCCCTACGACCACCTGGGCGGGGTGGTCACCGCCCTGGCCCTGGAGCACGCCGGCGGACCCTATCGCATCCCCCACGCCAGCCTGCGCCTGCGGGCGGTGTACACCAACAACCCGGTGTCCGGCGCTTTTCGCGGCTTTGGCGTGCCCCAGGTCACGGCGGCCATGGAGCTGAGCCTGGACCGCCTGGCTGACGGCCTGGGCCTGGACCGGGCCGAGATCCGGCGGCGCAACCTGATCCAACGGGGTGATCTCACCCCCTCCGGGGCGCTGCTGGATTGCTCCAACGGGTTGGAGCAGTGCCTGGCGGCAGTGACCAGCCATCGCCTGTGGCGGGAACGGGCGGCCTGGCGGGCGGCGGCCGGTCGCCAGCGCCGGCGGGGGGTGGGCCTGGCCGCGGCCTTTCACGGCCTGGGCTACGGCCCGGTGGTGCCGGACGTGGCCAACGCCAAGCTGGAGCTGACCGAGGCCGGGCGCTTCCGGGTCTATTCCGGGGTGGTGGACATGGGCCAGGGCAACGCCTCCACCAACCTGCAACTGGCCGGCCAGGCCCTCTGCCAGCCGCTGGATGATTTGGAGCTGGTGCTGCCCGACACCGGGCGCACCCTGCCCAGCGGCTCGGCCTCGGCCAGCCGCACCACCTTCACCTTCGCCCCGGCCCTGTTGGCCGCCTGCGAGACCCTGAAGGGCCGCCTCCTGGCCCGGGCCGCGGACCTGCTGTTCGCCGCCGGTCCGGCCGAGGTGATGCTGTTGCCCGGCCGGGTCTGGCACCCGGGCAGCGGCCGCGAGCTGCCCCTGGCCCGCCTGGCCGGCCTGATGGACCCGGCCGAGCGGGTGGCCACCGCCCGTCACCGCGCCCCGGTCAACCCCCATCTGCCGGCCTGCGCCCCGGAGCTGCGCCTGCACGGCTTCCCCCACGCGGTCTTTTCCTTCGCGGTGCACCTGGCGGCAGTGGAGGTGGACGAATTGACCGGTGAGGTGACGGTGCTGGACTACCTGGCCGCCAGCGACTGCGGCCGGGTGCTGAACCCCGGGCTCTGGCGCCAGCAGATGGAGGGCGCCCTGGGCCAGGGCCTGGGCTACGCCCTTTTGGAGGACTTCAGCGCCCGGGACGGCCTGCCCGGGACGCCCAACCTCAGCACCTACATCCTGCCCACCGCCCTGGACGCCCCGGCCATGACCAATCTCATAGTGGAGACCTGGGAGCCCAGCGGCCCCCTGGGGGCCAAGGGCCTGGGCGAGATCGGCATCGACCCGGTGCTGCCGGCCCTGGCCGCGGCCGTGGGCCAGGCCTGCGGGGCCGCGCCCAGGGTCTTTCCCCTGACCCCGGAGCGGGTGCTGGGCCTGTTGGCCGCGCGGGAGGAATCGCCATGCTGATCCGCTTTGTCCTCAACCAGCGGCCCCTGGAGATCGAGGCCCCGCCCGACCGCCGGGTGGTGGACCTGTTGCGCCAGGACCTGGGCCTGACCGGCACCAAGGAGGGCTGCGGGGCCGGGGAGTGCGGGGCCTGCACGGTGCTGGTGGACGGGGTCAGCCGCCTGTCCTGCCTGATGCTGGCCGCCCAGTTGGAGGGTCGGGAGCTGGTGACCATCGAGGGCTTCACCCCCCAGGAAGGCCTGCACCCCATCCAGGAGGCCCTGGTGGCCGAGGGCGGGGTGCAGTGCGGCTTCTGCTCGCCGGGCATGGTCCTGGCCACGGCCGACCTCTTGCGCCGGGAGCCCCAGCCGGACCCGGCCGCCATCCGCCGGGGCCTGAGCGGCAACCTCTGCCGCTGCACCGGCTACCAGGGCATCGTGGCGGCGGT
>CALERA010000449.1 GCA_937908275.1 uncultured Desulfarculaceae bacterium | reverse complement strand
GCATACGAGAGGTAGCCGTGACTGGAGTTCAGACGTGTGCTCTTCCGATCTGAGCGATGAGGACCTGACTGATCGTCCACGCCCACCAGCGCCAATCCCCGAGCCGACCCGTGGCCTGGCTCGGGAGGGGTGGCAGGCCGGGCCGGTCGGGGATAGACCCGGCCCGGCCTGCCGTGGGGGGAAGGATTGGGGAGGAGGATTGCATCAGGCCTCTCAAGCCGCCTCGGCCCGCCAGGCCGGTTGGGGATTGTTGATCCGCCAGCACCAGCCCGCGGCCAGGCCCTGGCGCTCGCGCCAGCCATAGTCGCAGGCCACCAGCTCGGCCGCGCCCACGGGCCCGGCCTGGGTGAAGTCCCAGGGCACCAGCCGAAGGAGCGGGCCCAGGCCTCGGCGCCGGGCCAGGCGATCGACTTGGGTCAGGACCCCGGCGTAATCATTGGCGGCGCGCTCCTGGACGATGGCCAGGGGCGCGGGCAGGACCAGGCCGGACGGTGTCGCGTGGTGGTGGTGCCAGCGGTCCACCAAGCCCAGCACCAAGGCCAGGCCCCAGGGCGCGGGCACCACCAGTCGCAAGGCCTCAGGCACCGGGCACCTCGTCCAGCGGCGCGGCAAAGATGCGCCCGGCCCGGGCCGCTTCCAGCAAGCCAATTTGGCACTCCGGGCAGGCCAGCCACTCCGGATCAGCCGGGGACTGATACCAGCCCGGCGGCAGGCCGCCGTCTTCGTGCAAGGGCCTCCGGGTCTGGCAGATGCCGCAACGGGCCAGGCCGGGCGCGGGTGGCGTGAGCGCTGATTGCTGACGTTCGGACTCAAGCACGGCGTTTCCTCCAGGGTCGGGCCTGGCCGGTGCGGCGGCCCAGGCGCTCCAGGCGCTTGAGGACCAGCTGACCATCGGCGGTGTCCAGGCAATAGGGGCCGGGGCAGTTGAGGCAGCGGCCGAAGTCCACATAGTCCGAGAGCTCGGCCTGGTGGGGCTGGCCCAGGTCCCGACGCAACTGGCAAAGGGCATCGCTATGGAAGGTGATCGAGGGGTGCTTGCGGCAGAGGAAGCGCAGGGGGATGCCCAGCGAGCTGGGCCAGGTCAGGCGCTGCCAGACCTCGGCCGGAAGCTTGGGCGTGAGGCGGCGGGCGCCGGCCTCGTCCAGAGCAAAGGCATCGGCCTCGGCATGCGAGGCCAGGTCAAACCCCGCCTCGATCATGGCCAGGGCGCTAGGCATGGCCTACCTGAGCCAGCGGGGCCAGGGGCCTGGTGGTGGAGGAGCGTTTCAACGCGCCCGGGGCTCGGCCCTGGTCCTGGGCCGCCAGCAGGGGCCGCCAGGTCTCGGGCCGCAGGGGATCGGCCAGGCAGGGATCAGGCAGTGAAGCCTGCCGCGTGATCGACGGCAAGGCCCGGATGGTCAGGGGCTCAGGCATGGGGCTCTCCCTGGGAAGCGGATTCGGGAGTGGCGGCCCCGGCCCCCACGCCTGGGGGGGAGGGCGCGGGAGCCGAGGCCGCCGGCGAAAACGATTGCCAGGCCCGGGCCAGACCCCGGGCGGTCTGGCGCAGGCCCAGGACCAGGTAACGGCCCAGGCCAATGGGCGCGGGCAGTGGGGCCAAAGGTTCGGCCCCGGCAGGTTCAGACTCGCCAGGCATGGTCGGCCAAACCGCGACCGGCAGGCCCTTGGCGTAGCTCACGCCCGGCGGCAGGACCGGCCAGGACTGGCCGGGAATGGGCAGGGGCTGGGCGACCATCACGCGGCCTCGCTGGAGGAGCTTTGCGCATACAGCGCGGCCTTGAGGACCTGCGCTTCTCCCGGGGTGGCGAGGGCAAAAAGGGGATAGCTGAAGTTGCCCATGACGACCTTCAGCCCCGCATGGGAGTGCAGGACAGGGGCGGGATCGGTCAGGGACATCTTGCACCCACGCGGAGGGACAAAGGCCAAGGTTCGGATGGGCCCAAACGGTCCGCTGCCGCTGTAATGGCCCTCGCACTTGACCCCCAGGGCCGACTCTGCTTCCGGGATCGGGCAGCCCATCAGCATCAGGCTGGCCATGCTTTGCACGGTCCCGCACTGGGGGCACTTGAAGGCCACATGCTCCCAGGGCACGCCCTGGGCCCAGCATCGGGCCTGAAACTCTTCCAAAGTGACCGTTTCCATGCAATCCCCTCCCGGTTAGGCGACCTGAAGAACCCGAATTTGCCGATCAGCACCCGCCGCTCGGTTGACGGAGCGGGAGGACAGGCATTCAGCGGGCATTTGGTTTTCCCCCGGGCTGGAGAGAGCAGAGGCCAAATCCCCATCTGACCGTCCGCCTCTCGCCCAGCCCTATTGAGGTTTGACACCATGCGGCCCCGCCGGGCCGCGCCCCTAGACCAAAGTCAGCAGGACCTGGCGCCAGGCCACGGCCGCGCGCAGCAGGTCGTCAAGTTCCTTGAGGCAGGCGCGGGCCTCCTGCCGGTCAATGCGGTTGTCGATCTCCAAGGCGACGCAGACCGTGGCGCCGTGTTCGCCAGCCTCCTTGGTGATGCGGGTCAGGTGCTGGAGGGCCTCCAGGGGCGCGGGATCGCCGGCGGGCAGGGGCACGGCCACGTAGCCCAGGTCCTCGGCCACCTTTTGCAACGAGCGGAAATCCCCGGTGAGGCGCACCAGCTTGACCCAGTCCAGCAGGCCCAGCTTGTGGTTGGTGCGGCCCTCGCCCTCGTTGGGGTTCATCTCGCTGTAAAGGGTGCTGGCCGACTTGCCGAGATAGTCGGCAATGCCCTTGACGCCCTCGCGCGAATCAAGCACGGCTGCCTGCACCAGCTCCAGGAGGGTCATGGGGCGCTGCATGGTCATGGCAAAAGCTCCCTCGGGTTTCCGTTTATGGCTGGCGGCGGGGTGGCGCATCCTGGGACCATGGCGCGGCGCGACCGGTATTGCCCCGAGCTATACAGATGGTGTAAGGTCGCAAACATAGGTGGTTTAGGCCGCCTGGGAGGATGCGGCCTCGCGCTCGGCCTGGCGCGCCAGCTCCAGCATCTTGGTGCGGATGGCGTCGCTCAGAAAGCGGAAGCCGTGGCGCTTGGCATAGGCCTCGATCTCGGCGCGCTCGGACTCGGTGAGCTTGATCGTGTAGGGATTGGGCTGCTTGGCCATGGACACCTCCTTGAAGCTGGATTGAATATATAACCACATAACGAACTTTAACAAGCGTAAAAGTCATTAAACGAATATTTAAGTGAAAACAGTAGGCGACAGAATACGTTACGCTAGAAAGCAGGCAGGGCTGACCATTGCCCAGCTTGCCAAGGCAATGTCGACGTCTGGTGGCCATATAAGTGATAAGGAACACAACAAAAGCAGGCCAAGCGGACCATTCCTGCTAGCCCTTGAGTACGTAACAGGTGTATCTGCTGCATGGGTTGGAACCGGAGAAGGCGAAATATTCGTTGAACGAACTTCGGTTACAGCGTCCAAGAGGGTCGTCTCGGCTTCGGCCACCTGGATGATGTCTGTAGCGCCGCGACTGGAAGCCCTGGACGATAAGGGGCAAGCCGCCATCATGACCCTGCTGGACGCGCTCGCGCCAAGAGCACCTGAAGAACATATCAAGCCCCCGCCGCCCCAGAACGCGGCTGCGGGACCGGCGCGGGCACGGCGGAGATAGCAGCGACCGCCAGCAACGGGGGGAAAATCATCAGCATGCATGCGGTGAGGGTTGGCCGGTCCCTGGGGCTTCCGGACAGCGCTTTGCCTCTGTTCCTGCATCAAGAAGGCTTCATCATCTGGCAGAGTCTCGGCTTCGCTAGGCTCCTGGGACACCACAAAAGAAAACTTCGCGGGCGAAGCATCATCCGCTTCGTGACGCCGGAGTGCGCCCCGAGGGCGGAGGCCGCGCTGCGCCGACCCCACCTACCCTCTTGGCTGCGGCTGGATCTGCTCCACGCCAACGGGAGCAAGATCCCGGTGGAGGTGCGGGGCGAGCCTGCGGTGGTGGAGGGGATCGAGGTGAGGAGAGTGGTGGTGCGGGTGGTGGAAGCGTTAAATCTATAGAACTTGATCTACACTTGCAGGCAATTGTTCTTCGGCACTTAAATCTTTGAGGATTGGGGCAATGATTGAATCAATTAAAATTTCAAATGTTGCGACTTTTTGTGAAGCCGATGTATGCGATGATACTTTTTCCCTAATCAATTTTATTTATGGTTCAAATGGATCTGGCAAAACAACTATCTCAAGGATTATTGCTAACGAAGAGAATTATCCAGATTGTAAAGTGAAATGGACTGCGGATCTTAAACTGATACCAATGGTTTACAATCGCGATTTTATCGAAAACAACTTTAGTCAACCAAGTGAGCTCAAGGGTGTATTCACATTAGGAGAGGAAAATATTGATATAGAAAACCAGATTGCTGACGTAAAGCGAGAGATAGATCAAATCAATAGTAATATTACAAAGCACAAAGAAACTCTCAACGGAAAAGATCACAATAAAGGCAAATATGAGGAACTCGAGCAACACGATGAAGAATTTAAAGAAAAATGCTGGGAACAAAAATTAAAACATTACAACGAACTATCGTCTGCATTTAAAGGTTTTATGGGCGACAAGGGTAAGTTTAGAGATAATGTTCTTAAAAATTTCCAGGATAATAACGCAAACCTCGAAACCCTTGAACAATTAGTAGAAAAGGCAAAAACAGTTTACGGACCTACTCTCATTGTTGAAAGCAATGTAAAGCCCATTGATATGCACAAGCTTTGCGAATTTGAATCAGACTTGATGTTATTAAAAAAAATAATTGGGAAAAAAGACGTTGACATCTCCGCTATGATTAGCAAGCTGGAGAATAGTGATTGGGTAAGGGAAGGTCGCAGCTATTTCGATATTAACAATGGTATCTGTCCTTTTTGCCAGCAAAGTACAAAAGCAACATTTGCAAATAGCTTAGCTGAATACTTTGACGAGACATTTGAGGCAGAAACAAGCGCGCTAAATGACATTAAAGTCCGCTACTCAAATGAGGTTAATAGAGTTCAGCGTGAACTAGATGATACAATCGCAAATCATTCAAAATATCTTGATTTAGGTAAGTTAAAGTCTGAAAAGCTTGCTTTTGATTCTACCTGCGCATTAAACCTCCAAAGCTTATCCAATAAAATCAAAGAGCCAAGCAGGATAGTTACCCTTGCGGCGCTGGCTGGCATAGCATCAAATATTGACGCCGTTATCAAACAGGCTAACGCTCAGATTGATGAGCACAATAAAATCGCTAATAACATCATTAAGGAAAAGGAAACATTAACAGCGCAAGTCTGGAAATACATAGTTAAAACTGAATTAAAGGCAGACATTGAAGCATACCTCAGTAAAAAATCTGGACTTAAAAATGCGATATCAAATTTAAATGAGAAAATTGGCTCTCTAACCACCGAGAAGAACCAAAAGGAAGCCACCCTTCAAGAACTCGAAAAAAGCACGACAAGCATCCAACCAACTATTACTGAAATAAATGGGATATTGTCTTCATTTGGTTTTCATAACTTCTCGCTTGCTATGACCGAATGTGGGGCATGCTATAAGTTGATAAGGGCGGATGGAAGCGATGCCAAAGAGACTCTCAGTGAAGGAGAGAAATCTTTTGTCACTTTTTTGTATTTTTATTGTTTGTTAAAGGGGAGTAACTCAAACACAAGCATAACAGCTGACAGAGTTGTTGTTTTTGACGACCCTGTGTCAAGCCTGGACAGCGAAATACTTTATATTGTGTCTAGCCTGATCAAGAATTTGATTAAAAATTCAAAAGATAGTATCGGAACTATTAAACAAATTTTCATCCTCACTCACAATGTTTATTTTCATAAAGAAGTTACATTTCAACAAAATGCAAAGCGTAACAGGCAAGCCTCAGGCAAAGAATCATTCTGGGTGGTTCGCAAGGTCGGCGACACATCTAAAATTGAAAAGCGTCCAACTAATCCCATAACAACATCATATGATTTACTTTGGGATGAGATTCGCAAGAGAGATCGGTCGGTTCATTCTATTCAAAACACGATGAGGCGCATACTTGAATATTATTTCAAAATCATGGGTGGTTTTAAGGAATTCGATTTGTTATGTGATAAATTCGAAGGAAACGATAAGTTTATTTGCAGCTCTTTGATTTCCTGGATTCATGCCGGATCACACTTTCCTCATGATGATGTATTTATGACTGTCGATGAATCCATGGTTGATAAATACCTTGATATCTTTAAGGGAATATTTGAAAAATCGAATCACATTAGTCACTACGATATGATGATGGGGAACGAAACCGAATAATTGCAAAGTTAGCACACTGGCACAAATATGCCTTTCATCGAATAGTTTGACCAGAATAGCTACTACGAGGACTACCGCCAAAGCCCCACGGTGATCCTGCTGCACCATGACTTCGCCAGTTGCGAGATGTGGGCCCGGCATCCTGCACCACCTGGTCACCTCGGGCCAGCGGGTGGTGATGCATGACCGCCGGGGCCATGGCCGCAGCCACGAGGGCGAGGATGCGGGCAAGGCCTTTGTCATGACCTGCGCGGAGTGAAGCGGAAGGCATTCATCTTCTAAAACCGAGATAGACTAATTGGCCGTGTAATGGCCCCGCATTGGCCATGGGCAGCGCAGGCACGCGGAGGAAACGACCATGGACGCTAGTCGGGTAAAGCTCATCTATTTTTCGCCCACCGGGACTACCCAAAAGATATTGCAGGGCATCGCCAGGGGGATGGCCGCACAGGAGGTCGCGGACTTCAATTTGACCCTCCCGGAGCAGGCCAACAGAACGATCCCGCCCCTTGCCGATGATCTGGTGATCCTGGGCGCCCCGGTTTACGGCGGTCGCCTGCCGGTGGAGGCTGTCAAGCGCTTCAGACAGATTAGGGCAAGCAACGCGCCGGCGGTTCTCGTGGTTGTGTATGGAAACCGGGAGTTCGAGGACGCCTTGCTAGAGCTGAAAAACCTGGCGATCGAGCTGGGCCTTGATCCCGTTGCTGGCGGCGCGTTCATTGGCGAGCACTCTTTTGCATCCCAAGACCTCCCCATCGCCAATGGCCGTCCAGACGAGCAGGACATCCAAACGGCCATGGACTTCGGAGCCCAAATCAGGCGCAAGGTCGCGGCGCTGCAACCGCCAGCCCCTCACGCTTCCCTGGAGGTCCCCGGGAAATTCCCCTATGAGGCGCCGGGCGCGCGCCCCCTGGCGGCCGCGCCAGTGACCGATGCACAGGCGTGCACCCTCTGCGGCCTGTGCGCCGGCTTGTGTCCCACGGCAGCCATCTCGGTTGATGAAAGCGTGTCCACCGATACTGAGCGCTGCATCCGTTGTTGCGCCTGCATAAAAGGCTGCCCCGAGGGTGCGCGTTCCATAGAGGACAGCACCTGGAAAGGCTTTGCCACCTGGCTGAATGCCAATTGCGGCGTCAGGAAGGCCCCTCAACTTTTTGGGCTGGATGGCTAGGAAGGCCTGTCCGGCGCCTGGCGCATGCGGCAACCAGCGATGGTTTGGGCTGGCACACGAGATAACGCCTGGTTATAACGTCCAAGGCTAGTTGCAATGAGGGGGCTGCGCGGGGTGAAGTTCATTGGAAGCAAGCTTGGCCATGCGAAATAACTTGCGCACTTTTTTGACACCATATCAAAACGACTTGATGTGTCACCCCTAAGGGCCGATAAATGAACCTGGATGAAGCCAAGCGGCTGATCCGCTTAATCGCCAAAGGCAGCGGCTTTATCAGGACCACCCGGCATTGCCGGGAACGGATGGGCGAGCGCGGGGTATCCCAGGTTGATCTGCAACAGGCGTTGCTGTGGGGCGAGCTTTCCGAACTCAGGCAGGACCAGGACCACTGGAACTGGAAATGCACGATCTGCGGTGACGATCTGGATGGCGAGTCCTTGACCATCCAGGTGGCCCTCTGGCCCGAAGAATCCGCGGTGGTCTGCATCACGGTGTATTAGGAGCCATCTTATGCGTTGCCCAAGCTGCAATGCCGAACTGACCCCCAAGCTGGGGGATCACCACTACACCGAATCCGGCATGGACAACGTCTACCTGCACCAGGTGGAGATCTTCGAATGCACCTGCGGCGAGCTGGTGGTCAGCATCCCTAACCTGCCCGCCCTGCACGATCTAATCGCCCGCAACCTGCTGAGCAAGAAGTCCCTGCTCTCGGGCCAGGAGATAAGGTTCCTGCGCAAAAACCTGGGCCTGACCGCCCTAGCCCTGGCCAAGGTCCTGGGGGTCAACAATGCCACAATCTCGCGCTGGGAGCACGACGAGCACCCCATCCAGGAGCCCACGGACCGCCTCTTGCGCCTGGTCTATGCCCTACACAAGGGCATCCCGGCCCAGGACCTGCTGCGGGACTTCTCCGAGATCCAGGGCCAACCAAGTGCGCCGGTCAAGATCGACCTTTGCGCCAAGGAATGGCATGCAGCCTGATTCGGCGGGCCATGTAGGAAAAGCCTGGCTGCCTTACCGTTGACAAGTCGGCCAGCACCGGTTAGGTTTTAATCACCCCATCTGACCATCCGCCTCTCGCCCAGCCTGGAGATAATCCGGGTTGGGCGAAATGCATTCAACGCACCCCGACACTCCGCTACCTGATCATGCCAAGTGGCTGACCGCCGCTCAACTCGCCGATTTGCTGGGAGTGACCCGGAACCTCATCTGTAAGCAGGCCGCCAGCTTGGGCGGCGTGAGGATTGGTCGCTCCTACAGGTTCCCACCGAATTGGATGGATTATGAGTGTCGAACGCAAATCCAGCCTGTGGCGCTTCGACAAGACCGTGGCCGGCGTCAGGCTGCAGAGTCGGGCAATCTACACCACGAAGCGGGAGGCCGAACTCGCCCAGGCCGAAGCGGTAAGCGAATATCTGCGGACCGGCCAAATCCTGACATTGCCGCCCGTTGGGCTGAGCGCAAGCGAAACGGTGGAGGAACTGTTCTATCGGTGGTGCCGGTGGCTCCGCCAGCACCGCAGCCCCCGGGTGGCCTACAATATGGAGCGCCTGCTCCTGAACGCCTGTAGCCTCCGGCCCGACCTGGCCGACCTCCCCGCCGTGGATCTCACCCCGCGACAAGCCGAGCAATGGGCCGAAGCCATCGCCCAGGACCAGGAGGCCAGGGGCCACGGCCGCCACTATGCCAACGACTTCCTGCGCCATGCCCAGACTGCGTTCAACGCGCCCTGGGGCCGCCGGCGGGCCGAGCGGATCTATCCCCACAACCCCTTCGCCCTGGTGGATCGCTTCGCGGTGCGGCGGCGGGCCAAGCATGTCCCCACCCAGGCGCAGGTGGCGGCCATCCGCCTGGCGGCCGAGGGCGAGTTCCGCCTCTATCTGGACGTGCTCCTGGAGACCGGGGCCCGGCCGGGGGAGGCCTTGGCCCTGACCTGGTTCGATTGCCGCCTCGACGACGACCCGCCCAGCCTGGTGCTCTACACCGAGAAAACCGCCCACGGCGACCGGGTGCCGCGCCGGCTGCAGATCAGCCACGAACTGGCCCAGGCCCTGCGCTCCCGGCGGCGGCGCAACGCCAGCCGCACCTACCTCTTCCGCCAGGCCCAGGGCAACGCGCCCCACTTCCCCGTCTGGGCCGAGAAGCACCTGCGCGCCATCCTCGGGCGTCTGGGCCTGGAGTGGTTCAGCGTGGGCTGCTTCCGGCACTACTACGCCACCACCCTGGCTCATGCCGGCGCACCCCTGGTGCAGATCCAGGCCCGCCTGGGGCACAGCAGCCTGCGCACCACGGAGCGGTATATCCGCGACCTGGTGGGCGTGTAGTTCCCATATGTTCCCACACAAAAAAAATGAGGGGCTAGCCGTTACTGGCTAACCCCTTGATTTCTCTGGAGCGGGAGACGGGATTTGAACCCGCGACTTCAACCTTGGCAAGGTTGCACTCTACCTCTGAGTTACTCCCGCGTGACGAATGCGTATATTAACAGCATCCCGGCGGTTGTCAAGGCCTGATCAGGCCTGTTTTGCGAGCAACAGGCGTCGAAACCGCACCACGTAGGCCAGACCAGACCAGGCGGTGATCACCACCGCCAGGCACAACGCCCACCAGCCCCAGCGGTCGGCGTCCAGGCCGCCCAGCGGCTGGTGCAAGAGCAGCAGGAAGATGCCCAGCATCTGCAAGGCGGTCTTGGACTTGCCCCAACGGTCGCTGGGCACCGTGAGCCGCTGGCTGGCGGCCAGGGCCCGCAGGCCGGTGACCCCGATCTCGCGGCAGACGATGATGATGGTCATCCAGGCCGGGGCCCGACCCAGCTCGGTCAGCACCACCAGCAGGGAGGCCACCAGGAGCTTGTCCGCCACCGGGTCCAGGTATTGCCCCAGCACCGTGATCTTCTTCATCCGCCGGGCCAGCCAACCGTCCAACAGGTCGGTGAGGCCGGCCACGAAGAAGATTCCGGCAGCCAGGGCCGACCAGGTTGGACCCGGCAGATAGGCCAGGCCCACCAGGATCGGGATGGAACCCACCCGGACCAGACTGAGCAGGTTGGGCAGGTTGATGGGATTTTCGCGCCCTGCGGCTTCCACGCTAACCCCGTGTTGATCACGAGCATGGCCGGGGCGGAGGTTCTCCGCCCCGACCTGGTGTTTGCAAAAGGGTCTGCTTGGCCGGTTACTTGGCCCGCTTCTCCCAATCGGCCAGGAACTGCTTCAGGCCGGAATCGGTCAGGGGGTGCTTCAGGAGCTGGTCGATGACCTTCAAGGGGATGGTGGCCACGTCCGCGCCCATCAAGGCCGCCTGCACCACGTGCATGGGGTTGCGCACCGAGGCCACCAGGACCTCGGTCTCGAAGGCGTAGTTGGCGTAGATCTCCACGATCTGCTGGATCAGCTCCATGCCGTCCTGGCTGATGTCGTCCAGACGGCCCACGAAGGGACTGATGTAGGCCGCGCCGGCCTTGGCCGCCAGCAGGGCCTGCATGGGCGAGAAGCACAGGGTGGTGTTGACCCGGATGCCCTCGGAGGACAGGGTCTTGATGGCCTTGAGGCCCTCGCGGATGATCGGGATCTTCACCACCACGTTCTCGGCCCAGGCGGCGTAGGTGCGGGCCTCGGCCACCATGGCCTGGTGCTCGGTGGCCACCACCTCCACGCTCACCGGGCCGGGCACGGCCTCCAGGATTTCCTTGATGCAGGTCTCGAAGGGCTTGCCGGTCTTGGCCACCAGGCTGGGGTTGGTGGTCACGCCGTCCAGCACCCCCAGGCTCAGGGCCTCTTTGATCTCGGCGATGTCGGCGGTATCGATGAAGATTTTCATATCAAGCACCTTTCAGGCCCGGAACGGCCACCCGGTCGCTCAGGCTTTGGGGGCCTTGTCGCCGCGCAGATAGGCGTCGCGGCAGGCCTCGCTGCAAAAAAACACCTCTCGCCCCTCGATCTTGGCCCGCAGGGCCTCGTGCTGGGGCAGGTACGTTCCGCACTGGGGGTCCTGGACCATCACGTCCAAAACTTCATCGCCCCCCCGGGGGCGCAGGTTGGGCCGGGCGTTGCCGCCATTCAGGCCGATGAGCAGGCGCTTGACCACGCGGTAGAGCAGCCAGACCACCACCCCGATGACCAGCCAACGCAGCAACCCGCCTAATCCCATGCCAATCTCTCCACCTCTTGCGCCTGACGCTCCTGGGGGCTCAGGCCCTCCAGGAGCTGGGCCGCGGTGCGCCCCCAGACCGGCAGGACCAGCTCCGGGGCCAGCTCCATCAGGGGCACCAGCACGAAGGCCCGGCGGTGCATCTCCGGATGGGGCGTGGTCAGCCGCTCGTGGGTGATGACCTGGTCGCCAAAGAGCAGCAGGTCCAGGTCCAGGGTGCGCGGCCCCCAGCGCTGGCGGCGCTCGCGCCCCTGCCCAACCTCGATGGCCAGCAGGGCGTCCAGGAGCGCCAGGGGCTCGCCCTCAAACATACCACGGGCCACCGCGTTCAGGAAGGCGGGCTGGTCGGTGACCCCCACCGGCGCGGTGCGATAGAGCGAGGAAACGGCCAGGGGCCGGTAGCCCGCCAGGCCCTCCAGCCCCCGCCGTCCGGCCCCGAGCTGGGCCCGGGCGTCGCCCAGGTTGGCGCCCAGGCCGATGAAGACCTCCACCGGCCCGGCCGTCATCCTAGAGCCCCATTTTGCCCAGCCGGTCCACCGCCTCGGCGATGCGGGCCTGGTCCACGGTCAGGGCGAAGCGCACGAAGCCCTCGCCCGGCGCGCCAAAGCCCACGCCCGGGGTGGAGACGATGCCGGCCTCGTTGAGCAGGCGCTTGGTGAACTCGGCGCTGGGCATGCCGCCCGGCGTGGGGCACCAGACGTAGAAGCTGGCCTTGGGCGGGGTCACGTCCAGCCCCAGGGCGCGCAGGCCGCCCACCAGGGTGTCGCGCCGGCCCTGGTACATCACCTTGGCCTCGTCCACGTAGCCCTGCCCGTCGGTCAGGGCGGTGATGCCGGCAAACTGCACGGCGTCGAAGGCGCCGGAGTCGATCTGGCTCTTGACCGAACCCAGGCCGCCCACCAGTTCGGCGTTGCCCACCGCGAAGCCCAGCCGCCAGCCGGTCATGTTGAAGGTCTTGGAAAGGCTGTGGAACTCGATGCCGACTTCCTTGGCCCCCGGGACCTCCAGGAAGCTGGGGGCCAGATAGCCGTCGTAGCTGACCTCGGTGTAGGCCGCGTCGCTGACCACGATCAGGTTGTGGCGCTGGGCGAACTCCACCACCTCGGCGTAGAACTCCAGGCTGGCCGTGGCCGCGGTGGGGTTGTTGGGATAGTTGATCACCAGGACCTTGGCCTTCTTCAGCGCGTCCTGGGGGATGGCCTTCAGGTCGGGCAGGAAGCCGTTGTCCTTGGTCAGGGGGATCATCACCGGCTCACCGCCGGCGAAGACCGTGGAGCTGAAGTAGACCGGATAGGCCGGGGTGGGGCAGAGCACCACGTCCCCGGGATTGACGTAGGCCAGGGGGAAGTGGGCCAGGCCCTCCTTGGAGCCGATCAGGGTGATGACCTCGCTCCTGCCGTCCACCTTGACCCCGAAGCGGTTCTCGTACCAGGCGGCGGCCACGGCCCGGAACTTGTCCATGCCCGAATAGGCCGGATAGCGGTGGGTGGCCGGATCATGGGCCGCCTGGCAAAGGCTCTCCACGATGAAGTCCGGGGTCGGCTGGTCGGGGTCCCCGACGCCCAGGTCGATGATGTCCACGCCGCGGGCCTTGACCTCGTCGCGCAGGCGGTCGATCTCCTTGAACAGGTAGGGGGGAATCAGTCCCAGGCGCTGGGCTCTCGCAAAGGCCATATAGCGATCCTTCTCGTTACATCCAAAAGTGAGTGTTGCTGGTTGTCGCCCGCCAGGCCCTGGCTAGGCCTGGATCGGCTGGGCCGCCTGGCCCCGGGAGGTCACCGGGTTGTTGAGCCGGCCGATGCCCTCCAACTCGATGGTGACCACGTCGCCGTCGGCCAGGGGGGCGATGCCGGCCGGGGTGCCGGTGGCGATGACATCGCCCGGCTTGAGGGTCATGACCTGGCTGACAAAGGAGACCAACTTGGCCACCGGGAAGATCAGGTCGTTGGTGTTGCTGTCCTGCTTCACCTGGCCGTTGACCAGGCAGCGCACCGCCAGGGCGTCCGGGTCCAGGCCGGTGGCGATGATCGGCCCCAGGGGACAGAAGGTGTCGAAACCCTTGGCCCGGCCGTACTGCACGTCCTTGGCCTGGAGGTCGCGGGCGGTCACGTCGTTGAGGCAGGTGTAGCCCAGGACGTAGTCCAGGGCCTGCCTCTCGTCCACCATGCGGCAGGCGCGGCCGATCACCACCCCCAGCTCGGCCTCGAAATCCACCCGCTGGCTCATGTGCAGGGGGCGCCCGATGGCCTCGCCCGCGCCGATGACCGCGGTGCTGGGTTTGAGGAAGATCATGGGGGCGCTGGGCAGGGGCTTTTTCACCTCCGCCGCGTGGGCCTTGTAGTTCAGGCCGATGGCCACGATCTTGGAGGGCCGGCAGGGAGCCAGGATGCGCACCTCGCCCAGCTTCACCGTGGCCCGGCTGGCCTTGCCGCCGGCAAAGGGCGAGCCGTCGTAGAGCCGGATCTGGCCCTTGTCCCAGAGGCCGTAGCGCACCCGCCCGCCGGAGGCGAAGCGCACGATGCCCTTGGCCGCGTAGAAGTCGTCGCGCTGGCAGTGCATGGCGTTAATCCTTCAAGCCCAGGACGTCCTGCATGTCATAGAGGCCGGGCTTTTTGCCCGCCACCCACAGGGCCGCGCGCACCGCCCCCTGGGCGAAGGTGTCGCGGGAATGAGCGCGGTGGGTCAGCTCCAGGCGCTCGCCCTGGGTGATGAAATAGATGGTGTGGTCGCCCACGATGTCGCCGCCCCGGATCACGCTGACCCCGATCTCGTCCTGGGGTCGCGCGCCCACCATGCCCACCCGGCCATGCTTGGCCACGTCGTCCAGCTTCCAGCCCCGGGCCGCGGCCATTTCCTCCAGCAGGCGCACCGCGCTGCCGCTGGGGGCGTCCTTTTTCTGGTCGTGGTGGGCCTCCACCAGCTCCAGGGCGTAGTCCGGACCCAAGACCCGGGCCACCATGCCGGCCAGCTTGAACATCAGGTTCATGCCCACGCTCATGTTGGGCGAGTAGACCACCGGCACCTTGGCCGCCAGGTCTTTGATGGCCTGTTTCTGCCCGGCGTCCAGGCCGGTGGTGCCGATCACCGCCGCCTTGCCCAGTTGGGCGCAGAGCTCCAGGTGGGCCAGGCTGACGGCCGGGGCGGTGAAATCGATCAGGACCTGGGCCGGGGCCAGGGCCGCCTCGGCCCCGGCGCCGACCAGGACCTCGCCGGCCTGGGGCTCGCCGCAGATATCGGCGACGCGCTTGCCAATGGCGGGATGGCCGGGGGCCTCGAAGCCCCCCGCCAGCCCGGCCTCGGCCTGGCGGCCAATGGCGCGCACGATGGCTCCGCCCATGCGTCCCGCCACACCCGCCACCGCCATGCCGGTCATGGGTTTACTCCTTGATCTTCAAGCCGTAGTTGACCAGGGCCTGCTTCAGCGCCGCCAGGCTGGCCGGGGCCAGGGGGCAGAGCGGCAGGCGCAGTTCGTCGCTCTCGATCAGCCCCATCAGGTAGGCCGCGACCTTGACCGGGATGGGGTTGGTCTCCACGAACATGGCCTTGACCAGGGGCACCAGCTTCATGGCCGCGGCCTGGGCCTCGGCGATCTTGCCGGCCTGGAAATCGGCCACCATCCGGGAGACGTCCTTGGGCACGATGTTGTTGACCACGCTGATCACGCCCTTGCCGCCGATGGCCAGCACCGGCAGCACCAGGCCGTCGTCGCCGGAGAGCACCGCGACCTTGTGGCCGCACAGGGCCTGGATCTCGGCCATCTGGGTCAGGTCGCCGCTGGCCTCCTTGACCGCCACCACCCCGGGCAACTCGGCGATGCGGGCCATGGTGGCCGGCAGGATGTTCACGCCGGTGCGGCTGGCGATGTTGTAGGGCACCAGGGGGAAGCCGCCGCTGGCCTGGCTGATGGCCTGGAAATGGCGGAACAGGCCCTCCTGGGTGGGCTTGTTGTAATAGGGGGTGATGTGCAGCGCCGCGTCGGCCCCCGCCTTCTTGGCGTGTTGGGTCAGCTCGATGGCCTCCCTGGTGTTGTTGGAGCCCGCGCCGGCCACCACCGGCACCCGTTTGTTCACCTGCTCCACCGTGATCTCGATCACCCGCTTGTGCTCGTCATGGCTCAGCGTGGCGCTCTCGCCGGTGGTGCCGCAGGGCACGATGCCGTCAGTTCCGTTCGCGATCTGGAACTCGATGAGTTCCCGCAGGCCATGCTCGTCCACCCCGCCGTCCTTGAACGGAGTGATGATGGCCACCAAGGCTCCCCTCAACATGAGCTTCTCCTTTGCCGATCTGGGCCACATCCCGCCGGCCGCTGGCGCGACCGCCGGGTCCTATCCCGCCTGGAACGTCATCCAGGCGAAGGCTTCCCGGTTCAGCTCGGCCTCATAGACATACGAGGCCGCGCCCTCCAGGAACACTTCCTTGAATTGCCCCCCCTCGACACTGTAATAAACCTTGAGCCGCTCGCCGGAGCGCACCCGCACCGTGACCGGGGACCGCAGCCAGCCCCACTGCCCGGCCATCAGGGCCGAGGCCACCGCGCCGGTGCCGCAGGCCAGGGTCTCGTCCTCCACCCCGCGCTCATAGGTGCGCACCCAGAGCTCGTCCTCCTGGCCGCGCACGAAGTTCACGTTGGTGCCGGCCGGGGCGAAATGCTGGTGGAAACGCAGGAAGCGCCCCAGCTCGCGCACCGGGGTGGACTCCAGGTCCTCCACCGCCACCACCGCGTGGGGCACCCCGGTGTTGATGCCGGCCAGCTCCAGCGGCCCGCTCGGGCCTTCGAGGGCCAGGCCGCCATAGGCCCCGCCCGGAGGCACCATCTCCAGCTTGACCGTGACCCCGTCCACCCAGGCCCGGATGGGGCCGGCGATGGTGTCGAAGACCATGGCCGGGCCGGCCAGGCCGCGATCCAGGGCGAAGCGGGCCGCGCAGCGTCCGCCATTGCCGCACATCTCGGCGCTGGACCCGTCGGCGTTGTAGAAATGCCAGCGGAAATCCACCCGGCCCAAGCGGGGGTCAACTCTATCCGAGGGCTCAAGGATTATCAAGCCGTCGGCCCCCACCGAGCGCCCCCGGGCGCAGAGGCCCCGGGCCAGGGCCGGCATCAGCTCCGGGTCGATGCCGGCGACACGATTGTCCAGCAGCACGAAGTCGTTGCCGCTGCCATTCATCTTGGCGAACTTCAGGCCGTGCAGGGCCTGGAGCGCCTGGAGCTTGCGGGTCATCTCACATCCACTCCGGCCGGCGCTCGCCCCGGATCAGGTCCTCCAGGGTCTCCCGCGCCCGGATCACGCTGTAGCGGTCGCCGTGGACCAGGACCTCGGCCGCCCGGGGCCGGGAGTTGTAGTTGCTGCTCATGGCGAAGCCATAGGCCCCGGCGCTCATCACCGCCATCAGGTCGCCGCGCCGAAACGGCGGCAACTCGCGGTCCCGGGCCAGGTAGTCGCCGGTCTCGCAGATGGGGCCGACCACGTCGGCCACCACCGGCTCCGCGCCGGGCTGCTGGTTCACCGGCCAGATGGCGTGGTAGGAGTCGTAGAAGCTGGGGCGGATCAGGGCGTTCATGGCCCCGTCCACGATCACGAAGCGCTTGACCGGGGTCTGCTTGGTGTAGTGGACCTGGCAGAGCAGCAAGCCGGCGTTGCCCACCAGCACCCGCCCCGGCTCCAGCACCAGGCGCATGTCCAGCTTGCGCACCTGGTCGGTCAGGGCCGCGGCGTACTGGTCCGGCCCCGGCGGGTTCTCCTGGGCGTAGGTGATGCCCAGGCCGCCGCCCAGGTCCAGCACCTCCAGCTTGATCCCGGCCGCGCGCAGGCGCTCCACCAGGACCGAGACCCGCTCCAGGGCGTCGGCAAAGGGGCGCACGTCGGTGAGCTGGCTGCCGATGTGGCAGCTCACGCCCTTGATGGTCAGGTTGGGCATCCCGGCCAGGACCTGGTATTGCGCGAAGGCCAGCTCCACGTCCAGGCCGAACTTGTTCTTGGACAAACCGGTGGTGATCTTGGGATGGGTCTGGGCGTCCACGTCCGGGTTGACCCGGAAGCTGACCGGGGCCTTCAGGCCCAGGTTGCCGGCCACCCGGTCCAGGACCTTCATCTCCTCGATGCTCTCCAGGTTGAACATCAGGATGCCGGCCTTGAGCGCGGCCTCCATCTCGGCCTCGGTCTTGCCCACTCCGGAATAGACGATGCGCGCCGGGTCCACCCCGGCCTGGATGGCCCGCCAGAGCTCGCCGCCGCTGACGATGTCCGCCCCGCCGCCCAGGCTGGCGAACAGCGCCATGATGGCCTGGCTGGTGTTGGCCTTGACCGCGTAGCAAACCAGGGCGTCCAGCCCGGCGAAGGCCTGGCTGAAGGCCTGGAAGTGCCGGGTCAGGGTGGCCTGGGAGTAGACATAGGCCGGGGTGCCCACCTGGCGGGCGATCTCCCTCAGGCTGACCTGCTCGGCGAAAAGCTCGCCGTCCTTGTACGCGAAATGATGCATGACGTCCGCTGTCTCGCCCCGTGGGGGGTTAGGGTTGCTGCTTGACTTCCACCGCCGGGCTGGGCTGGCCCAGGTTGCCGGCCTCGTCCACCGCCAGGACGCGATAGTAGTAGACCGAGCCCAGCTTGACCGCCTTGTCCACGAAGGTGTTCTCCACCAGGGGCTTGGCGTTCATCCGGCTGAAGGGTCCGGCCTTGGCCGTGGCCCGCTCCACGAAATAGCCGGCGGTGTCCGGCTCCGGGCTGGGGGTGAAGCGCAGGTAGATGCCGTCGGCGAAGCTGGCCCCCACCAGGCCGCTGGGTGGGCTGGGCGCGGTCTGGTCCAGGGCGCTGGCCGAAACCCAGGGTCCCGGCAGGCCCTCGATCAGGGAGCCGTTGATCTCGCGCACCGCCGCCACCCGGTAGCGGTAGACCTGGCCCAGGCTCAGGCTCTTGTCCACCAATTCGGGCTTGGTCATGGGGCGCTCGTTCAGGGCGCGCTCGCCCTCGGGACCCTGGCGGTAGAGGATGTAGCCCGGGGCCTCCGGGGCCGGCCGGCCATCGGCCAGCAGGGTCACCGGCTGCCAGGTCAGGCTGACCTGGCCATCGCCCTGGACCACCCGCAGACCCTGGGGCGCCTGGGGAGCGGTGGCCCGCACCGCCCGGGCGTAGCCGGATTCCTTGCCCGCGCGGCCGCGCGCGTCCACCAGTTGCACCCGGTAGACCGCCATCATGTCCATGGGGGCCTGGCGATCCAGGTAGGTGAACTGGCCGGCCTCGCCCGGCTTGAGCTGCTTGGCCACCTCCAGCACCCGGTATTCGCGCAGGCGGGGCGGGCACGGCGGGCACTCGGGATCGCCGGTGATGGGCAGATAGCCGTAGTACAGGCGGGCCTCGCGGATGAAGAAATTGGGGTTTTCCTCGCCCGGCACGCTGAAGCTCAGCTCCACGCCCTCGGTCACGGCCCGGGCCTTGAGGTCCGGCACCGCCATGGGCGCCACCATGGTGGAGGCCAAGGGCGGCGACTTGACGCCGCAGCCCGGCAGACCGGCCGCCAGGACCAGCACCGCCACCAGGATCAGGCCCCGGAGGGCCGCCCACATCATTCGCTTTCCGGCCATAAGCGCTTCCTCGCCAGGTTGAGGGCCGCCCGCACGTTGCCCCCGGCGGTCCCGCCGGGGCTGATGCGGCGATCAATGGCGTGCTCGGCCTCGAGCACGGGGAACACGTCCTGTTCTATCACAGATGACAGCGACTGGTACTCCTCAAGGGTCAAATCCTCCAGGGCGCGGCCGCTCTGCTCGGCCAGACGCACCGCCCGGCCGGCGATCTCGTGGGCGCTGCGGAAGGGCACCCCCTTGGCCGCCAGGTAATCGGCCAGCTCGGTGGCGTTCAAAAAGCCCTGCTTGACCGCCTGGGCCATGGCCTCCTCGCGCACGCTGGCCCCGGCCAGCATCGGGGCCAGCACCCTTAAGCAGTCCAGCACCGTCTCCACCGCGTCGAAGACCGGCTCCTTGTCCTCTTGCAGGTCCTTGTTGTAGGCCAGGGGCAGGCCCTTGAGCACCGTGAGCAGGGCCACCAGGTCGCCCAGCACCCGCCCGGTCTTGCCCCGGATCAGCTCGGCCGCGTCCGGGTTCTTCTTCTGGGGCATGATGGAGCTGCCGGTGGTGAAGGCGTCGGACAGGCGGATGAAGCCGAACTCGTTGCTGGACCAGAGCACCAGCTCCTCGGCCAGGCGCGAGAGGTGCACCTGGCATAAGGCCAGGATGAACAGCAGCTCGGCCGCGAAATCGCGGTCGCTCACCGCGTCCAGGGAGTTGCCGCAGGCCCCGCCGGAAAAGCCCAGGTCCTGGGCCACCGCGAAGGGGTCTATGGGATGGGTGGTGCCGGCCAGGGCCGCCGCGCCCAGGGGCAGCACCGCGGTGCGGCGGTAGCAATCGGCCAGGCGCTCGCGGTCGCGCCAGGCCATCTCCACATAGGCCAGCAGGTGGTGGGCGAAGAGGACCGGCTGGGCGCGTTGCAAGTGCGTATAGCCCGGCATGATGGCCGAGGCGTGGGCCTGGCCCAGGTCCACCAGGGCCCGCTGGAACTCCATCAAGGCCCGGTCCAGGTCGCGGCAGGCCTGCATCACCCACAGGCGCAGGTCGGTGGCCACCTGGTCGTTGCGGCTGCGGGCGGTGTGCAGCCGGCCGGCGGCCTCGCCGATCAGCTCCTTGAGCCGCACCTCCACGTGGGTGTGGATGTCCTCCAGGGACACCCGCCACTCCATCTGGCCGGCCTCGATCTCCTCCCGCACCTTGTCCAGGCCCTGGATGATGGCCACGGTGTCGTCCAGGCTCAGGATGCCCTGGCGGGCCAGCATGGCGGCATGGGCCTGGCTGGCCCGGATGTCCTGGGCGTAGAGCCGGCGGTCGAAGAAGATGGAGGCGTTGATCCGCTCCATCAACTCATGGGTGGGCTCCGTGAACCGCCCGCCCCACTGCTTTTGGCTGGCCTGGTCGCTCATGGTCCTGGTTCCGGGCCTAGTCGGCCTGGCCCTGGCTGGCGCGCAGGGCGTGGCGGATGCGCAGGCGCAATCCGTTCAGGCGGATGAAGCCGGTGGCGTCGGCCTGGTTGTAGACGGTGTCGGCCTCGAAGGTGGCGATGTCGGGCCGGTAGAGGCTGTTGGGCGAGCGCCGGCCCAGGACCATGACGTTGCCCTTGTAGAGCTTCAGGCGCACCGAGCCCGAGACCGGGGCCTGGGCCTGGTCCATGAAGGACTGCAACAGCTCCATCTCCGGGGAGAACCAGTAGCCGTAGTAGACCAGTTCGCTGTACTGGGGCACCAGGTTGTCGCGCAGGCGCAGCACCTCGCGGTCCAGACAGAGCGACTCCAGGGCCAGGTGGGCCTGGCGCAGGATGGTGCCGCCCGGAGTCTCGTACACCCCGCGGCTCTTCATGCCCACGTAGCGGTTTTCCACCAGGTCCACCCGGCCGATGCCGTGGCGGCCGCCCAGCTCATTCAGGCGGGCCAACAACTTGGCCGGGGAGAGGGGCACGCCGTCGATGGCCACCGGGTCGCCGTGCTCGAAATCGATCACGATTTCCTCGGCCTTATCCGGGGCGGCCTCGGGCGAGACGCTCAGGACGAACATCTCCTCCGGCGGGTTGGACCAGGGGTCTTCCAGGATGCCGCCCTCGAAGGAGATGTGCAGCAGGTTGCGGTCGCTGGACCAGGGCCGGGCCTTGGTCACCGGCACCGGGATGCCGTGCTCCTTGGCATAGGCGATCAGCACCTCGCGGGAGTTCAAGTCCCACTCCCGCCAGGGGGCCACGATCTTCAGATCCGGCGCCAGGGCCTGGAAGGTCAGCTCGAAGCGCACCTGGTCGTTGCCCTTGCCGGTGGCGCCGTGGGCCACGGCCTGGGCGCCCTCCAGGCGGGCCACCTCCACCTGGCGCTTGGCGATCAAGGGCCGGGCCAGGCTGGTGCCCAGGAGGTACTGGGTCTCGTAGATGGCCCCGGCCCGGAAGGCGGGGAAGACGTAATCGCGCACGAACTCCTCGCGCAGGTCGTCGATGTAGACCGCGCAAGCCCCGGTCTTCATGGCCTTTTCCCGCACCGGGTCCAGTTCCTCGCCCTGGCCCAGGTCGGCGCAGAAGGCCACCACCTCGCAGTGGTAGTTCTCCTTGAGCCAGGTCAGGATCACGCTGGTGTCCAAGCCGCCCGAGTAGGCCAGCACTATCTTGTTGATCTTCTTGTCGCTCATCGTTTTTTTCCAGCCAGGGAAGCATCGGGGAAAAAGTCGGGGGCGTGGCGGCCCGGTCCATCCCGGGCCGCCGCGCCTGGTTAGCTCTCGGCCGGGCGCGGTTGGCGCGACGACCGTTTATTGCAAGCAATCCGCCGTCATCCGCGCCGGTAGGGGCGCGGAATCCCTAGCCCACCAGGGCCTCCAGGATGGCCTTCTGCATGTGCAGGCGGTTCTCGGCCTGACGCCAGACCTCGGCCTGGGGTCCTTCCAGGACCTCCTCGCCGATCTCCTCCCCGCGATGGGCGGGCAGGCAGTGTAACACCATGGCATCTTTGGCCGCCAAAGACAAGAGCTTGGCGTCCAAGGTGTAGCCGTCAAAAAGCTTTCGCCGCCGCTCGGCGTCTTCCTCCTGGCCCATGGAGGCCCAGACGTCGGTGTTGACCACCTCCGCCCCGGCGATGGCCTCCCGGGGGTCGTCAGTCAGGAGCACCTCGGCCCCCTGCGCCCGGGCGTGGGCCAGGATGCCGGGGTCGGGCTGGAAGCCCTCCGGACAGGCCAGGCGCAGGCGCAGGCCCAGCTTGGCCGCCGCCTCCAGCCAGGAGTGGGCCATGTTGTTGCCGTCGCCCAGCCAGCAGTAGGTCAGGCCCTCCAGGCGGCCCTTGACCTCGCTCACCGTCAGCAGGTCGCTCAGGACCTGGCAGGGGTGGTAGAGGTCGGTCAGGGCGTTGACCACCGGGATGCTGCCGTACTTGGTCAGCTCGCCCAGGACCTCCTGGCCAAAGGTGCGCACCACCAGGGCGTCCACATAGCGGCTCAGGACCCGGGCGGTGTCCTTCAGGGGCTCGGAGCGGCCCAGTTGGCTGTCGCGGTTGGTCATGAAGATGGTGCGCCCGCCCAGTTGGGTCACCCCCACCTCGAAGGACACCCGGGTGCGGGTGGAGGCCTTCTCGAAGATCAGCGCCACCACCTTGTCGGCCAGGGGCCGGGGACGGGTCCCCGCCGGCCAGCCGGCCTTCAATTCCGCCGCCCGGGCCACCAGGCCCCGGACCTCGTCCGGGCTCAGGTCCCGAATGGTCAATAGATGCTTGGTGTCGAGTCTCATGGCTATCCTCACTCCCGGGGCGGGGCGGCCAGCACCTCGGCCAGGGCCGCAATGAGGGCGTCGATCTCCTGGGGCGTCACGGTCAGGGGCGGCAGGAAGCGCAGCACCTTCTCCTGGGTGCAGTTGACCACGAAGCCCAGCTCCATCAGCCGCTTGACCAGGGGCGCGCCGGGCAGGGTCAGCTCCAGGCCCAGCATCATGCCCAGACCCCGCACTCCAGCCACCACCGCCGGGAAGCGCCCGGCCAGTTCGCCAAGCTTAGCCAGGAAGTAGTCGCCGGTCTCCCGCACCAGTTCCAGGAACATCGGCGCGGTCAGGGTTTCCAGCACCACCGCCGCCGCGGCCATCACCACCGGTCCGGCCCCGAAGGTGGTGGCGTGGCTGCCGGGATGGAAGAGGCCGGCCACCTCCTCCCGGGCCAGCACCGCCCCGGCCGGCAGGCCGTTGGCCAGGGCCTTGGCCAGGGTCATCACGTCCGGAGTGATCCCGAAGCCCTGGTGGGCGAAGAGCTGGCCGGTGCGCCCCAGGCCGGTCTGGATCTCATCGAAGATCAACAACGCGCCGTGCTGGTCGCAAAGCTCCCGCAATCCGGCCAGGAAGCCCGCCGGGGGGATCACCACCCCGCCCTCGCCCAGCACCGGCTCGCAGAGCACCGCGCAGACCCGCTGGTCAAAGATGGCTTTCACCGCCTCCAGATCGCCAAAGGGCGCGCGACGGAACTCCTGCACCAGGGGGTCATACCCGGCCTGGACCTTGTTCTGGCCGGTGGCCGAGAGGGTGGCCAGGGTGCGGCCGTGGAAGGAGTTCTCCATCACGATCACCGCGTGGGCTCCCTGAAGCCGCTCCTTGCCCCACAGCCGGGCCAGCTTCAGGGCGCCCTCGTTGGCCTCGGCCCCTGAGTTGCAAAAGAACACCCGGTCCGCGAAGCAGTTCTCCACCAAAAGCTGGGCCACCCGGGCCTGGGGTTCGGTGTAGTACAGGTTGGACACGTGAACCAGGCGCTTGGCCTGCTGGCAGATGGCCTCGGCCACCCCGGGATGGGCGTGGCCCAGGTTGCAGACCGCGATCCCTGCCAGGAAGTCCAGGTAGGTCTTGCCCTGGTCGTCGGTCAACTGGCAGCCCGAGCCGTCCACGAAAGTCACTTGGGTCCGGCCGTAGGTGTTCATCACCATCCGGTCGATCATCCGCGCCGCTGTTTCGCTCATGATAGCGCTCCTTACGGGTCAGGACGGGGGAACCCTTTTGGGGGCCCAAAAGGGTTCCCCCGCGCCCCCTCCTAAAAGGCCTAATTAGGCGATTTCGCCGAAATAATCTCAGTCGTGCAAGCGGCGAGCGGTCGTCGGCCATGGGGGTGGGCAACGCGCACCCCCGAGCCTGCCTTCCGCGCCAACCCCGGCGCGGCGGTCATGAACCCTGGCCTGGGCCGGTCCATGCCTAGGCCTTCCAATCCGAGCGGAACACGGTGCCCACTCCCTGATCGGTGAAAATCTCCAACAACAGCGCGTTGGGCACCCGGCCGTCGATGATGTGGGCCCGATCCACGCCGGCCTCCAGGGCCTCCAGGCAGCAGCTCACCTTGGGGATCATGCCGCCCTTGATGATGCCGATCTCCATCAGCTCGCCCACCTGGGGCGGGGTCAGCTCGTGCAGCAGGTTGCCCTGGCCGTCCAGCACCCCCCGGGTGTCGGTCAACAATATCAACTTGCTGGCCCGCAGGCCGGCGGCGATGGCCGCCGCCACCAGGTCGGCGTTGATGTTCAGCGACTCGCCCTCCGGCCCCACCCCCACCGGGGCGATGACCGGGATGAACTGGCCGTGCTCCAGGGTGCGCAGCACCTGGGGGTTGACCTTCTCCGGCTCGCCCACCAGGCCGATGTCCACGATCTCCGGGGGCTGGTTGCCCACCGCGCCCCGGGCCATCTGCATCCGGCTGGCCCGCAGCAGGTCGCCGTCATGGCCCGAGAGCCCCACCGCCCGGCCGCCGTTCTGGTTGATCAGGCTCACGATGGAGGTGTTGACCTGGCCCAGGAGCACCATCTGCACCACGTCCATGATCTCCGGCGTGGTCACCCGCATGCCGTCCACGAACTCGGAGGCGATGTTGAGCTCCTTGAGCAGACGGTTGATCTGGGGGCCGCCGCCGTGCACGATCACCGGGTAGATGCCCACCGTGCGCAGCAGGATGACGTTGAGCGCGAACGAGCGCTTCAGGTCGTCGTCCACCATGGCGTGGCCGCCGTACTTGATCACCACGGTCTGCCCCTGGAAGGAGCGCATGTAGGGCAGCGCCTCGATCAGGGTTTGGGCGCGCAGATTGGCCTGGTCGGTCATACTTCAAAAGTCCTTAATACTTAATTAGCCTTCAACGAAAAAACAGCCCCCCCCCAGAAGGAACCATCCTTATTTTCAACATCCCAATCCTCTAACTTGCCATTGATTTCTTCAGCTATTTGTTTAAACCTATTCTCTAAAACATTTTTACTTTTTGCGTAGCTATATGCAACCGCTATCCCGAAACGAATACCAGGGCACTTACCGAGGATAGTTCTGATTCTTTGTGCGTCTGAGTTCAGTGATTTATTACCTTGAGCTTTTTTCACCTCAACTAATGTAAGTGGCCTAGGAGCCTTATTCCAGACGATGATGTCAATCCTGCCTTTAAGTACTTTAGGGGGTTTGCCAATATTATTACACGATGCCCATCGCATGATATCTTTGACTGAGTCCTCAAGGGTAATATAGGCACAGTCAGCTTCTTTTAAAGCCTCAGCAACTTCAAACTGCAAAAAACCTTCCGGGGCTCTTTCAAGCCATGCTCCTCCACTCCAACTGCCATACTTTGAAAAAGCATTTTTAACTCCTTTCAAGGAGGCCTTTACAATTGCACCTTTTGCGATTCCTGCCATAATATCCCCCACATTTAGATTACAAAATATACCGGCTCAAGTCGTTGTCCTGGGCGATGTCCATCAGCTTCAGGCGCACGTAGTTGGCGTCGATGTTCAGCTCCACGCCCACCATGTCCGGGGCCTCGAAGGAGACCTCCTCCAGCAGGCGCTCCATCACCGTGTGCAGCCGCCGGGCCCCGATGTTCTCGGTGGACTCGTTGACCCGGGTGGCGATCTCGGCCAGGGCCTGGATGGCGTCGGGCTGGAACTTCAGGGTCACGCCCTCGGTGGCCAGCAGCGCGGTGTACTGCGTGACCAGGGCGTTCTCCGGCTCGGTCAGGATGCGCACGAAGTCCTCGGCCGTCAGCGCGGTCAGCTCCACCCGGATCGGGAAGCGGCCCTGCAACTCCGGGATCAGGTCGCTGGGCTTGCAGACATGAAAGGCCCCGGCGGCGATGAACAAGACGTGGTCGGTCTTGATCATGCCGTGCTTGGTGGTGACCGTGGAGCCCTCCACCAGGGGCAGCAGGTCGCGCTGCACCCCCTCGCGCGAGACGTCCGGCCCCCGGCCGCCCATCTCCCGGCCGGCGATCTTGTCGATCTCGTCCAAAAAGACGATGCCCTCCTGCTCCACCTTGGCCAGGGCCTCCTGGATCACCCGGTCCATGTCGATCAGCCGGGCCGCCTCCTCGTTGACCAGCATCTCCAGGGCCTCGGGCACCTTGACCTTGCGGCGCTTGGTCTTCTTGGGCAGGATGCCGCCCAGCATGTCGCGCAGGCTGGAGTCCAGGTCCTCCATGCCCCCGGCGCTGAAGATCTCCACCATGGGCAGGTTCTGCTGGGCCTCCACCTCCAGCTCCACGTAGCGCTCGGCCAGCTTGCCCTCCTGCAACAGCTTGCGCAGCTTGGCCCGGGTGGGGTTGGGGTCCTCGCCCTTGCCCACCACCTCCAGGTGCTGGCGCTCGCCCTCGGGCTCGCCGCCGGGCTGGCGCGGGGGCAACAGGATGTCCAAGAGCCGCTCCTCGGCCAGCTCCTCGGCCCGCTGGCGCACCAGGTCGCGCTCCCGGGCCTTGACCATGTTGATGGCCAACTCGGTCAGGTCGCGCACCATGGACTCCACGTCCCGGCCCACGTAGCCCACCTCGGTGAACTTGCTGGCCTCCACCTTCAAAAACGGCGCGTCGGCCAGGCGGGCCAGGCGGCGGGCGATCTCGGTCTTGCCCACCCCGGTGGGTCCGATCATCAGGATGTTCTTGGGCGCGATCTCGTCCTTCAGCTCCTCGGGCACCTGCTGCCGCCGCCAGCGGTTGCGCAGGGCGATGGCCACGCAGCGCTTGGCGTCGGCCTGGCCCACCACGTACTTGTCAAGCTCGGCCACGATCTGGCGCGGGGTGAGATTGGCCATCTTACAGCGTCTCCACCACGATCTGGCGGTTGGTGTAAATGCAGATGTCGGCCGCGATCTCCAGGGACGCCCGGGCGATGGCCTCGGCGTCCAACTGGCTGTGGGTCATCAAGGCCCGGGCAGCCGAAAGGGCGAAGGGCCCGCCCGAGCCGATGGCCGCCACCCCGTTCTCCGGCTCGATCACGTCGCCCAGGCCGGAGATCATCAACAGGTGGTCCTCGTCGGCGGCCAGCAAGAGGGCCTCCAGTCGACGCAGGAGCTTGTCGGTGCGCCAGTCCTTGGCCAGCTCCACCGCCGCCCGGGGCAGGTTGCCGGCGTAGGCCTCCAGCTTGGCCTCCAGGCGCTCGAAGAGCGTGAAGGC
>CALERA010000448.1 GCA_937908275.1 uncultured Desulfarculaceae bacterium | reverse complement strand
TGTGCCGGGACTACGCCACCAAGTTCGTGGACATCCAGCGCAAGGAATTCAAGCGCCTGGGCGTTTTCGGCGACTGGGACGATCCCTATCTGACCATGCGCCCTTCCTACGAATCGGCGACGGCCCTGGCCTTGTGCGATTTCGTGGAAAACGGCTCGGTCTACCGGGGCAAGAAGCCCATCCATTGGTGCCTGTCCTGCCAGACCGCCCTGGCCGAGGCCGAGGTGGAATACGCCGACGAGGTTTCGCCCTCGGTCTATGTGCGCTTTCCCCTGACCGACCCCAAAATCAAAGACGTCTTCCCCATGGCCGATCCGGCCAAGGCCTACGCCGTCATCTGGACCACCACGCCCTGGACCCTGCCGGACAACATGGCCGTGGCGGTCCATCCCGAATTCACCTACGCCCTGGTGGCCGCCGGCGAGGGCCAGTACGTCCTGGCCCTGGAGCTCCTCGACGCCGTGCGCGAGCTGTTCGGCTGGACCGACGCCGTGGTCCTGGCCGAAGCCCCGGGCGCGGCCCTGGAAGGCCTGGCCGCCCGCCATCCCTTCCATGACCGCCCGTCCCCCATCGTCGCCGCCGACTACGTGACCCTGGACGCCGGCACGGGCCTGGTCCATACCGCCCCGGGCCACGGCCGCGAGGACTACGAGACCGGCCTGCGCTACGGCCTGGAGGTCTATTCTCCCCTGGACGACGGCGGGCGCTTCCTGCCCGAGGTGGGGCATTTCGCCGGCAACGAGGTCTTCGCCGCCAACCCCCTGGTCATCGAGAAGCTGGCCGAGGTCGGCGCGCTCCTGGGCCAGGCCAAGATCACCCACTCCTATCCCCACTGCTGGCGCTGCAAGAAGCCGGTGATCTTCCGGGCCACGGACCAGTGGTTCATCTCCATGAGCGAGAACGACCTGCGCCAGCGGGCCCTGAAGGCGATCATGGAGGAGGTGACCTGGGTGCCCAAATGGGGGCGCGAGCGCATCTACGGCATGATCGAGAACCGGCCCGACTGGTGCATCAGCCGCCAGCGCTCCTGGGGGGTGCCGATCATCGTCTTCAAGTGCCAGAGTTGCGGCGAGACGGTGCTGACCCCGGAGATGGCCGACCGGGTGGTGGAGGCCTTCGGCCGGGAGGGGGCCGACGCCTGGTTCGCGCGCGAGGCCAGGGAGCTCCTGGGCGATCTGGCGGTCTGCCCCCTGTGCGGCGGGGACGAGCTGGCCAAGGAGCACGACATCCTGGACGTGTGGTTCGACTCCGGCGTCAGCCACGCCGCCTGCCTGGGCAACCGCGAAAAGTGGCCCGAGCTGCGCTGGCCGGCGGACATGTACCTGGAGGGCAGCGACCAGCACCGGGGCTGGTTCCACAGCTCGCTGTTGTGCGCCCTGGGCACCCACGGCGCGCCGCCCTATCGCTCGGTGCTGACCCACGGCTACGTGGTGGACGGCGACGGCCGCAAGATGAGCAAGAGCCTGGGCAACGTCATCCCGCCCCAGCAGATCATCGACCGCTATGGTGCGGAGATCCTGCGCCTGTGGGTGGCGGCCGAGGACTACACCGACGACATCCGGGTCAGCGAGGAGATCCTCAAGCAGATGGCCGAGGCCTATCGGCGCATCCGCAACACCATGCGCTTCATCCTGGGCAACCTCTACGACTTCGACCCGGACACCGACGCCGTGGCCCCGGAGCAGATGGGCGAACTGGATCGCCTGATGCTGCACCGCCTGGAGGAGCTCAAGGCCCGGCTCAAGCGCGCCTACCGCGAGTTCACCTTCCACGGGGTCTACCACGGCCTGCACAACTTCTGCGCCGTGGACCTCTCGGGCTTCTACCTGGACGTGCTCAAGGACCGGCTCTACACCAGCGCGGCCCGGAGCCCGCAGCGCCGGGCGGCCCAGACCGTGCTGCACCGCCTGGCCCTGGAGCTGGTGCGCCTGATGGCCCCGGTGCTCTCCTTCACCGCCGAGGAGGTCTGGGACCACCTGCCCGGGGCCAAGGCCCTGGCCGAGAGCGTGCACCTGGCCGGGTTCCCCGAGGCCGACGACGCGGCCCGCGATCCGGAGCTGGCCGAGCGCTGGGAGCGCCTGGTCAGCCTGCGGGCGGCGGTGAACAAGGCCCTGGATCTGGCCCGCAAGGAAAAAATCGTGGGCAACAGCCTGGAGGCCCGCCTGACCATCGCCGGACCGGAGGAGACCCTGGGCTTCATCCGGGCCAACCAGGCCGCCCTGGCCGAGATCACCATGGTCAGCGAGCTGGAGTTGGCCGGGAGCATCGCCCAGCCCACCCTGGCCGGCGAGGAGGTGGCCGGCCTGAGCCTGCTGATCGCGCCCAGCGCCCATGCCAAGTGCCCGCGCTGCTGGATGCGGGCGGCAGGCATTGGCCAGAGTCCCGAACACCCGGAGCTTTGCCCGCGCTGCGCGGCGGCCGTGTCCCAGGGCTAGGGCGGAGGTGGCCCGGCGGCTCCTGGCCTGGGCGGGCATCATCCTGGCGGTGGTGGCCGCGGACCAGTTCACCAAGTGGCTGGCGGTGGACCTGCTGGCCGGACGGCCGGTGAACCTCATCCCCGGCTTCGCCGACCTGGTGCTGGTCTACAACAAGGGCGCGGCCTTCAGCCTGCTCTCCGACCACGCCCACGGGCGCTGGATCCTGGTGGGGCTGAACTGCGCCGCCCTGGCCGTGGCTGGCTGGCTGGTGGCCCGGGGCAGCTCCGGCCGCCGGCGGGGCATGCGCCTGTGCATCAGCCTGATCAGCGGCGGGGCGGTGGGCAACCTCATCGACCGGCTGCGCCTGGGCCAGGTGGTGGATTTCGTCTACCTCCACGTCGGAGACTACTACTGGCCGGCCTTCAACCTGGCCGACGCGGCCATCAGCCTGGGCGGGGTGGTCCTGGCGGTGCTGCTCTGGCGGCAGGCCGATTCCGAACCAACCAAGTCCGGGGTCAAGCCCAGGAACTGACCGGGCGTTTTCCGTCCGGCCGCCCCGCGGCCGCGCGGCGGTCCTGACTGAACCCACGCGGGCGGCTCGGTGCGACCGGGCCGCCCGCGCGGTTTTAGTTCCCTAGCCCGGTGCGGCCATGGTTTTTCCGGGCGGGCAAAGCTGGTAGAATCGCCCCCAGGGACTGGCCGCCAGCCGGTCCGCCAGCCGAGGGGGAAACCGTGAAATTCATTGCCAAAGCGATCTGCCCCCCGGGGCTGGGCGGGCTCTGCGCCATCGGCACGGCCGCCACGGCCATCGGGGTGGTGGTGGTGGCGTTGCTTAATGTTTTCACGCCGTTGGAGTATTTTCTCGCCCGGCGGGCCGAGGTCATGGGCGGCGGCTGGCAGGCGGCCGGACCCATCGCCATCCGGCGCGGCATCATCCTGATCGGGGTGATCCTGGTCAACACCACCCTGATCTCCTGGTTGATGAGCCGCAGCCTGCGGCCCCTGAGCAAGTGCCTGCAACTGCTGTCCCAGGGGGTGCAGCCCGACCCGGAGACCCTGCTCCAGGGCCGGCGTCGCCTGTTGAACATCCCCTTCGGCTTCGTGCCCTTCAACATGGTCGGCTGGGTCACCGCCTCGCTGATCATTTACGGAGTGTCGTACTTCATCAATAACCTGGACCAGCAGTCGGCCCTGGTGCTGGCGGTGCGCTCCCTGATGGTGGGCGTCATCTCCAGCACGGTGGCCTTTTTCTGGCTGGAGGAGCACGCCCGGCGCAAGCTGGTGCCGCTGCTCTTCCCCGATGGCCATCTGGACCGGGTGCCCGGGGCGCACCGCATCTCCATCCGGCGGCGGATCTACGCCCTGTACTGGCTGGGCAGCCTGCTGCCCATGGTGATCCTGCTGGTGACCCTGTTCATCCTGCAATACGAGGTCGAATACCAGGTCATCTCCGCGGTTGACTACGGCCGGGGGATCATCGTCTTCACCCTGGCCCTGGCCGCGGTCACCTTCGTGAGCATGGCCACCCTGAACCACTTCGTGGCCCGCTCCATCAGCCATCCCCTGGAGCGGATGCTCAGCGGGGTGCGCGAGGTGCAGCGGGGCAACTACCGGCTGCGTTTTCCGGTGGTGAGCAACGACGAGATCGGGGCCCTGGGCGACGCCGGCAACCAGCTCATCCAGGGCCTGGCCGAGCGGGAGCTCTTGCACAATCTCTTCGGCAAGTACGTGACCCCGGAGATCCGCGACGAGATCCTGCACGGCCGCATCGCCTTTTTGGGCGACCGCCGCGAGGCCACGGTGATGTTCGCCGACCTGCGCAACTTCACGGTCTACGTGGAGGCCCACCCGCCGGAGGTGGTCATCGCCGACATGCGGGCCTATTTCACGGCCATGCACCGGGCCATCCGCGCTCACGGCGGGGTGGTGCTCCAGTTCGCCGGCGACCAGATCGAGGCCGCCTTCGGGGTGCCGGTGGCCAAGCCCGATCACGCCGACGCGGCGGTGCGCGCGGCCCTGGCCATGCGCGCGGCCCTGGCCGAGATGAACCGCCAGCGCGCGGCCGAGGGCCGGGAGGCCATCGCCCACGGGGTGGGCATCCACTCCGGCAAGGTCCTGGCCGGCAACTCCGGCAGCGAGGACCAGAGCGCCTACGCCCTGATCGGCGACACCGTGAACCTGGCCTCGCGCATCCAGGACCTGACCAAGAAGATCGGCTGCGACATCCTGGTCAGCCAGCAGACCGCCGACCGCCTGCAGGAGATATATCCCCTGGGCGACTCCTCCTCGCACCAGGTCAAGGGCGCCTCGCGCCCGGTCCTGGTGATGCCGGTGGAATAGGCCGGGCCTATTCCGGCAGGCTGAAGCGCCAGGCGCAGAACCACTGATCGGGGTGGGCGTCCGGCGGGCAGCCGATGCACTCGGTGATGATGCGGGCGTCGATGCCCCGGGCGAAGCCGGGGAACTCCACCACCCCGGCCGAGCGGCAGGGATAGTCCGGCAGGCCCCGGCGCTTGCGGGTGGACTGCACCCGGCAGTCGTTCATCTGGAAGACGAAGCTCCCCGGCCCCTCGTCATGGATCGACTGGCGGTTGATGAGGCCATAGGCCCGCATGGCCAGGGCCGCCTTGAGCCCCTCCAGGCCGCAATCCGGCGCCAGGTTCAGCAGGCGGCGCACCCGCCCGGCCTCGTAGGGGCCGAAACGCACCCAGCAGGTGTCGTTGAGGCGCTTGGCCTGCTCCATGCCCCGGCGCTTTTCCACCGCCTGGAACCAGAGGCCGTCGGCGGCCAGCCAGTTGGCGGCCTGGGCCTGGGCCAGTTCGTCCAGTTGGGCGCGGCTCAGGCGCTTCAGGGCCTCGGGCACCCCGCGCTCGTCCACCGCGAAATCCAGGATCTTGGCCAGGCGTTTCATCTGGATGGCCAGGGACGCCTGGAAGACCTCGTCCTCCAGTTCCAGGCCCAGCTCCCAGCCCAGGTTGTACTCGGCCTCGCGGAACCAGAGGCCATAGTGGATCAGGGTGCGGTGGAAAAGGTCCAGCACGTAGCTGACCATGGTCTCGTGATCCAGTTCCTCCACTGATCTCGGCAGCCGCTCCATGTTTCTCGCCTCGTTGATGGACATTGTTCGGTCGGGCGGGGCCATTGTTCCAAGCCTGGCCCCGGATGTCAATTCGGGAGCGGTCCTGGCGGCCAGGGCGGGTGGGGGAGGGGGATGCTATGATTTAGGGCGACGCCCCGGGCGGAGCGCTCCCGCCCGCCACCCCCCTCTGCCAAGTGGAGGTCCGCGTGCGATCGCTTGCTCTCATCCCCCGGCCCGGCCTGGTCCTGGCCTGGGCGGTCCTGCTCCTGGCCGGCCTGATGGCCGCGCCAGCCCCGGCCCAGACCGTGCGGGGCTCCCTGGATCCCCTCTATCTGGCCTTTTTCCCGCCGGTGCAGGGCAGCGGTCAGGTGCGCATCGGGCTCAACCCCGCGCCCCAGGCCGTGGGCCGGCCGGTGGTGGTGGGCTTCGGCATGCCGTTCCCGCCGGGATTCATCACCGATCCCGCGCAGATATCCCTGGTGGACAACCTGGAGAAGGAGCTGCCCATCCGGGTCCAGGTCCTGGCCCGTTGGCCCCAGGGCATGCCGGGCGCGGGCTCGCTGCGCGCGGTGCAGATCCAGTTCGAGGATTACCTGGGGGTGGCCCTGGAGCGTCACTACGCGGTGCGCTGGGGCCAAGCCCGGCAGCTCAGCGAGCGCCGGACCTGGCCCGCGCGCCAGGACTGGCTGCCGGTTCAGGACGGCTCCTATCCGGCCGGCGCGGTGAGCGAGCCGGCGGTCTACGTGACCCTGCCCCCGGAGTGGCTGGCCGCGGGCGATGCGCCCTACGCGGGCGGCGACGTGCTGGAGTGCAACCACCGGGTGACGCTGGGCTGCGCCCCGGAGCGGGTCTGGGAGACCCTCAAGCGCATCGGCGGGACCACCGGCTGGTACCACGGCCAGATCCTCTGGGTGCTGCGCGGCTGGCTGGACCTCCTGGCGGGCGGCATCGGCCTGCGCCGCGGCCGGCGGCATCCGGTGGACATCCGGCCGGGCGACGCCCTGGACTTCTGGCGGGTGCTGGCCGTGGAGGAGAACCGCATGCTCCTGCTCTCCCCGGAGATGCGGCTGCCCGGGGAGGCGGTGTTCCTGTTCCAG
>CALERA010000447.1 GCA_937908275.1 uncultured Desulfarculaceae bacterium | reverse complement strand
GCGGGCTGGCCGCCCAACACCGCCTCGATGCGCTCCTCCAGGGCCCCGGTGAAGAAGGCCCGGCGGGGGCGCTTGTCCTCGAAGGCGGCCTGGGCCTCCATGATCATCTGGCGCAGTTGGTCCACCCCGGCCAGGATCACGTCGATGGCCTCGCCGGCCACCACCAGGCGGCCGCTGCGGGCCTGGTCCAGCAGGTTCTCCAGGGCGTGGGCGAGATGGTTGATGTCCTGGAGGTTCAGGAAGCCGCTGACGCCCTTGATGGTGTGGAAGGGGCGGAAGACCGCGGCCAGGGTCTCCTGGTCGTCGGGGGTGTCCTCCAGCAGCAGGATGTTGACCTCGATGGACTGCAGGTGCTCCAGGGCCTCTGTGACGAACCCGGTGAGCAACTCCTCGTCCTCGTCGGCGAAAGCCTCGCCCTCCATGGGCTCCGGCGGGGCCTCGGGCGGGGCGGCCGCGGCGGCGGCCGGGAACTCCGGGCGGCCTCGGCCATCATCGCGGCGGCCAACTCGTCCGCGGCCCGGTCGGCGGCGTCTTGCGCGGCCTGGTCGGCGGGCGGGGCGGCGGGGGACGCCTGGTCGGCGCCCGCGGCCAGGCCCTGGGCCGCCAGGAACCGGCCCAGCTCGTGCTCGCCGGATTCCCCGCGCAGGATGGACTGGGCCAGGGCCACGCCCTCGGTCAGGCCGGCCACGCCCTGGGCCTGGTCCGGGATCTGGCCCAGGATCAGGCCCTCCATGATGGACTTAAGGCCGTCCAAAAGCTGAGTTAGGGGGCCGGCGCCCCGCCCCTCGGCCACCACCAGGAGCTGTTCCAGGCGGGTGAGAATGTCACCGTAGGTCATCAGGTCCCCGGGCTCCAGGACCATGGCCTCGGCGGCCAAGTCGTCCAATAGCGAGCCCAGAATCAGGTCCTGATCATTCATGGTGCAGACCTCCTGCTTATTCCGGGATGGCCGGGGGCGAAGCCGTCATTCGGGGCGGCCGATGGCTTGATCCCCCGCCAGGGGCGCGATCGGAGTGACTCATTAAAATCTTACCATCACCCGGACAATTTGGGAACGTCCCAGGATCACCGGCAAAGCCTCTGTTTTGCCTGCCGATGGGGGTTTGGGCCGGCTCAAGATATCAGCCGTTGGAACTATAGGTCAACGCCTTTGCTTGCTGGCGGATGCGGTCCGGTTGGCAACCCGGTCGCGGCTGCCGGGAATTTGCGCCCAGACCCCCCTTCCACATTTTTCCACCGCCAGTGGCCAAACCGTCGGGCATCCCCACCTGAAGCCCGGAAACCGGCTCCGCGGTGGGGTTTCATCCCCCGGCCGGAGGGGTGTCCAAAGGCGAAAAATCCAATAAGTTGGCGAATTTTATTGACAGCTTCCGGACCCACTCCTATAGTGGGTCGTGGTGGGTTTAAGTGGGGAAAGGTGGTATCTAGAACCTGGGCTGGAGGGCCTCAGTGTTCACCGGGTGGTCGACCAACACCATGGACGCCAAGGGGCGGCTGGCGATTCCAGCCCGCTTCCGCGACGCCCTGGCCCAGCGCGACGAAGAGCGCCTGGTGGTGACCGCCTCGGAAAAGTGCCTCGTCGCCTATCCTATCGAAGAATGGAGCGCCCTGGTCGAAAAAGTCGCCAGCTTGTCGAAAATCGATCCCCGGGTGCAGGACTTCCGCCGCTATTTCGTCAGCAGCGGCAGCGAGTACACCCTGGATCGCCAAGGGCGCATCCTGATTCCCCCCAGCCTGCGGGAGGCCGCCGGTCTGGCCGGTCAGGTCCAACTGGTGGGAATGCAAAGCAACTTCGAGATCTGGGACAAGGATCGCTGGAACCAGGAGCGCGCGCGCATCCAGCAGAACTTCGGCGACCTCAGCTCTTTCATGGCCGAACTGGGCCTCTAGGCTGCCCCGGCCATGGACCACCCCCACCGGCCTGTCCTCCTGGCCGAGACGCTGGACGTTCTGGCGCCCCGGCCCGGCGGCTTCTACATCGACGGCACCCTGGGGGCCGGCGGTCACGCCGAGGCCATCCTGGAGGCCAGCGCACCCGATGGACGGTTGTTGGGCCTGGATCGTGACGCAAGCGCGTTGGACCTGGCCGCGAGACGACTGGAACCTTTCGGAGAACGGGTGATTCTGGTGCGCGACACTTTCGACAACCTGGACCAGCACCTGGCCGGACTGGGCCAGGCGGGGGCCGACGGCCTGCTCCTGGATCTGGGGGTCAGCTCCATGCAGCTGGACCAGGCCGGGCGCGGCTTCGCCTTCCGCCACGACGCCGCCCTGGACATGCGCATGGGTCCCGAGGGCGAGACCGCGGCCCAGGTCCTGGCCCGCCTGGACGAGAAGGAGCTGGCCCGGGTGCTGAAGGACCTGGGCGAGGAGCCCCTGGCCAAGCGGGTGGCCCGGACCCTGGTCGCCGCGCGGGAGGTCGAGCCCATCGCCAGCACCGTCCGCCTGGCCCGCCTGGTGGAGGAGGCCATCCCGGCCAAGCTGCGCCATCAGCGCGCCATCCACCCCGCCACCCTGGTCTTCCAGGCCCTGCGCATCCTGGTCAACGACGAGTTGGGCCAGTTGGAGCGTTTTCTGGCGAAAGCCCCGGGCCTGCTGCGGGCCGGGGGACGCCTGGCGGTGATCAGCTATCACTCGCTGGAGGACCGGCGGGTCAAGCAGGCCCTGGCCGGTTACGCCAGTCCCTGCGTCTGCCCCCCGCGCCTGGCGGTCTGCGCCTGCGGCCGCCGGCCGGTTTTCCGCCTGTTGGGCAAAAAGGCCCGGCGTCCCGGACCGGAGGAGCTGGCGGTCAATCCCCGCGCCCGCTCCGCCCGGCTGCGGGCGGCCGAGCGCACGGAGGAGGCGGCATGAACATGGGTGTCAGCGCTTCGAGTCGGCGTCTGGCCTGGGGCCGGGGCCAGGTGGAGGTCAACCTGCGGGGGCTGGTGATCCTGCTGGTCCTGGTGACCGCCGCGGCCATGCTCTACGCCTACACCGCCTGGCGGGCCTTCAACCTGCAATACGAGATCAGCCGGGGCCTGGAGACCCAGCGCGAGCTGATGGAGACCGGCCGCCGGCTCAAGGTGGAGTTGAACGTGCTGCGCTCGCCGGAGCGCCTGGAGCGCGAGGGGGCCCGCCTGGGCCTGGCCGCACCCAAGCCCGACCAGGTGCGGAGCCTGCCATGAACCAGCGCGCCCCCCGGGATCCCCACCGCTGGCAGCGCCTGCGCCTGATGATCGTGGCGTGGGGGTTTGCCCTGGCGGCGGTGGTGCTGGCCGGGCGCGCGGTCTATCTGCAGTGGTGGCAGGCCGAGGAGCTCAGCTCCCGGGCCCAGCGCGAGTTCCTCAAGAAGGTGGAAGTGGTCCCCCGACGCGGCATCATCTATGACCGCCAGCAGCAGGAGTTGGCGGTGAGCCTGGACACCGAGAGCGTCTACGCCCGGCCCCTGTCGGTCAAGACCCCCCAGGAGACCGGCCGTCTGCTGGCCCGGGCCCTGGAGCTGCCGCCGGAGCAGGTGGTGGCCCGGCTCAAGAGCGAACGGCCCTTTGTCTGGATCGAGCGGCGCATCAGCCCCGACCAGGCCGAGGCGGTGCGCGCCCTGGAGCTGCGCGGGGTGGGCCTGATGACCGAGCCGCGCCGTTTCTACCCCTACACCAGCCTGGCCTGCCACCTGCTGGGCTTCGCCGGCCTGGACGCCAAGGGTCTGGAGGGGGTGGAGGCGCGCTACGACGCCAAGCTCAAGGGGCCGGCGGTGCTCTCCACCAGCCTGCGCGACGCCCTGGGCCGCACCATCCACCTGACCCCGGCCGCCTTCACCAACCTGCCCGAGGGCCACCACCTGATCCTGACCCTGGACCGCCGCCTGCAATACCAGGCCGAGAAGGCCCTGGCCGGGGCGGTGATCAAGCACCGGGCCAAGGGCGGCCTGGCGGTGGTGGTGATCCCCCAGACCGGCGAGATCCTGGCCTGCGCCAGCTATCCGGTCTTCAATCCCAACGTCTTCGGCGACTACCCCAAGGACACCTACCGCAACCGGGTGGTCACCGACGCCTTCGAGCCCGGCTCCACCTTCAAGATGTTCGTGGCCGCCGCCGCCCTGAACAGCGGCAAGATTCCCCTGGACCGCACTTTTTACTGCGAGCAGGGCGAATGGGGCATCGGCGGGCGGGTCATTCACGACACCCACTCCTACGCCAACCTGACCCTGCCGGAGATCATCAAGGTCAGCTCCAACATCGGCGCGGCCAAGGTGGGCCAGACCCTGGGGGCCAAGGCCCTGCACGAGACCTTCAAGGCCTTCGGCTTCGGCGACCCCACCCAGGTGGACCTGCCCGGCGAGGCCGACGGCATCCTGCGCTCGGCCAACGCCTGGCGCCCGGTGGACCTGGCCAACATCTGCTTCGGCCAGGGGGTGGCCGTCACCGGCCTGCAACTGGTCAGCGCGGTGGCGGCCATCGCCAACGGCGGGGTGCTGATGAAGCCCCACGCGGTCAAGGCGGTGGTGGACCAGTCGGGCCATCTGGTGGAGGAGACCACCCCCCAGGTGGTGCGGCGGGTGATGGAGGCCGGCGCGGCCCGCAGCCTGACCCAGATCCTGGAGGGCGTCACCCAGCCCGGCGGCACCGGCACCCTGGCCCGGGTGGAGCCCTACAGCGTGGCCGGCAAGACCGGCACCGCCCAGAAGCTGGA
>CALERA010000446.1 GCA_937908275.1 uncultured Desulfarculaceae bacterium | reverse complement strand
AGGCCGCGCCCGCTGAGCACCCGGGCCGCCAGGCCGGGCAGCAGGCTGGCCGGCGGCGAGGTCTCGGCCCCGGCCGCGCGCAGGCCCAGGAGCAGGCCGGGCAGGTCGATGCCCATGGGGCATTCCTGGCGGCAGAGCCCGCAAAGGGTGGAGGCCCGGGGGAGGTCCAGGCCCGGGGCCTGGCCCTCCAGCAGGGAGGAGAGCACGCTGCCCATGGGGCCGGGATAGACCGAACGGTAGGCGTGACCGCCGGCCAGGCCGTAGACCGGGCAGAAATTCAGGCAGGAGGAGCAGCGCAGGCAGAGCAGGATCTCCCAGAACTGGCTCCCCAAAATGCGGGAGCGGCCGTTGTCCACCACCACCAGGTGCAGCTGGCGGGGACCGCCGGCCCCGGCCCGGCCGGCCGGCGCGGTCAGCCAGGAGGAATAGGTGGACAGCGGCGCGCCGATGGCGGCCCGGGTCAACAGCTCCAGGGTCGCGCCCAGGTCGGCCAGGCTGGGCACCGGCTTCTCCAGGCCCATCACCGCGATGTGCAGGGGCGGCAGGCCGGTGACAAAGCGGCCGTTGCCCTCGTTGGTCACGATGGCCAGCGCGCCCTCCTGGCAAGCGGCGAAATTGACCCCGCTGATGCCGGCGTCGGCCTCCAAAAAGCGTTTGCGCAGGGTGGCCCGGGCCAGGGCGGTGAGGGCCTCGGGCTCGGCCGGCGCCCGCTGGCCCAGCTTTTCGGCGAAAAGGTCGGCGATCTGGCCCCGGTCGCGGTGCATGGCCGGTCCCAGGATGTGGAAGGGCGGCTCGTCGGCCAGTTGGATGATGAACTCGCCCAGGTCGGTCTCGCTGACCTGCACCCCGGCCGCCTCCAGGGCCGGGTTGAGGGCGATCTCCTCGCAGGTCATGGACTTGCCCTTGACCACCTTGCGGGCACCGGCGCTTTGCAGGATGCCCAGGACGCAGGCCCGGGCCTCGGCCGCGTCGGCCGCGAAATGGACCCCCACCCCCCGCGCCTCCAGGCGCTCGGCCAGAAGCTCCAGCCATTGCGCGGGGTTGGCCAGGTAGGTCAGCTTGGCGTTGCGGGCCCGGGCGCGCAGGTGGTCCCAGAGTCCGGGATCGGCCAGGCCCCGGGTGTGCATTTCGCGCAGGCGGGCGGTGAAGCCCTCCAGGGCCTGGCGCTGGCGGTCATCGGCGCAGGGCGTCACCCGGGCCATCAGGCCACCTCCCCGGCCAAAACCTGGCTGATATGCACCACTTCGATGCCGGTTTCCCGCGCCCGCGCCCCGGCGCTCAGGTGCAGCAGACAGCCCACGTCGCCCACCACCAGGACCTGGGCCCCGGCCTGGGCCGCGGCGGCCAGCTTGTCGCCCAACAGCGCGCCGGAAAGTTCGGGATGGCTGACGCTGAAGGGGCCGCCAAAGCCGCAGCAGCGCTCGGCCCGGGGCAGCGCCAGGCGGGGCCGGCCGGGCAGGGCGTCCAGCAGGGCATGGGGGGCCTGGTCCTCGCCCAGGGAGCGGTGCAGGCCGCAGGAGGGGTGGTAGGCCCAGGGCCGGGCGGGGGCCTGGGCCCCGGCCAGGCGGGTCAGGCCCAGGCGGCGGTGCAGGTACTCGGTCAGCTCGTAGGTGCGCCCCACCAGGGCCGCGGCCGCCGGGGCCAGGTCGGGCTGGCTGGCCAGCAAATCCGGCAGGTTGTGCCGCAGATGGGCCACGCAGGAGCCCGAGGGCGAGACGATGTCCCCGCTCTGGGCAAAGGCCCGGACCCAGGCCGCGCCCACCCGGGCCGCCGCGCTGGCCTGGCCGGTCTTGTGCAGGGAATTGCCGCAGCAGACCTGGTCCGGGGGCAGGTCCAGGGCCACGCCCTGGGCGCGCAGGACCTTGCGGCTGGCCTGGGCCACCGGGTGCAGCAGGGCGTCGGCCAGGCAGGTGACGAACAGGCTGGCGCGGGGCGGAATGGGGATGGCCTGAGGAGCGTTCATGGGGGCTTTGTATACACCCTGGGCCGGGTCCGGGACAAGCCACGGAGGGGGCCTGGGGTTGTAAAGCCGCTTCCAAAGGTATATTACAGCGCCGTAACAAATGGGTTACAATCTGCCTCATGAGTGGCGGTTCCGGATGCCGTCGCGTGGGCAGCCCCGAGGATGCTAACGAGACTGGGTCCGTTCCCCCCGGCGGGTGCGGCCTGGGAGTGGTAAATGGGGTTCAGCCTTTTTCCCAAGACCGTCAAATTCGACGAGATGTTCGTCGACCTGATCGGCAAGACCCGGGCCGCGTCCCTGGTCCTGCGCGACATGTGCAACCAACCGGGCGATTTCCGGGAGCAGATCATCCAGATCATGGACCTGGAGAACGAGGGCTCCAACCTCTCCCAGGACATTTCCCGCCAACTGGCCGCCACCTTCATCACCCCCATCGACCGCGAGGACATCCACGACCTGAACAAGGCCATGATGAAGGTCCTGACCCTGGTCAAGCAGATCTCGCTGCGCATGGGCGAATACAGCCAGCTCGACGTGCCCAAGGGCGCGCGGGCTCTGACCGTGCACCTGTTCGAAATGTTGGACCAGGCGGCCAACATGATGAGCAAGTTGGGCAAGAAGCAGCGCAACCTGGAAGCCCACCTGGAGGCCATCGAGGAGGCCAAGCGGGAGGCGGACCTGGTGCTGATGGAGGCCCTGACCGCCATGTATTCCCCCCGGGAGTTGGGCGCGCCGGAGCTGCTGGCCATCATCCGCTGGTCGCGCATCTACGACCGACTGGAGCGGGCCATCAACCGCACCGAAACCCTGGCCGAGCTCCTGGAAGGGGTGTTCGTGAAAAATGCCTGAGGTCTCCCTGCTGCTGGTCCTCATCCTGCTGGTGGCCCTGGCCTTCGACTACACCAACGGCGCCAACGACTGCGCCAACGCCATCGCCACCGTGGTCTCCACCAAGGTTCTCTCCCCCCGCCAGGCGGTGCTGATGGCCGCGGGGCTGAACATGCTGGGAGCTTTGTTGGGCACCGAGGTGGCCGAGACCATGGGCAAGGGCATCATCAATCCCGAAATGATCATGGGCTCCAATCTGCTGGTCCTGGCGGCGGTGGTGGGCGCGGCCACCTGGAACGGCCTGGCCACCCACTACGGCTGGCCCATCTCGGCCTCCCACGCCCTGATCGGCGGCCTGATCGGGGCCGGTCTCACCTTCGGCGGCCCGGAAATCCTGAACATCTCCTCCATCGCGCAAAAGGTTCTGGTCCCGTTGTTCCTTTCCCCGGTGGTGGGCTTTTTGGGCGGCTACGTCCTGTTGGTGGCCCTGGCCTGGGCCTGCCGCAACAGCCCCTGGGAGAAATCGAACCAGCGTTTCCGCAAGTTGCAGTTGATCTCCTCCGGGGCCATGGCCCTGAGCCACGGCATGAACGACGCCCAGAAGACCATGGGCATCATCACCCTGGCCCTGTTCATCTCCCACTGGCTGCCGGCCATGGTGGTGCCGCTGTGGGTCAAGCTGCTCTGCGCCCTGGTCATGGGCCTGGGCACCGCGGTGGGCGGCTGGAAGGTCATCCAGACCATGGGGCACAACATCTTCAAACTGGAGCCTTTCCACGGCTTCGCGGCCGAGACCTCCGCCGCCCTGGTCATCGCCGGGGCCTCCCATTTCGGCGCGCCCATCAGCACCACCCACATCATTTCCACCTCCATCATGGGCGTGGGCGCCTCCAAGCGTTTCAGCGCCGTGCGCTGGGGCGTGGCCGGCAACCTGGCCATCGCCTGGGTGCTGACCATCCCGGCCTCGGCGGCGGTGGCCGCGACGGCGTTTTGGGTCCTGTCCCTGGTGGGCCTGGGGGGCTGAGGCGCGAAGGAGGCTATTTGTAACTCAATTGCAACATACTCCGGGCGTAAACCGGCGGTTACACCTGGGAAAGCCGGTTAGGTCCGGTTAAGATTCGGCCCAGAGGCCTTAGCCAAGCGAGGAGAGACCAGATGGGCAAACCGACCGTGTTAGTGGTGGAGGATGAACGCGATATTCAGGACTTGGTGGAGTTCAACCTCCGCCAGTCCGGCTACCGGGTCCTCAAGGCGGCCGATGGCCTGGACGGGTTGCGCCTGGCCCAGTCCGAGAAGCCGGACCTGGTGGTCCTGGACCTGATGCTGCCGGGCATGGACGGCAAGGAGGTCTGTCGCCGCCTGAAACAAGGCGAGTCCACCCGGACCATCCCCATCCTGATGCTGACCGCCCTGGCCGAGGAGACCGACCGCATCATCGGTTTCGAGATCGGCGCCGACGACTACCTGACCAAGCCCTTCAGCCCGCGCGAGCTTTCCCTGCGCATCCAGGCCATCCTGCGCCGCACCGCCGAGCCCGAGGGCAACGGCGGCCACCTGCGCCTGGACGGCCTGGTCATCGACCCCGAGCGCCACCTGGTGGAGGTGGACGGCGAGGTGGTGGACCTGACCGCCACCGAGTTCCGCCTGCTGCACCACCTGGCCAGCCACGCCGGCAAGGTCCAGACCCGGGAGGTGCTCCTGGAGCGGGTCTGGGGCTATGCCTACGAGGGCTACGCCCGCACCGTGGACACCCACGTGCGCCGCCTGCGCAAGAAGCTGGGCAGTCTGTCGGAGGCCATCGAGACCATTCGCGGCATCGGCTATCGCTACCGGAGCGCGGAATGAAGCCCCGGCTATCCTTCCAGGGCCGGGTGCTGATCGGCGGCCTGGCGGTGGTGCTCTGCACCCTGCTGTTCGTGGCCGTGCTCTTGGAGCGCTCCCTGGGCGAGCGCATCCTGCACCAGGTCCAGGGCGGCCTGGAGAAGCAACTGACCCTGGCCGTGGAGCTGGTGGCCGATCGCTGGCGGGCCAACCAGGGCCTGGACGCCAGCGAGTCCCTGGCCCAGGACCTGGGCCGCAAGCTGGGCCTGCGCATCACCCTCATCACCCCCCAGGGGGTGGTGGTGGGGGATTCCGAGGTGGGCCGGGCCGGCCTGGAGCGCCTGGAGAACCACGCCCAGCGGCCGGAGATCAGGGCCGCCCTGACCTCGGGCCAGGGCAGCAGCATCCGCTACAGCTCCACCCTGGGGGTGGACCTGCTCTACGTGGCCGGCCTGGTGGGCGATCCCGCCGGGCCGGGCCTGGTGGTGCGCCTGGCCCTGCCGCTCTCGGAGCTGAACCGCACCCTGGCCGGGGTGCGCCGCCTGGTGTTGGGAGCCATGCTCCTGGGAGTGCTGTTGTCGGTGGGGGCGGCCTTCTTCATGGCCCGGGGCATCAGCCGGCCCCTCAAGGATCTGACCTGCACCGCCCAGGTCATCGCCTCCGGCGACCTCAGCCCCCGGGTGCGGCGCTATCCCCGGCACGAGGTGGGCGACCTGGGCCGGGCCTTTGATTGCATGGCCGACAACCTGCAACAGAAGATCGAGGACATCACCACCGCCTACGACCGCCAGGAGGGCATCCTGAGCGCCATGGTGGAGGGCGTGATGCTGGTGGACTCCGGCGGCCGCATCCTGCTGGTCAACCAGGCCCTGATGCGCCTGCTGGAGGTCACCCGCGACCCGGTGGGGCTCATCCCCTCGGAGATGCTGCGCAATCCCGACTTGCAGGAAGCGGTGGGAGAGGTGCTGGCCGGGAAGGATTACCTATCGCGCGAGATCCGCACCCTGGGGGCCAACCCGCGCTACCTGGAGGTCCACGTGGCCCGGCTGGCCGGGGACAACCCCCAGGCCGGCGGCGCGGTGGCGGTGTTCCACGACATCAGCGAGCGCAAGCGGGTGGACAAGATGCGCCGGGACTTCGTGGCCAACGTCAGCCACGAGCTGCGCACGCCCCTGACCGCCATCCGGGGCTCGGCCGAGACCCTGCTGGACGGGGCACTGGAGAGCCCGCAATACGCCAAGCATTTCGTGGAGATGATCGAGCGCCACACCCAGCGCCTGCAACGCCTGGTGGAGGACCTGCTGGACCTGGCCCGGCTGGAGAGCGGGCAGGCCGCGCCCCAGAAGGACGCGGTGGACGCCGCCGAGCTGGCCGACGCGGTCCTGGCCACCTTCAGCGACCTGGCCGCGGACAAGGGCCTGGAGCTGACCCGCAGCCTGCCCCGCGAGGGGCTCAAGCTCTGGGGCGACCGCCGCCAACTGGAGCAGGCGGTGCTGAACCTGATGGACAACGCCATCAAATACACCCAATCGGGCGGCAAGGTGGGGCTGAGCATCCAGCCCGCCGAGGGCAAGACGGTCATCGCGGTCAGCGACAGCGGCCCGGGCATCGATCCCCAGCACCTGCCCCGGCTGTTCGAGCGCTTTTATCGGGTGGACAAGGACCGCTCCCGCGAGATGGGCGGCACCGGCCTGGGCCTGGCCATCGTCAAGCACATCGCCCAGGCCCATGGCGGCGTGCTGGAGGTCGAAAGCCAGCCCGGCAAGGGCAGCGTCTTCCGCCTGATCATTCCTTCCCGCTAAAAACCCGCCAGAAAAAAACCCCGCCCGAACGCCTGGGTGGCGTCGGGCGGGGAGGGCGTTGGGCGCGTCGGGCCCGGCTGAAGGGTGCTCCCCCGAGGCCGGCAGGTCCCCTCCTATACGCGGCACCGGGTCACGGTTCCGCCACCCGGTGGGGAGGACCGGTCAGGGGCCCATACGGCTGCCCTCTTTACCGCGGACCTCCTCCTGCCGGGGGATGAACGCGGTTTTTGCCTGGGGGGGAAACCGCCTGGCGGCGCTGGAGACAAAGCCAACGGCCCGTGAGCAGAGCCAGGGCCGCCGTCAGTCCAGCCAGGCAGGTGAAATATACGCTTGAGTCCATGATGGTCTCCTGACCGAAGTTCCTGTTGCAGTCCTTGTCGGCCGGCGCGGGGTTGGACTTGAGGAAAAAAACGGACCAGGTCCGGAAAACTCACCCAATGCCGGGAGCGGTCAAAAAGGGGAGGGCGTTTTGGCCTTGGCCCTGGCCCGGAGCTGGGTAAAATAGACCCGCGTCTGGCCCGACCCCTGAGCTTGGAGAACCATGCCCCCCGCACCCCCCCTGGCCGTGGACCTGGACGGCACCCTGGCCCTGGACGACACCACCGGCATCTGCATGGGTCTGCTCTGGCGCGACCACCCCTGGCAGATGCTGGGCCTGCCCCTCTGGCTCTGGCGCGGCCGGGCCCACGCCAAGCGGGAGATGGCCCGCCGGGTGGAGCTGGACCCGGCCCGTCTGCGCTACCATGGGCCTTTTCTGGAGTTCCTGCGCCAGGAGCGGTCCCGGGGACGGCTCCTGGTGCTGGCCACCGGCAGCGACCAGAAGGTGGCCGACCGGGTGGCCGGGCATCTGGGCATCTTCCAGGAGGTGTTCGCCAGCGACGGCCGGGTGAACCTGACCTCCACCCGCAAGGCCGCGGCCCTGGTGGCCCGCTTTGGCCAGCGCGGCTTTGACTACGCCGGCAACCACCCCAAGGACCTGCCAGCCTGGCGCTTGGCCCGCCACGCCATCCTGGTCAACTGCCCGCGGCGCCTGGTGGCCCAGGTCCAGGCCGAGGGCCTGCCGCACACGGTCTTCCCGCCCCCTGGTTCTTGAAGGCGCGGTCAGCAAGGCCCTCCACCGGGCCTCGCGCCCCGGCCCGGGCCCCCGGCCGTCCTCGCCTGGGAGCGCATGGCGACTTGGCTGATGCAAGCCTGTCGCGCGCCACGACACCCTCGCGGCCTGCCTTCGCCTTCCCGCATTGACCCTGCCAGGCTTAACTAGTAAATATCTCCCTAGGGAAGTGGGCCCGACCCCTATCCGGGGGCGGGGTGGTTGGGTCTGCCGCGCGTGGGATGGGTCCCTCAGCGGGCCGCCGGCGCGGGGCGGGCGCAGGCGTTAGCAAAGGAGTTAGGCATCATGATGAAAGTTCGCGCCAAGGGTTGGTTCCTGCTCGGCCTGTTGTTGACGGCCATGGTCACGTTCACGGCGGCCCCCGCGCTGGCCAAGTTCCCGGACAAGCCCATCACCCTGATCGTGCCCTGGTCGCCCGGCGGTTCGGGCGACATGAGCTGCCGCATCCTGGCCGCCCAGATGGAGAAGGTCCTGGGCCAGCCGGTGGTGGTGATGAACATGCCCGGCGCGGGCTCCATGGTGGGGGCCAAGGCCCTGGCCGACGCCAAGCCCGACGGCTACACCCTGGGCTTCCTGGGCATCTCGGCCACCATCGCCCAGTACACCTCGGTGGCCCCGGTGCTGATGGACCAGTACGTCGCCATCAGCGGGGTGATCAACCCCGAGCTGTGCCTGATGGTCAATGACAAGAAGCCCTGGCAGGGCCTGCCGGAGTTCGTGGCCTTCGCCAAGGCCAACCCCGGCCAGATCAAGAACGCCAACGCCGGCGCGGGCGTCATCGACCACCTCTACAGCTCCGAGTTCGCCAAGGTGGCCGGCGTGGAGTTCACCCAGGTGCCCTACCAGGGCTGGGGTCCCTCCCTGGCCGCCCTGGCCGGCGGGCACGTGGACTCCATGTTCGTGGCCATCGGCCCGGCCAAGCCCATGATCAAGGCCGGCAAGATCCGCCCCCTGGCCATCGCCTCCGAAAAGCGCCACCCCCACTACCCCGACATCCCCACCATGAAGGAGGGCGGGGTGGACATCGTGATGCCCTTCTGGGAGTCCATCGTGGCCCCGGTCGGCACCCCCGCGGAGATCATCGACGCCCTGGACGAGGCCATCAAGCAGGCCTTCTCCACGCCCGAGGTGCAGAAGAAGATCAAGGACTCCGGTCTGGACATCGCCTATATGAACACCGCCGGCATCGAGAAGCTGCGCAGCGAGTCCAGCAACAAGGTCAAGGCCATGGTCGAGGCCCTGGGCCTGACCCGCAAGTAGAGCCCGGCCCGCCCGCGCCCTGGCCGCCAGACGGGCCGGGGCGCGGGCGGCGGCCTTCCCCGCGCGCGGTGGCGGCCGGCCTCGACCGCCGCCGCGTCACATCCGGCATGAGCAACGGTGCGAGCTCCCGGCCGTACGGCCGCGGCCCGTGAGAACGGTGAGACTATGTCTTCAATCAGGCTAAAAGACGTGATCCCCCTGGCCTTCTGCCTGTTGCTGGGCGGCGGCGTGATCCTGGCCTGTCAGGACTTCCCCCGCGCCCATGGCTCCCAGGGCTTTGGCCAGGGACCGGCCTTCTATCCCCAGGTCCTGGCCTGGGCCTTGATCGGCCTGGGCCTGGCCAGCTTCCTGACCCATCTGCGCCAGCCGGCCCCGGCGCCGACGGAGACCGCCCCGGCCGAGGCCGCGCCGGAGGAGCCGGCGCGCTATGGCCTGGTGGCGGCGATGGCGGCCCTGGCGGTGGCGGACATCCTGGTCATGCAGTACTTCGGTTTCTTCGTGGCCGGCTTCCTGTTGATGCTGGCCATGATCTGCCTGATCCGGCCGCCGCGCGGCCTGCGCCCGCTGCTGCTGGACCTGGCCTACAGCGCCGGGATGGTGGTCCTGGTCTATCTGGTCTTCGAGGCCTTCATCAAGATACAGCTCCCGCGCGGGGCCTTTTTAAGCTAGGGGGCCGGAGCCATGGAAGCCTTTGAACTGCTCACCGCCGGCCTGGGCAACTTCGCCCAGCCCCTGACCCTGGCCCTGCTGATCGGCGGATCGCTGCTGGGCATCGTCTTCGGGGCCATACCCGGTCTCACCGCCACCATGGGCATGGCCATTTTCCTGCCCCTGACCTTCGCCATGAGCGACACCAACGGCATGATCTTCCTGCTGGGGATCTACGTGGGCTCCTGTTACTCCGGCTCGCTCTCGGCCATTTTGGTCAACATCCCCGGCACCCCCTCGGCCATCGCCACCGGCTTCGACGGCCACGCCATGGCCAAGAAGGGCCTGGCCGGCCAGGCCATCGGCTACGCCACCCTGGCCTCGGCCCTGGGCGGTCTGTTCGGGGTGGCGGTGCTGATGTTCGCCGCGCCGGTGCTGGCCGACGTGGCCCTGGAGTTCTCGGCCCAGGAATACACCGGGGTGGCGCTGCTGGGCATCAGCATCGTGGCCTATATCTCCTTCGGCTCCACCATCAAGGGCCTGATCGGCGGGGTGGTGGGCCTGCTCCTGGCGATGGTGGGCCAGGACGTGATCTCGGGCTATCCCCGCTTCGTCTTCGGCTCCAAGGACCTCCAGGCCGGCTTGCAGATGATCCCGGTGATGGTGGGCTTCTTCGGCCTGACCGAGGTCTTCGACAAGCTGGAGCGCGAAAGCCACATCGCCGTGATCCAGACCAAGATCGGCCGGGTGCTGCCCAGCCTGTCCAAGCTGGCCAAGCTCTCGCCGATGATGCTGGTCTCCTCCCTGATCGGCACCTTCATCGGCGCGGTGCCGGCGGCCGGCGGGGCCATCGCCTCCATGGCCGCCTATGGGGTGCAGAAGCGCTTCTCGCGCCACGCGGAGAAGTTCGGCAGCGGCGCGCCCGAGGGCGTGGTGGCGGCCGAGGCGGCCAACAACGCCGCGGTGGGCGGGGCCTTCGTGCCGATGCTCTCCCTGGGCATCCCCGGCGACCCCCAGACCGCCATCCTGATCGGCGCGTTGATGATCAACGGCCTGGCCCCGGGGCCGATGCTCTTCGCCACCCGGCCGGACATGATCTCCACCATCTACCTGGGCAACGTCTTCTGCGTGGCCGCCTTCGCGGTCATCGGCCTGGTGGGGGCGCGCTATTTCGCCCGTCTGATGCACGTGCCCGGCCACTACCTGCTGCCGGCCATCTTCATCTTCTGCATCGTGGGCTCCTACGCCATCCGCAACACCCTGTTCGACGTCTGGGTGCTGCTGGGCTGCGGGGTCCTGGGTTATCTGTTGCAGAAGATCGGCATCATGCCGGCCCCGGTGATCCTGGGCTTCGTGCTGGGCCCCATCCTGGAGGACAACTTCCGCCGGGCCCTGATCATGTCGGGCGGCGACTGGACCACCTTCGTCAGCCGGCCCCTGAGCCTGGCCCTGTTGGTGATCAACGCCTTCATCATCCTGGGGCCGATTCTGCTCAAGCGCCTGCGCTTGCGGGGCCTGAACCAGGAGGACTGACCACCCGCTCCGCGCCCGGTCCCGGGGGCCGGGCGCGGGCGGACTCCTGGCCGCGCGCGGGGGGCGAGAGGTTTCCGGTTGGGCAATAATCGGGGCGAACTTTTTCACGCCGAGCGGGAAGCGAAGCTCCGCGCCTGGGCGCTTTTTTTAGCTGCCGCGTTATTCTTGCGATAGAATAACGCCGATTGCAAGCCTTTCCTGGAGTCCGTGGGCATGAACGCGCAAGCCAGCATTCCGCCGGGGAAAACGCCGCCAGCCGGACTGCGCCTGACCCTGCGCCAGCGCCTGGCGCATTTCGACCTGGAGCTGGAGCTGGCCTGCGCGCCGGGCGAGACCCTGGCCCTGGTGGGACCCTCGGGCGCGGGCAAGACCACCTTGCTGCGCCTGATCGCCGGTCTGGAGCGCCTGCAAGACGGCTTTATCAGCCTGGACGGTCGGGACTGGGCCCGCCAACCCGGCGGCGCGCGGCTCACGCCCGGCCAGCGCCGGGTGGGCCTGGTTTTTCAGGATTACCCCCTGTTCCCTCACCTGAGCCTGGCGCAGAACGTGGCCTTCGCCGCCGCCGAGCCTGGGGAAATCCTGCGCTTGCTGGATCAGTTCGGCATCGCCCACCTGGCCCATTGCCTGCCCCGGGCGGTCTCCGGCGGCGAGCGCCAGCGGGCGGCCATCTGCCAGGCCCTGGCCCGGCGGCCGGCGGTGATGCTCCTGGACGAGCCCCTCTCGGCCCTGGACGTGGACGCCCGCGCCCTGGCCCGGCGCTGTTTCCGCGAAACCGCCGCCCGCTGGGGCATCTGCCTGATCATGGTCAGCCACGACCTCCTGGACGCCGTGGCCCTGGGGGGTAGGG
>CALERA010000445.1 GCA_937908275.1 uncultured Desulfarculaceae bacterium | reverse complement strand
ACAGCGCCGGTCGCCCGGTGCTGCTCAAGGAAGTCGCCAAGGTGGTGGACGGGGTGGAGGAGCAGCGCTCCCTGGCCCTGGTGGGCGGCCAACCGGCGGTGGGCATCGACATCCTCAAGCAGACCGGGGCCAACACCGTGCAGGTGGTGGACTCGGTGAAAAAGGTGGTCCAGCGCCTGCAACCCGAGCTGCCCGACGGGGTGACCATCGCGGTGGTGCGCGACGGATCGGTGATGATCCGCGACTCGGTGGACGACGTGGAGAAGACCCTGGTCGAGGGCGGCCTGCTGACCATCTTCATCGTCTTCCTGTTCCTCAATTCCTGGCGCTCCACGGTCATCACCGGCCTCACCCTGCCCATCTCGGTGATCAGCGCCTTCATCGCCATGCACTTCATGGGCATGACCCTGAACGTCATGACCCTGATGGCCCTGTCCCTGGCCATCGGCTTGCTGATCGACGACGCCATCGTGGTGCGCGAGAACATCGTGCGCCACCTGGAGCGGGGCAAGGACCATTTCACCGCCGCCCGGGAGGCCACCAGCGAGATCGGCCTGGCGGTCCTGGCCACCACCTTCTCCATCGTGGCGGTCTTCGTGCCGGTGGCCTTCATGAAGGGCATCATCGGCCGCTTCTTCTTCCAGTTCGGCATCACCGTCACCTTCGCGGTGCTGGTCAGCCTCTTTGTCTCCTTCACCCTGGACCCCATGCTCTCCAGCCGATGGCACGACCCGGACATCGAGCGCACCGGCCAGCGCCACCTGGTGGCCCGCCTGCTGGACCGCTTCAACGACTGGTTCGACCGGATGGGCGACCGCTACCGGGGCCTGATCGCCTGGGCCCTGGACCACCGTCTCACGGTGATGGCCCTGGCGTTGGGGACCTTCGTGGCCGGCCTGGTGGCCTTCGCCTCCCTGCCCAGCACCTTCTTCCAGGAGTATGACCGGGCCGAGTTCCAGATCGACTTCACCACCGCGCCCAACGCCTCCCTGGCCGAGAGCCGCGACCGCCTGGAGGCGGTGCTGGCCATGCTGAAACAGATCCCGGAGGTGGAGGAGACCTACGCCACCATCGGGGCCGGCGACCAGGGCACCGTGCGCGACAACCGGATTTACGTGCGCCTGACCCCGCGCGAGAAACGCCATCGTCACCAGTTCGCGGTGGCCAAGGAGGTGCGCCAGAGGCTCAACCAAATCTCCGGCATCAGCTCCAGCATCAACGAGGTGGGGCGCATGCACGGCACCAAGCAACTGGAGGTGGACCTGCGCGGCGAGGACCTGGCGGTGCTCAAGGACTACGCCGGCCGGTTGAAGGCCGAGCTGTACAAGATCCCCGGGGTGGTGGACCTGGAGATGACCCTGGAGCACGACATCCCGGAGTTCCGCCTGATCGTGGACCGCGAGCGGGCGGTGGACGCCGGGGTGATGACGGCCAACATCGCCCGCACCGTGGGAGCCTTGGTGGGCGGCCAGGCGGTGAGCACCTACGAGGACGAGGACGGCGACGCGGTGGACGTGCGGGTGCGCCTGCCCGAGGGCTTGCGCATGGACCCGGCCCAGGTGGAGCGCCTGCGCCTGGCGGTGCGCGGCCCCCAGGGCCAGACCGCCCTGGTGCCCCTGGGCGAGCTGACGCGCTACACCATGGCCATGAGCCCCAGCGAGATCGACCGCCGCGACCTCACCCGCCAGGTGGCCATCACCGGCAACCTGGACGACCTGCCCATGGGCACCGCCATGGAGGCCATCGGCCAGGCCGGGGCCGGCCTGGACCTCCCGCCTGGCTATCGTCTGGGCTTCGCCGGCGAGGCCGAGGACATGGTGGAGTCCTTTGGCTACATGTTCGAGGCCCTGCTCCTGGCGGTGATCTTCGTCTACCTGATCCTGGCCGCCCAGTTCGAGTCCTTCGTGGACCCGCTGGCCATCATGTTCTCCCTGCCCCTGTCGGTGGTGGGCATGGCCGCCCTGCTGCTGATCACCGGCGACACCCTGAGCATCATGAGCCTGATCGGCCTGATCCTGTTGATGGGCCTGGTGACCAAGAACGCCATCCTGCTCATCGACTACGCCAAGGTGCTGCGGGCCGGGGGCATGGAGCGCCGCCAGGCCCTGATCGAGGCCGGCCGCACCCGGCTGCGGCCGATCATGATGACCACCCTGGCCATGATCTTCGGCATGCTGCCGCTGTCCCTGGCCCTGGGGGCGGGCGCGGAGATGCGCGCGCCCATGGCCCGGGCGGTCATCGGCGGATTGATCACCTCCACCCTGCTGACCCTGCTGGTGGTGCCGGTGATGTACACCCTGCTGGAAGACGCGACGGGCTGGCTCAGGCGCCGCCGCAAGGGACCTCAAGAGGCCAGATCATGAAACGACTGCTTATCGCCGCCGGCCTGCTCCTGGCCCTGGCCGCCCCGGTCCCAGCTGCCGCGCCGGCCGCGCCAACCGACCCCAAGACCGGCCAGCCCCAGCCCCTGGTGGAGATGCTGACCCTGGACCAGGCCCGGGCCTTGGTGCTGGAGAAGAACCGCGACATCCACAAGGCCCTGGAGTACAAGAACTACGTCCAGGGCCGCTACGTGGAGGAGCGCGCGGCGGCCCTGCCCCGCTTCAGCATCAGCGCCCACGCCTATCGTCAGCGCGACGAGAGCCAGAAGGCCCTGACCGGCGGAGCGGTGCCCATCCTCACCGACAGCTTCCAGGGCCTGGTCACCCTGAACCAGGCCCTCTACACCTGGGGCCAGATCGGCGCGGCCATCCGCGCGGCCGAGGTGGGCATCCTCACCGCCGACGACCAACTGCGCCAGATGCGCCAGGCCGCCCTGCGCGACGTGACCCAGGCCTTTTACGACGTGCTCCTGGCCAAGGAGCTCAACGTCATCGCCCGCCAGAACCTGGAGCAGCGCCAGCGCCACCTGGACGAGGCCAAGCGCAAGTTCGAGGCCGGCACCGCCACCGACTACGACGTGCTGGCGGCCCAGGTGGCGGTGGAGAACGCCCGGCCGGACGTGATCCACACCGACAACCTGATCCGCACCGCCCGCGAGCGCCTGGGCCTGTTGCTGGCCCGGGACGGCCGCACCCTGGACGCCCAGGGCAAGCTGGTGGTGAGCCTCTCCCCGCCCCCGGTGCATGACGCCATCCTGGCCCGGGCCCTGGAAAAGCGCCCGGAGCTGATGGCGCTCAAGCACCAGCGCCTGATGGCCGGCGAGCTGGTGACGGTCTACGAGGCCGGGGACAAGCCGCGCCTGGACTTCCAGGGCGAATACGGCCGCCGCGAGCAGGTGGCTGGCTCCAACAGTGAGTACGGCGAGATCGCCATGGGCGGCATCTTCCTGACCTGGCCCATCTTCGATGGCCTGAAGAGCCGGGGCAAGGTCAGCCAGGCCCGCAGCGACGAGCGCCGCCTGGGCATCGAGCAGGACCAGTTGGTGGACAAGATCGGCCTGGAGGTCACCGAGGCCCTGAACGCGGTGGGCGAGAGCGCCGAGATCGTGCGGGCGCTGTCCGGCACCGTGGAGCAGGCCACCCGGCTGTTGGAGATGGCCGAGAAGGGCTATCTCTACGGGGTCAAGACCCGCCTGGACGTGGACGACGCCCAGCTCAACCTGCGCCAGGCCCAGGGCAACGTGGCCACCGCCCGGCGCGACTACCTGGTGGCCAGCGTCACCCTGCAATGGGTGGCTGGCGACCTGGGCGAGGCCAGCGCCAAGCCCTGAGCCGGTCTCGGGCGCGACTCTGAAAAGCCAGGCGGCGGGCCCTTGCTGAGGCCCGCCGCCCGCGTTTCGCACCTCAACCGGTCGGCCTAGTTTTCCTCGCGCCAGGGCTGGCGCTTGCCATCGGGGCTGTAGCGGTAGAAGCCCTGGCCGGCCTTGCGTCCCACCCGACCCTGGGCCACCAGGCGCTCCACCAGATCCGAGCGCGTGGCCAGGTGCTCCTCGCCCATGGAGGCCAGGAAGCGGTTGATCAGCACGCAGGTGTCCAGGCCGGCGTTGTCGGCGATCTCGAAAGGCCCGGCCGCCCAGCCATAGCCCAGGCGCATGCCCGCGTCCAGGTCCTCGGGGCTGACCACGCCATCGGCCACCAGCTCCACCGCCTCGCGAAAGGCGGCGGAAAAGACCCGGTTCATCACGAAACCCGGGATGTCGCGCGCCACCTTGACCGGGGTCTTGCCCAGGAAGCGGACCAACTCCACGCTGCGCGCGAAGATCTCCGGGGCGGTGGCCTGGCCCTTGACCACCTCCACCAGGCCCATCAGGGGCACCGGCCCGAAGAAGTGCAGGCCCAGCACCCGCTCCGGGTGTTGGGTGGCCGCAGCCAGCTGGCTGATGGGAATGGAGCTGGTGTTGCTGGCCAGCACCGTCTCCGGCCGGGCCAGGCGGTCCAGCTCGGCGAAGAGCTTGAGCTTCAGATCCAGGTTCTCCAGGGCGGCCTCGATGATCCAGTCGGCCTTGGCCGCCGGCGTCAGGTCCAGGCCAAAGCTTATCCTGGCCTGCACCGACTGGGGCGGCTCGGGCAGCAGGCCCTTGGCGTCCAGCTTTTGCAGCGAGGCCGCGACGCCGGCCCGGGCCCGGTCCAGGGCCGGCTGGTCCACGTCGTACAGATTCACCCGCAGGCCCCGGGCGGCGCAGACCTGGGCGATGCCCGCGCCCATGAAGCCCGCGCCCACCACCAGCACCCGCTGGCCCGCGAACCCGCTCGGCGTTTGCGCGCTCATGGCCCCTACTCCACCCGGAACAGGCCGGGATCGAACTCCGGCTTGCCCTCGTAGCGCTTGAGATAGCTGGCCGGCATCCTCTCCAGGTTGGCCAGGATGGCCGGCTCCACCATGATGCCGGCCTGGTGCAGGGCGGCGTTGATCTGCTCGGGCTGGGGCGGGCAGCCCTTGACCGGGATCGCCTCCCTGATGGCCGGATTGTCCTTGTGGGCCTGGTACATGCACTTGCCCAACAGGATGGTTTTGTTGGCCTTGCCGCTGGGCTGCATCATCTTGCCGGTCAGCACCTCCACCTCGTCCCAGGGCTCGCCCTTCCAGGCCATGGCGATGGCGGTGAGCACCGCGCCATTGACCGAGGAGCAGTAGGTGCACAGGCTGCTGTCGTACTTGTAGTAGCTGATGCCGGCCATGCCCCGCTTGACCAGGGGCAGGGGCAGGGTGCCTTCTTCGTTGTAGGGGAAGCACCACATATGAGGCCGTGACAAATCCTCGATCCGCTCGCCCAGGACCTCGATCCCGTCCAGGCTGGTGTCGCGCCCGCGCCGGCTGGCGGCATGGACCAGGTAGGGAATCTGGGCCGGGTCCTGGCCCAACAGCCGCGCGCCCACCAGGTCGGCCGAGAGCGCGTCCCAGGAGGCCACCAGGATATTGGCCCGGTGCATGACGCCGTCGAAGCTGGGACCCATCTCGGCGGTGAAAAGACCGTCGTGCAATGCGAGCAGGCGGGGGAAGGGATCGGCCAGATGGGAGATCCAGGCGTGCAGGTCGCGCTGGGGGTCGGCGCTGTGGCA
>CALERA010000444.1 GCA_937908275.1 uncultured Desulfarculaceae bacterium | reverse complement strand
ACGAGATGTAGCCGTGACTGGAGTTCAGACGTGTGCTCTTCCGATCTGGTGCGTGACGATTACCGCTGGGCCCTTGGCCAGCGACAGCCGCGCCTGCTCTGGCAGTCGCCGCTCTGGCGGGCGGGCGGCCTCTGGGGGCGCTGGCGCGGACTCAGGATGGGATTGTGGGAACTGAAGCACGGCAAATGATCCTGGCCCAACAGGCCTCGCCCGAGTTCAATCGCTGGCTGGGAGAGCGGTTGCTGGCCCTGGCCGAGGAAGTCCGCGCCCTGGTGGGCGCCAACCTGGCCGGCCTGCTGCTGGGGGGCGGGTATGGCCGGGGCGAGGGCGGGGTGGTGCTGCGCCAGGGCCAGGAACGCCCCTACAACGACCTGGACTTCACCCTGGTCCTGGAGCGCAAGACGGCCTTTGATCCCCGGGTCCTGGAGCCCCTGCGCCAGAAGTATGCCCAGGACCTGGGCATCCACGTGGATTTCAGCCGCCCCCTGGACCGCGCGGACTGGCGCGGGCTGCCACCCTGGCTGATGTGGAAGGAGCTTTGGGAGGGCCACCTCTGCCTGGCCGGGGACTGCCAGGGGCTGGCCCGGGACCGGCCGGCCTGGTTGGACCAGCCCCTGCCGGCCATCGAGGCCAGCAAGCTGTTGCTCAACCGGGGTGCCGGTCTGTTGTGGGCCATCCTGGTGGCCGAGGGACGCCAGCCGGAGCCGGACCTGGACTTCACCCGGCGCAACTATCAGAAGGCGGCCCTGGCCCTGGGCGACGCCCTGCTGATCGCCTTTGGCCGGCACCAGACCGCCTATCGCGGGCGCGACGCCAACCTGCGCCGCCTGGCCGGGGACGAGCCCCGGGTGGCCGGCCTGGCGGTCCTGGAGCCCTACCAAACCGCCCTGGCCTTCAAGTTCCGCCCCGACGACCTGGGCCAGGCCCCGCCAGACCCGCCGGCCTGCTGGGAACTGGCCGCCAAATGGGGGGAGGTCTGGCTGTGCCTGGAGGGACTGCGCCTGGGGCGCGCCTTTGCCGACCTGCCCGCCTACGCCGCCTGGCCGGGTCTGCGCGAACCGGCCGAGCACCGGCTGGAACGCTGGCCGCGCAACCTCTGGCGCAACCTGCAACGCGGCCGCCTGTCCTGGCGCTATCCCCGCGAGGACTTGTTCCGCCAATTGCCCCGGTTGCTGGGTCCCGACCGGACGGCCCCGGACTGGCAGGCCCGGGCCGAGGCCTTCCTGGCGCTCTGGGATCGCTTCAACTAAACCCGGCCGCGAACGACCGCCGGATGCTTGCGTCCAACTCCATCTCGTGAATATGACCGCGTTTCACCCCTTGCCACGGCTAAGGAAAACGCATTGCCCCGGGGGGGGGTTATTGGATAACCTGGTATCAAGATGGGTTAATTCACAAAAGGTAGCCTCGGTGATTCCAGGGGGGAAACGCCGCACGAAAGCCGCTGCGAACCGGGCGCGCCCCCGGCCCCGTGGGCCGTTCGCATTGGCCGGCTCTTCGCGGAGCATCCGTTGAAATACCTGGTGTTCTGGAGCATGGCGGCCCTGGGGGTCCCGGCCATGACCGCGCTGGCCATGATGTCGGAGAGCCTGCGCGCCTGGCTGGTCACCCTGCTGGTCTTCAGCCTGGTCCTGGCCGGCTCGGTCAGCATCAACTTCATGTCCATGGAACTCTATCGCGGCCCGGATCGGGGCTTCGAGGTCACCCTGACCGACCTCATCGCCCTGGCCCTGGCCCTGGCCCTGCTGGCGCGCCATTCCGGCCAGGTGCAGTGGCTGCCCTACAACTCCCTCTGCCTGGCCGCCCTGTTCCTGTGGTGCCTGGTCAGCACCGCCTCCGCGCCCCAGCCTCTCTTTGGCGGCTTCACCCTGTTCAAGATGCTCCGCCTCTACCTGGTCTACTGGACCCTGTGCAACTGCCTGCGCACCGGGGTGCCGGCCGAGGCCTTTTTCCGGGGGTTCGTCTTTTCCGCCCTGCTCCTGACCGTGATCTGCCTGCGACAGAAATACCTGATGGGCCTGTATCGGGTGCACGGCCCCTTTGATCATTCCAACACCATTCCCCTGTTCGGCAACCTGATGATGCCGCTCCTGCTGCTCTGGGGCCTGGGCGACCGCGGCATGCGCCAGGCCTGGTTCCTGGCCGCGCTGTTCGGCGCCCTGGGCGTCGTCTTCGCGGTCCTGGCCACCCAGTCCCGGGCCGGCCTGGCCCTGAGCGGCGGGGCCCTGCTGACCTGCCTGGCGGTGGTCAACTGGCGCAGCCGCACCTCGCGGGTGACCCTGGTCTCGCTGTTGGTGTTCCTGGCCATGGTGGCCGGCGGCATCAAGGCCGCCGACACCATCATCAACCGGGTCAAGACCGCGCCCAAATCCAGCGCCGAGGCCCGGGAGGAGTTCAACCAGGCCGCCGCCCACATGGCCCGGGATAACCTGCTGGGCGTGGGCCTGAACAACTTCTCCCATGTCCTGACCTACGAGGACCGCTACCGCCAATACATCAAGGTCATGGCCAACGAGAAGCAGGCCGGGGTGGCCCACCACATGTACTGGCTGACGGCGGCGGAGCTGGGCTGGACCGGCCTGGGCCTGTTGCTGCTGGTTTTCCTGCGCTTCATGTGGCGGGCCTGGCGCGGTTTCCGCCGCGACCGGGGCCTGGCCGGCCTGGTCTGCCTGGGCCTGCTGCTGGGTCATCTGTGCCTGCACCTGAGCGGCTTCTTCGAGTGGGCCCTGCGCATCTCGCCGGTCAGCTACCAATTCGTGGTCACCGCGGCCCTGATCAGCGGCCTGGCGGCCAAGATATTCGGCAACCCCGGGAGGGCGCGCACGTGAACCAGCCCAGCCGCACCCTGGTGGTGGCCCTCAACGCGGCCAGCAACTACGCCCGCTTCGGGCTGAACATCGTGGTCTGGTTCTTCCTGACGCCCTACATGATCCACCGCCTGGGCGAGAACGACTTCGGCCTGTGGACCCTGGTCTTCTCGGTGGTCGGGTTCTTCGGTCTTCTGGACATGGGGCTGGGCACGGGGGTGGTCAAGTTCGTGGCCGAGGCCCAGGGGGCCGGCGATCCCCAGCGCCGCAACCGCCTGGTGAGCACCATCGCCTGCGTCTACCTGGCCCTGGCCCTGCTGGCCAGTCTGGGCGTGGCCCTGCTGTCCCTGTTTTTCAACCGGATTTTCAGCCTCCCGCCGGAACAGGGCCACCTGGCCCTGCCGCTGTTGTGGCTGGTGGCCCTGCGCGCGGTGATCCTGGCCCTGCCCCTGGGCGTCTACCGCTCGGTGCTCTTTGGCGAGCAGCAAATCGCCCTGCTCAACCTGGTGCAGGTGGTCAGCAACCTGGCCTACGGTCTCCTGTCCTGGGCCATCCTGGCCGGCGGCGGTGGGGTGCTGCCCCTGGCCTGGGCCGGCCTGGGCCTGATGCTGGTGGAGCACCTGGCCTACCTGGTCCTGGCCCGCCGCCGGATTCCCGACCTGCGCCTCTCGCCGCGCCTGTTCGACCGCGACCTCCTGCGCCACGCGGTCGGGTTCAGCTTCTACAGCCTGGCGGTGAACGTGGCCGCCTTGATCCTGTTGCGCACCGACCCGGTGATCGTGAAGCTCTTCCTGCCCCTGGGGGCGGTGGCCCTGTACGGGGTGGTGCTGCGCATCGGCGAGAACAGCCTGCTGTTGACCAAGCAGTTCATCAACGTGCTGGCCCCCCTGGTGGCCCAGTTGCAGGGCTCGGGCGAGAGCCTCAAGATCCGCTTCGTTTTGGTCAACTGCACCAAGTTCGCCTGCGCTCCGGCGGCGATGCTCAGCGTGGGCGCCTTCTGTCTGGGCCGCCCGGGCCTGGAGTTCTGGGTGGGGCCCAGCTTTGCCGAGGTCGCGCCGGTGCTGTGGACCCTGATGCTGGCCCTGTCCCTGTCCGTGCCCCAGATGACCGCCAGCACCGTGCTCACCATGACCGGGGGCCACCGTTTCGCGGCCCTGGCCGCCATGTGCAGCGTCCTGCTCAACCTGGCCGCCAGCCTGGCCCTGGTGCGCCCCCTGGGCCTGCTGGGCGTGGCCCTGGGCACCCTGCTCACCACCCTGGTGGTGGACATCGGCCTGGTGCTGCCCCGGGCCCTGGCCCGCCAGGGGGTGCCGATCCTGGATTATGTCCGCCAGGTGGCCCCGGCGGTGCTGCTGCCGGCCCTGGTCCAGGCCGGGATCACCCTGGGGCTGCTGGCCGCGCGGGAGCCGGCCAACCTCTTCCAGGTGGTGCTGTGGGCCGCCCCCGGGGCCTTGGCCTACCTGGCGGTGTTCTGGGCTTTCTTCCTGCAGGATTCGGAAAAGGAGCTGCTGCGCGCCAAGCTCCTGCCCGCCCGGGCCGGGGAGGGACGCCGGTGAGGATCCTGGTGGTGGGCAATCTTTATCCCCCCATTGTTTTCGGGGGCTACGAGATCCTGTGCGCCCAGGTCTGCCGGGAGCTGGATCAGCGCGGACACCAGGTGCGGGTGCTGACCAGCGCCTTCCGCGCCAGCGAGGTCCCGGCCCAGGATGGCGTGGAGCGCGGCCTGCGCCTGACCACCGATTTCCCCCTGCCCGGCCAGGACGTGGGCCAGGTGGATTTCAGCTTGGCCGGATTGCAGGCCGTGGCCCGCTTCAACCGGCAAAAGACCCTGGCTGCCCTCAAGGCCTGGCCGGCCCAGGTGCTCTTCGCCTGGTGCCTCAACCGCCTGAGCCTGGGGCCGCTTTTCGCGGCCAACCAACTCGGCCTGCCCACGGCCTACACCATCAACGACGAGCACCCCCGCCAGTTCGCCTTCACCACCCGGCCGCGCGGCCCACGCCAGGCCGCGCGCTGGCTGGCCGAGCGCTGCTGGTTCCCCCTGGCCACCGCCGCTCGCCTGCGCCCCCTGCCGGCCATGACCATCATCAGCCAGGCCCTGAAGGACAACCTCCTGACCCTGGGAGCCCCGGTCCAGTCGGCGCTGGTGATCCACCAGGGGGTGCCCCTGGACCAGTTCCCCCCCGCCGCCCAGCCCCGCCAGGCGGGCCAACCCCTGCGCCTGCTCTACGCCGGGCAACTGAGCCGGGTCAAGGGCGTGCACACCATCCTCGAGGCTCTGGGCCGCCTATCCTCCGCCGGCCAGGGGGATTTTGTCATGGACATCGCCGGAGAGGGAGTGGCGCAATATAAGGCAGAGCTTCAGGCCACCGTGAGACGACTGGACCTGGCCGAGCGGGTGAACTTCCTGGGCCAGGTGGGCAGGGAAGCCATGCCCGCCCTGCACCAGGACCATCAGGTGCTGGTCTTTGCCTCGGAATGGGCCGAGCCCTTTGGCCTGAGCCACCTGGAGGCCATGGCCTCCGGCCTGGCCGTGGTCTCCACCACCACCGGCGGCAGCGCCGAACTGATCCGGGACGGTCAAAACGCCCTGGCCTTCGCGGCCGGGGACCCGGCGGACCTGGCCGCGAAACTGGCCCGGCTGCTGGCCGACGAACCCCTGCGCCGGCGCCTGGCCCAGGCCGGCCGCCGCTGGGTGGAGGAGCGGCACTCCTTCTCCGGGTATGTGGACCGCCTGGAGGGCTGGCTGGGCCAGGTCATGGCGGCCCAACGAGGAAACCAACATGTCTCCGATTGACGATGCTCCCGCCCCGGCGGCGGTGAAGCTGCCCTTCGAGCCCCGCACCCTGCTGGTGGCTCTCTGGCGGCGGCGCAAGCTCCTGGCCACCATCTACCTGGTGGCCGCGGTCCTGGGCGCGTCGGCGGGGCTGCTGCTGGGCAAGCGCACCTACGAGGCCCGCACGGTGATGCTGTTCAAGCCCGCCGCCGGCACCCGCGACGCCACGGAGGAAAAGGCCGCCCTGCGCACCCTGATCAACCTGGTGAAGATCGAGTCCAACCTGAGCCAGGTGCGCAAGGACCTGTCCCTGACCATCACCCTGGCCGACCTGGCCAAGCGGGTGGAAGTGACCGAGCAGGGCGAGACCAAGCTGGTGGTGATCCAGGCCCAGTGGAACGACGCCGAGATGTCGGCCCGGCTGGCCAACCGCACCCGGGAGGTGTTTCTCGATTTCCTGGCCAAGCGGCGCGAGGAGCTGCGCAACACCCCGGATGGCGAGCAGACCGAAATGCTGCGCCAGTTGAGCGAGGCCGACCGCCACCTGCGCGAGGCCGACGACAAGCTGCAAAACTTCCTCTCCGAAAACCGCCTGGTGGACCTGGATAAGCAGATCAACCGCACCCTGGAGGAAAAGAGCCAGACCGAGCTGCTGTATCAGCAGGCCCAGATCGAGGAGAAGACCAACGACCTGCAATTGCAGAACCTGGACCGGATCATCGCCGACCTGACCAGGAAGGCCAACGATGAGGCCCAGGCCAGCAACAGCGCCGCCGACCTGGGCGACATCAACATCAAGTTCCGCCGCCTGCGCGACGCCATCCACGACGACCGCGCCGCGCGGGCCCAGGCCGCCGAGCTGGCCCAGCGCGAGGGCGAATACCAGCGCGCCCAGCGGCTTTTTGAAAAAGGCGCCCTGAGCCAGTCCGAGATGGAGAAGATCAAGAACGCCCTGGACCGGCAAAGGGCCCTGTCGGTGGACACCGACCAGATCAAGCAGTGGAAGAGCGAGATCGCCGAGTTGGACAAGGTGGTGATCCCCAAGGGCACCGGCTCGGCCACCCCCTCGGGCAAGCTGCTGTCGGAGATGATGCTGCGCTCCTTCGAGGTGCAGCTCAAGCACGTGGCCCTGGCCGAAAAGGTGGCCCACCTGCAGGCGGCCCTGGAGGCCATCCAGAAGACCCTGGACAACCTGACCCAGTTGCAGCGCCAGTTGGTGAGCCTGCGGCGCGCGGTGCAGTACCAGGAAAGCGAGAAGCATCGCCTGGAGCAACTGCTGGCCATGGTCAAGACCTCCCGCCCGCCCGAGGCCTCCAAGCTGGACACCGTCTCCGAGGCCGAGCCCCCGGTCTACCGCAGCAAGTCCACCCGCAAGCCCCTGGCGGCGGCGGTTTTCCTGGGCATCTCCCTGCTGGCGACCGCGGCCCTGCTGGGGCGGGAGGCCCTGCGCCCCATCATCCGCTCCAGCGCCGAGCTGAAGGCCAAGCTGGAGCTGCCCATCCTGGCCCAACTGCCCCAGTTGGCGCCTCTTCTGGCCAACCAGGCCCGCCAGGGCGAGGAAGGCCCCCTGGAGCAACTGCCCTTGGCCGCCCGCCGCCTGCGCAACGCCCTGCCCAAGACCGGGGCGCGGCTGTTGGTGGCCAGCGCCCTGGCCGGGGAGGGTCGCACCCTGGTGGCCATCAGCCTGGCCGCCCAGATGGGCCGCCAGGAGGAGCGGGTGCTCTTGATGGAGACCCAGGTCCGCCCCCAGCAACAGGGCGACCTGCGCCACCTGGCGGCCGAGCCGCCCGCGGCCGGACTGGGTGAATACCTCTCCTTCCAGGTCGCGGAGCTGGAGGAGGCGATCACCCCCAGCCGCCTGCCCGGAGTGGACCTCCTGCCCCGGGTGGGCGAGGTGGTCAGTCCGGACCTGCTG
>CALERA010000443.1 GCA_937908275.1 uncultured Desulfarculaceae bacterium | reverse complement strand
CCTGCTGGGCAGCCAGCGCATGCGCGAGCTGATGGAGGCCCTGAGCGGCATTTACTCCATCATCATCATCGACGGCTCCCCGGCCCTGATCAACTCCGACGCCCAGTTGGTCAGCCGCTGGGTGGACGCCGTGGTGCTGGTGGTGGAGGCCGAGCGCTCCCAGGTGGGGGAGATCAAGCGGGCCATGGCCCGCCTGCGCGAGAACGACGCGCCGGTGGTGGGCTGCATCCTCAACCAGGTGCGCAAGCCGTTCCTGGAAATCAGGAGCGGTTAGCATGCGGATCCTGGTGATCAGCAACCTCTACCCGCCCCTGGTCCGGGGCGGATACGAGATCCTCTGCGGCCAGGTGGTGGACCATCTGCGCCAGCGGGGCCACCAGGTGCTGGTCCTGACCAGCGACCACGGACTGGCCCCGGGCCAGGAGCGCGCCGACGAGCCCGAGGTGCGGCGTCTGTTGCGGCTCTACCAGCCCTTCGCCCTGCCGGCGGGCGTGATGCGCGGAGCCCGCCTGCGCGCCGAGGCCCACAACCGGCGGGTGGCGGCGATGGTCATCGACCAATGGCGGCCCGAGTTGGCCTTTGTCTGGAGCCAACTGCGCCTGACCCTGGGCGCGGCGCGGGCCGCCCAGGCGGCCGGCCTGCCGGTGGCCTACACCTTCAACGACGAGCACCTGGCCGGTTATCGGCCCGCCCCCTGGAAGGCCGCCCCCCGGGGCCTGGCCGCCGCGCTGCTGGACCGGCTCCTGAGCCAGCGCCTGACCCTGCGGGGCCTGGACCTGAGCCAAACCACCTGCATCAGCCAGTTGCTGAAAAACAACCTCCTGGCCCAGGGACTGCCCATCGCCGCCTCCCGGGTCATCTACCAGGGCATCGAGCTGGACCAGTTCCCCCCCAAGCCCAAGCCCGGCGAGCTGGGCCGCCCCTTGCGCTTGCTGTACGTGGGGCAGTTGCACGCCTACAAGGGCGTCCACACCCTGCTGGAGGCCGCCCACCAGTTGGCGGCCGGTCCGGAGGGACTGGCGCTGAGCCTGACCATCGTGGGGGCCGGGGACGCGGAGTACGAGGCCCGCCTGGCGGAGTTGGCCCAGGCCGGTCCGGCCCGGGTGGAGTTCGCCGGCCGGGTGCCCCACCAGGAGTTGCCCCTGGTCTACCGCGCGCACCACGTCTTCGTCTTTCCCTCGCAGTGGGCCGAGCCCTTTGGCCTGACCCACCTGGAGGCCATGGCCTCGGGCCTGCCGGTGGTATCCACCGGCCATGGCGGCCAGGGCGAGTTCCTGGTCCACGAGCGAAACAGCCTGGTCTTCCCGGCCGGGGACGTCGGCCGACTGCGGGAGAGCCTGGCCCGGCTGGCCGGCGATCCCGCCCTGGCCCAACGCCTGGCCCTGGCCGGCCGCCAGACCGTCAGCCGGGACTTCACCCTGGCCCGCTACCTGGACCAGTTGGAGGACTTCCTGCGCCAGGCCCGGGAGCAGCGTCCATGAAGGTGGTCCAGGTCCCCCGGCGTTTCACCCGCGAGCAATGGGGCGGCACCGAGACCGTGATCCTGGAGACCTGCCGTCGTCTGCCGGCCCTGGGTTGCCAGACCCTGGTGGTCTGCCCCAGCGCCCTGGCCCGGCCCGGACCCGACCAGGTGGCGGGGGTGGAGGTCCAGCGCCTGCCCTACTTCTATCCCTATCTTGGCCTGAGCCCGTCCGCCCGGGAGGCCATGGACCAGGTGGCCGGCAACCTGTTCTCCTGGTCCCTGCTGCATCGCTTGCTCACCCTGCCGGGCCTGGACCTGATCCACCTGCACACCGGCAAGCGCCTGGGCGGCATCGGCCGGGTGGCCGCCCGGCGGCGGGGCATCCCCTATCTGGTCAGCCTGCACGGCGGTGCCCTGGAGGTGCCGGCCGCCGAGGCGGCCCGGCTGGGCGAGCGCTCCGGCCGGGCCTGGGAATGGGGCAAGCTCCTGGGCTGGCTGGTGGGCTCGCGCCGGGTGCTGCGCGACGCGGCGGCGGTGATCTGCCTCAACCGCGCCGAGCAGCAACGCCTGGAAAAGGAACTGCCCGGCCAGCGGGTGGAGCTGATCCCCAACGGCGTGAACCCGGCGGCCCTGGCCGCAGGGGATGGCCCGGCCTTTTGCCAGGCCCAGGGCATCGACCCCACCCGCCGGCTGCTCAGCGTGGTGGGCCGCCTGGACCCGCAAAAGGACCAACTGGCCGTGGTGGAGGCCCTGCCCGCGCTCCTGGTCCGCCATCCCGATCTCCACCTGCTCCTGCTGGGGCCAGTCACCAACCCGGACTACGCGGCCCTGGTCCGCCGCCGGGTGGCGGAGCTGGGCCTGGAGGAGCGGGTGAGCCTGGTCCCCGGCCTGCCCCCCGGCTCGCCGGCCCTGGCCGGGGCCTACGCCGCCAGCGCGGCCCTGGTCCTGCCCTCGCGCCACGAGCCCTTTGGCATCGTGATCCTGGAAGCCTGGGCCGCCGGCCTTCCGGTGGTGGGGCGCGGGGTGGGCGGGGTGCGCGACCTGGTGGAGGACGGCCGGGACGGCCTGGTCTTTGCCGAGGACGACCCCGCGGGCCTGGTGCGGGGCCTGGACCAGATCCTGAGCGACCCGGAGTTGGCCCGTCGCCTGGGGGAGCAGGGCCGGGCAAAGGCCCTGGCCCACTACACCTGGGACGCGGTCAGCCAGAGGCTTTATCGTCTATACCGGGAGTTGGCCACTGCGCATCCTGTTCGTTAATCAGGTGCTGGGTTATCTGGGCGGGGCCGAGCAGAACGTGGCCCACGTGGCCCGGGGTTTGGCCGCGCGGGGCCACCAATGCTCCCTGGCCTTTGCCCAGGTCAGCCCCCGCGATCCCGAGGGCTACGCTCGCCTCTTCCAGGAGGTCGCCCCCTGCCGGCAACTGGGCGGCGAGGGGGAGGACTGGGAAAACCTCCTGGCCCGCTGGCGGCCGGAGGTGATCTACCTGCACAAGCTGGAGCGCCTGCCCTGGAGCGGCTTCCGGCCGCCGCTGCGCGCGGTGCGGATGGTGCACGACCACGACCTGTGCTGCCCCCGCCGCCACAAGTACTACCGCCTGACCGGCCGGGTCTGCCATCAGAGGCTTCACCTGCGCTGTTGGCTGGCACTGGCCTTCCTGGGGCGCGGTGGACTCCTGGGCCTGACCTGGAACCCCATCCTGCCTCGGCTGCGGGAGCTGCGCCGGCAACAGGGCCTGGAGCGGTTGCTGGTGGCCAGCGTCTTCATGCGCCAGGAGTTGATCATCAACGGCCTGGACCCCGGCCGGGTCACGCTCCTGCCGCCGGTCACCCCCCAGGTGGTGGCGGACCCCGCCGGCCCGGCGGCCGAGCCCCTGGTCCTCTACGTTGGGCAACTGATCCGGGGCAAGGGCGTGGACCTGCTGCTGCGGGCCCTGGCCCGTCTGGGCTGCCCCTGGCGGGCTTTGCTGGTGGGCGACGGCAATCACCGCCCGGCCTTGGAGCGCCTGGCCGGGGACCTGGGCCTGGGGGACCGGTTGGCTTTCGCGGGCTGGGTCCCGCCGGAGCGCCTGGCGGAGTGCTATGCCCAGGCCCGCCTGTTGGCGGTGCCTTCCCGCTGGCCGGAACCGTTTGGTATGATAGGCATTGAAGCCATGCAACATGGCCTGCCCGTGGTGGGTTTCGCGGTGGGAGGCATCCCCGACTGGCTGCGGCACGGCGTCAACGGCCTGCTCTGTCCGGAGCAGGACGTGGCGGCCTTGGCCCAGGCCTTGACCCGGTTGTTGACGGACCCTGGTCTGGCCCGCCAAATGGGGCGCGAGGGCCGAGAGCTGGCCCTGCGGGAATACGCCTTCAACGGCTGCCTGGACCGCCTGGAGGCAATCCTGGCCGGCGCCGCCCCGGAGACGGCGGGGAAGGACGCGCCATGCGGATTGGCGTGACCACCCTGGGCTGCGACGGCGGCCGCAGCGGCATCGGCCGCTACGCCATCTGCCTGCTGCGGGAGTTCGCCCGCCTGGACCTGGGCCTGGAGTGGGAGGTGGTGGTGCTGGCCCAGGAGGAGGAAGCCTTCCTGGCCCAGGCCCCGGGCCTCACCCCCCTGCGCCTGGGGCCTGGTTGGGCCCACCCCCTGGCCCAGGTGGCCTGGCACCAGGGCCACCTGCCCGCTCTGTGCCGACGCCGGGGCTGGGACGCCCTGTTCCTGCCCGCGGCCAACCGCCGCCTGCCCTGGCGCGTCCCCTGCCCCAGCCTGGGCACGGTGCACGACCTCTCCAGCCTGCACGTCAGCCAAAAATACGACCGCGCCCGCATGTTCTACATCACCCAGGTCCTGCCCCGCCTGATGCGCCGGCTGACCCGGGTGCTGACCGTGAGCCAGAGCAGCCGGCAGGACATCGAGCACTTCGGCGGGGTGGACCCGGACCGGATCGAGGTCACCCCCCTGGCGGCGGACCTGGAGCGCTATCATCCCCGGGGCCGGGAGGAAAGCCGCCAGCGCCTGGCGCGGGTCCTGGGCTGGGACCAACCCTACATCCTCTATATCTCGCGCCTCGAGCACCCCGGCAAAAATCACGTCCGCCTGATCGAGGCCTTCCAGCGCTTCAAGACCGACAGCGGCCTGCCCCACCGCCTGCTGCTGGCCGGGCCGGACAAGGAGCGCGCCCAGGAGGTTCACCGCGCGGCCGAGGCCAGCCCCTGGCGGCAGGACGTGGTCTTCACCGGCTTCCTGGAGGAAGACCTCCTGCCCCACCTCTACCGCGCCGCCGACCTGCTGGCCTTCCCCTCCCTGTACGAGGGCTTCGGCCTGCCCCTGCTGGAGGCCATGGCCTGCGGCACCCCGGTGGCGGCGGCCGACATCTCCTCCCTGCCCGAGGTGGCCGGGGGCGCGGGCCTGTTGTTCGATCCCCACGACGTGGCGGCCATGGCCCAGGCCCTGGCCCGTCCCCTGCTGGATCGTCAGCTCTGGCGGCGGCTGGCCCGGGACGGCCTGGCCCGGGCCGCCGGCTTCACCTGGCGGCGCACCGCCCGGCTCACCCTGAGCGCCCTGGCCCGGACCCTGGAAACGAGGAGCGGCCGATGAGAGCCCCTCTCCTGGCCGTGGCCGGCCCCTCGGGCGCGGGCAAATCCACCCTGGCCCATTACCTGGTGGAGCGCAACCTGGTCCGCTGGCGTCCGGTGCTCCTGAGCCTGGACCGTTATTACCGCGACCTGGCGCACCTGCCACCCCGGGAGCGCGAACAAAATAATTTCGACGACCCCGAGGCCCTGGAGTGGGAGATGCTGCGAGCCCATCTGGCCAACCTGAGCGCCGGCCAGGGGATCCAGGTCCCGGTCTATGATTTCAGCACCCACACCCGGCGGCATCCGGACCAGGCCCTGCCGGCCGGGGGCTTGATCATTTTGGAAGGCATCTTCGCCCTGCACAAAAAGATAATCGATCTGGTGGATTTTGGGGTATACGTTGAATTATCAGAGGAAAAAAGCCTTGAGCGTCGCCTGGAGCGGGACACCCGCCAGCGGGGCCGCGCGGCCGAGGACGTGTTGAGGCAATTCCGGCAGAGTGTCAGTCCCATGTTTCGCCTGCATGTCCTGCCCACCCGGGAAGCCGCCCACCTGGTGGTGCGGGGGGACGCCCCCCTGCGACACTCCGCCGAGCTGGTCGATCAATTGCTTAGCCAGAGGCGGCAGGCGTGAACCAAACGCAGCCAACCACCTCCCCGAGCGACGCCCGCAGCCGGACCGAGGTCATCGAGCGCCTGCACCGGCGCTACGGCAACTCGCGCCAGGCCAAGGCCCGCTATCTCTGGAAAAAGTACGCCTGGCTGCTGGTGACCGGCGGGGCGCGGGGCCTCAAGCGGCTCCTGGACCTGGTGGGCTCCGCGGCGGGCCTGCTGCTGCTGTCTCCGCTCCTGGTCCTGGTGGCCCTGGCCATCAAGCTCTACGACCGTGGCCCGGTCCTGTTCTGGCAGGTCCGGGTGGGGCAATACGGCCGGGAGTTCCCCTTCCCCAAGTTTCGCTCCATGATGGTCAACGCCGACGCCCTGAAGGACCAGCTCCTGGAGCAGAGCGACCACGGTCAGAGCGTCACCTTCAAGATGAAACGGGACCCCCGCATCACCCCGGTGGGCCGGATCATCCGCAAGCTCTCCATCGACGAGCTGCCCCAGCTCTGGTGCGTGCTGATCGGCGACATGTCCCTGGTGGGACCCCGCCCGCCGGTGCCCCGGGAGGTGGCCCTCTACACCCTCAGCGACCGCCGCCGCCTGGACGTGATCCCCGGCCTGACCTGCATCTGGCAGGTGGAGGGCCGGGGGGACATCCCCTTTGACCAGCAGGTGAAGCTGGACCTGGACTACATCGAGAGCCAGAGCCTCTGGATGGATATCAAGCTGCTTTTCCGCACGGTGCCGGCGGTGCTGTTGGGCAAGGGGGCCTACTGATGCCCGGCGCCCCGCCCGCCCCGGCCCGGTTGCGCATGCTGGACCTGGCCCTGGACAACCTGAGCATGGACCAGGCCCTGGAGCGGATATTGGGTCTCCTGGCCCAGCCGGGCCAGCATCGGGTCTGCTTCCTCAACGCCCACTGCATGAACATCGCCTGCCGCGACCTGGCCTATCGGCGGGCCGTGGCGGGCTGCGACCTGGTCCTGGCCGACGGCAGCGGCCTGGCCCTGGCCGGCCGGCTGCTGGGCCGCCGCCTGCGCGGAAACGTCAATGGCACCGATCTCTTTCCCCTGCTCTGCCAACGGCTTGAAGGACAAGGGGTGAAGGTCTACCTGTTGGGCGGCGGCCCGGGGGTGGCGGACAAGGTGGCCCGGTGGATGAACGTCAACTTCCCCGGCCTGCCCCTGGCCGGCTGGCGGCATGGCTTTTTCGGCCCGGAGCAGGAGCCGGAGGTGACCCAGGCCATCGCCCGCAGCGGGGCGGACCTGCTCCTGGTGGCCATGGGGGTGCCCCGGCAGGAGCTCTGGATCGACCGCAACCTGACCGCCTGCGGGGTGCGGGTGGGCGTGGCGGTGGGCGGGCTGTTTGATTTCTACTCCGGCCGCATCCCCCGCGCGCCCCGGTGGCTGCGGCGGCTGGGTCTGGAGTGGATCTGGCGGCTGCTGCAGGAGCCGCGCCGGATGTGGCAGCGCTACCTGCTGGGCAACGCGCTTTTCATCCACCGCATCCTGGCTGAGCGCCGCGGCGCCAGCCCCTGGGTCCGGGGGAAGGGCCAGAACCAATGAGGGCCATCGTCAACGCCACCGGTTGGTCGCCCGCCCTGGAGGCCGCCGGCGAACGCCTGCCCAGCGGGCTGCTGCAACTGCTGGACCGGCCGTTCTTGCAACAAGTGGTGGAATACCTGGCCGCCCAGGGTGTGCGCCAGATGGAGATATTGCTCTGGCAGGCCCCGGAGAAGATCGAGGCCCTGCTGGGCGACGGCTCCCGCTGGGGCTGCCAGTTCCGCTTCCACCTGGTGCGCGATCCCCGCCGGCCCCACGCCGCCCTGGGGCGGGAGCTGGCGGACGCCTCGCAGCCCTGGTTGCTGGCCGCGGGCGACAGCCTGCCCCTCTGCCAGTTGGCCGACCTGAGCGCCAGCGACGGCGATGTCGGCTTCCTGGGACCGGACGGAGGCTGGAGCGGCTGGGCCTGGCTGGCCCGGCCCCAGGCCTCCCTGGCCGGGATGGCGCGGGGGGAGCTGGAGGCCTGGTTGCGGGAGGGCCAGGCCCGGCCGGAGGTCTGCCCGGAGATGCTGGCCTGTGGGGATTACGCCCAACTGCTGGCCGCCCACCAGGCGGTGCTGGAAAAGCGGTTCGCCCTGCCCCTGTTGAGCGGGCGCGAGGTGGAGCCCGGAATCTGGCTCTCGCGCAACGTGATGCTCCACCCCACCGCGCGCCTGACGCCCCCGGTCTACCTCGGGCCGGACTGCCGCCTCAACCGGGGGGCCCAGGTGGGGCCCCTGGTTTCCCTGGGCCAGGGCTGCGTGCTGGACAGCCACTGCTCCCTGGCCCGGGCCCTGGTCTTCCCCGGCAGCTACATCGGCCAGGACCTGGAATTGGAAGACGCCCTGGTGGACCGCAACCGCCTGATCAGCCTGCGCCTGGGCGCGGCCCTGGAGCTGACCGACCATTTCCTCCTGGGCAACCTGGCCGACGCGCCCCTGCGCCGCCTGGTCTGGTCCTCCCTGGGCCGGCTGACGGCCTCCCTGCTGCTGGCCGCCGCCTCGCCCCTGATGTTGGCCACCATCGCCTGGCTGCACTGGCGACGCCCCGGACCGGTGATCCACCGGCGCCGGGTGGTGCGGCAACCGGCGCGCTCGGAATCGGTTTTCTGGCGGGAATACAACCTCATCTCCTTCACCCCCCACGCCCGCCCCCTGCACCACCCCGGCCCGGGAGACCTGCTGCTGCGGGTGATGCCGGGCCTGTGGAACGTGGTCTGCGGCGACCTGGGCCTGGTGGGTCTGCGGCCGCGCAGCACCGGGGAGCTGTCCCAACTGCCAGGCGAACACCAAGCCCTGTGCTTCCAGGCCCGGGCCGGCCTGGTGGACGAGGCCACCGCCATGTTCGGCCCGGACCCGGACCCGGACCAGGCCTACCTGGCCGAGGCCTACTACACCGCCCTGGGCGGCGGGCGGCACGACCTGCGAATTTTGGGGCTCTATCTACGCCACCTTCTGCGGCGCAAACCGGCCGCCGGTGCAGGCGGATGAGCCAGCGCCAACGCCTGGCCTTGAAGCGCAAGGCCCTGGAGATCAGCCACCTGGAGGCGTGGCTGACCCAGGGCCGGGGCGGGTTCCACCTGGAAAACATCGAGCCCCTGGCCGTGATGCTGGAGCATGGCCTGCGCCTGACCGGCCAGTTGGCCCGGGGCCAGGCCAACGCCCTGAACATCCGGGTCCGGCCCCTGGAGCTGGCCCTGCCCAACCTGCCCCTGGCCTTCGACGGCCTCCGGGTCCTGTTCCTGAGCGACCTGCACATCGACGCCCTGCCCGACCTGGGCGCGGCCATCGCCCGGGCGGCCTGGCCGGTCCAGGCCGACCTCTGCCTGCTGGGCGGGGATTACCGTCTCCGGGTGAAAGGAGCCTGCCACAACGCCTATCACCACCTGGGCAAGCTGCTCCAGGGTCTGCATCCGCCCCTGGGGGTGCACGCGGTGCTGGGCAATCACGACTTTGCCGAGGAGGCCGAGGCCCTGGCCGAAATGGGCGTGAACATGCTGATCAACCAGGCCCATGAATTGCGCCGGCAAGGCCAGAGCCTCTGGCTGGTGGGCCTGGATGATCCGCACTTCTATGGCTGCGACGACCTGGCCTCGGCCATGGCCCCGGTGCCGGACGGGGCCTGCAGCCTGCTCCTGGTGCACACCCCGGAGCTTTACCAGGAAGCCTCCCGGGCCGGCTGCACCCTTTACCTCTGCGGCCACACCCACGCCGGACAGATCCGCCTGCCCGGCCTGGGGGCGCTGATCACCAACGCCGCCTGCCCGCGGCACCTGATCAGCGGCCTTTGGCGCTGGGGCGAGATGTGGGGCTACACCAGCTCCGGGGCCGGCTCGTCCATGGTCCCGGTGCGGTTCAACTGCCCTCCCGAAGTGGTGCGGCTGACCCTGCGCCGGGGCCAGGGTCCGCCGCGCTGGGCGGCCTAAGTCAGGCCCAGGATGGGCATCTAGGGAATTGCCTCCGCCCCGGGCGGGCACTTTTGCCAGAAGCAGGGATTGACGCCCCAGACCTTGGGCCAGGCCCCGGGTTCCCGTGGGCCGGGCTTGATCTCCCCGTCGGCGGCCCGCTCCCATTCCAGCACCGCGCAGGCGCGCCGGCCGTCGGGCCAGCAGGCCTCGCCCTCCAGCCAGCGCGGCCCGGTTGGCTCCAGGGACAGGCGCAACTCAGCCCCCCAACGCGGGGCCAGGCCCGCGCCCTCCCAGACCGTCCAGGCCGGCGGTCCCTCCAGGCCCGGCGTCTGCAAGCGCAGGTCCGCGCTTTGGCCCGCTCCGGCCGAGGCCGGCAGACCCGTGATCAGCGCCGGGGACGCGCGCCAGGGCTGCCGGGCCAGGGGAGTGCTGGCCATCAGCCAGGCCGCCGCCGCCAGGGCCCGGGCCTGGCTGGCGATGGTCGACTCGGTCAGGGGATTGAAGGCGTCTGCCCAGCGATCATACAAGGGATAGGCCAGGGGGCCGTCATCCGCCGGCCAGTTCCAGAGGCGCAGGTTCCCGCCATAGCGGCCAGCCGAGGCAAAGCCCACCTGCAAGGCCCCCAGCAGCAGACCCGAAGGTGGCAGCATACGGCGATCATTCTGGGCGTACTGGTTGACCGCCTCCAGGGGCGAGCGCGGCCCCATCCCGGTCAGGAAGATCACGTTGACCGGGTTGGCCCCCAGGCTGAAGCCCAGGTTGCCGGCGATGGCCTCCTGCAACTCCGGAGCGGGCGACAGCGTCTGGGCCGCCACCAGGTCCAGGTTGGCCTCCAGGGGGAAAAACCAAGCCGCGCCATTGCGGCGCTTGTCGGCATCCGGCAGGCTGACCAGGTAGGCGTTCTTGCGCGACCATTCCGCCTGGTCCCGGCCGGCCTGGATCACCTCCCGCCGGCAGGCGCTGACCAGGCCATGGTCCAGACCGCTGGGCGGCTCCCGGCCGCTGGCCTCGGCCCAGGCCAGGGAGCGCGCGGCGCAGCCCAGGCCCTCGAAAAGCCGCCACCAACCCCAACGCCGGTTCACGCTGGCCGAGGGGTCCCATTCGCGTTGCAGGATATCCCCAAAACGGCGCTGTCCGGTGGCCAGGTAAAGCTCCAGGCAGGCCCAGAGCCGTTCGTCGCGGTCCCCGAACACGTCGCCGTAATGGAACACCTTGCGATAAGCGCCCTCAAGACCGTGGCTGGCCCAGGCCTTTTCCAGAAAGTCCCAGCCCTTGAGGGCCTGGATCAGGTGCCGGCCGGCCTCCTTGGGAAAGGCCCGCCGAAAGCGCGGCGAGGAGCCGGCCTGGGCCAGGGCCGCCACCGCGGCGGCGCTGGCGTTGGTGCTCTTGGGAAAAACCGCCTGGGGGTCGCCCTGGTCCGGCAGCACGTCCACTTCATAGGGGCGATTCCGGGGCCGCACCAGGGTGTGGAAGCCGCCGTCCTGGTCCTGCATCTTGGCCAGGAAGCGCAACTCCCAGGCCGCCAGGTCCAACAGGTCCGGGATGCCGTTGCCGCTCTCGGGCAGCCCCAGGTTGTCCAGGCCGGCCACGCCGGGCAGGGCCTCCACCGCCCAGAGCAGATGGTGGGCGGTCAGGGCGCTGTTGATCACGTACTTGCCGTAATCGCCGGCGTCGTGATGTCCGCCCGACACGTCCACCGGCCAGGGGCCCTGGCGGGGATAGAGGTCTTCCTGGCGGTCGCCCGGGGGCGGTCCGGCGGGCGCCAGGTGGCAGGCCCCGTGCCCGAAGCGGGTGAAGGGCGGCTCCAGGGCCGCGCCGCAGCGCTGGTGATACATCCCCAAGGCCAGGGTGCGGGCCAGGAGGGCGAAGACCCCAGCCTCGATGCGAAAGGGCAACGAGGCCCCCAGACCACCCACCTCCAGGCGGTAGCGGCCGCTGCCCCGCCAGGAGCTGAAGTCAGCCAGATAGACCTCCTGATAGGGGGGCGGGCTGCCCGGCAGGCCTTGGTCGGGGTGTCGGCTTAACTGGCCCTCATAGACCACCGCGCCGCGCTCCAGGTCCCGCAGGGCAAAGCGGCGCTCGCCCACCGGCAGCTCGCCCAAGCTCCCCAGGTAACAACCCACCAGGGCCTTTTTCGGCCAGTCGGGGTGATAACCCGCCTGATTCACGTGGATGGCCGGTCCGAAGCGCAGGGGATGGGACACGTTGGCCAGAGCCTGGGGCGAGGCCCAGGGGCTGTCGCCTGCCACCCGGACCTCGACCCGCGCCTCGGGAGGGACTTCCCCGGCCAGGCGCAGGAAGAGATGGCTGCCCACCAGGTAGCCCCCCCCGCGCAGGGGAGCGGCCAGCGGCCGGCGGCGCAGACCCAGGGCCGCCACCTCTACCGTCTTGCCCCCCACCGACACCTGGACCTGCTCCCGGGAAGGAGCAACGGGCTGCCCCGCCGGGGGAGGCGGTCCGCCGGGATGCCACTGCTGGACCGCCAGTTCCAGGACCTGGGGCGAGATGATGGTCAGGCCGCGGGACGGGGACGAGGGCGGCTGGTAGGAGCCAGCCTCGCCGGCCGAGGCCGCCAACGGGACCGCCAGGCCCCAGGCCAGGATGGCCAGGCTGATCAGCCGGCAGGCCAGGAGAGGCCCATACCGCGAGGCGAGGAAGAGGCAAGGCCGCAAAACTTTCATGGCCCGCAACCGCGCTGGGGAAAACGATTCAACCGCTCTGTTTGTCTATCATTTTGGCGGCGCGGTGAATCCAAAGTCAACGCGGACGGCGGGCGTTGCGGCTGGCGAGAGGACGCCACCCCGCGACCCGCACCGCTTTGACTCCCCTGCCGCACTTGGGAGTCGGACGGGGGAAATCGCGGTGGCGGGCGGGCGCTTCCGGCGCCTTCAGATGACCATGCCGCGATTCTGGTCCAGCAACGAGCACCTGGCGGCACGCTTCGCGCTGGCCCTCGGGGTCTGGATCCTGGATCAGTCGTGCAGGGGGTAGGCCTTTTGGGAGGCGGAGTCCAGGATGAACAGCGGGGCCTGATGATCGCGGATCTCCTGGGCCGTGAAGGTCTCGGGAACCAGGAACAGGCTCCCCAACAGGCGGACCAGCTGGAAGGTCCGGTCCTGCCGGTCGATCCTCACGTTTTCCGCCAGCAGCCAGGTCTTCTGATCGAGGTTCAGGAAGCCCCGAATCTCCTGGGCATGATCCGGCTGGTATTGGTAGCGGCTGGACAGTGCATAGTGCAGGGGGCGGTAGGCGGGGTCGCTGAGCGAGGCCAAATCAAAACGCCGGTTGCAGGCCCGGCAGCCGATCTTGCGGTGGCCAGCCAAGTCCATGTTCCCGTATTCCACCACTTGCTGGCAGTGGGGGCACTGGACCTTCATGCGCAGCAACCGCCGGCCCTGACGGTCCGGACCGGGCTGCTCCTGCAGGGCCAGGAGTCGGGCGGGCGAGGATTGATAGGCCTTGCGCAGCAAATGCACGAGCAGGAGGATCTGCAGGAATTGCTCCTGGCTCAGGTCGGTCAGGTTTTCCACTGGGCAGCCCGCCTCGATGAAGGCTAGGCGGTCCTGGATCACGCCTTTTGTCAGGGCCTTTTTGTAGATCCCGGTGCCGGGATAGAGCTCCACCGGCACCATGTAGATGTTGTGCTTTTTCAACTGGAGCCAGAGGTCCAGGGTCTCGGCCGCGGTTTCCAGGGTTTCGGCCGGATCGCCGAAAAGGAAGTTGCCCTGGACGCCGATGCCCGCCTCCCAGGTCATCTCCAGGGCCCGTTTGATCTCCTCCACCCGGATGTTCTTGCGCATGCTCTTCAAGACCACGTCGCTGCCCGATTCCAGCCCATAGCTGATGCAGTAGCAGCCGGAATCCTTCATCGCGGCCAGCATCTCGCGGTCGATGTTGTCCACCCGGATCTGGGCCTCCCACTTCAGGCCCAACGGCTTCATCCGGCGACAGAATTCATACAGCCGGTCCTGGTCGAGGGAAAAGAGTTCGTCCAGGATGATGAGCATATTGATGCGGTACCGATCCTTCAGATATTCGATCTCCTGGAACAGGTTGTCCAGGGAGCGCTGCCGGTACACGTTGCCGATGGGGTGATAACAGAAGGTGCAGTTGTAGGGGCAGGAGCGGCTGGAGATGATGCTGAGACGCCGGGGGTTGTCGAAAGGATGGAAGTCCCGTTCGGTGTTGGGCAGTTGGAGATCGAGGTATTGATCCACCCCGAAGCCTTCGTAGTCGGGGAAGGGAATCCGATCCAGGTCGCGGATGGCCGCGCGGGCCGGGGTCTGGCGCAAACGCCCGGGGGCCTCCCAGTAGATCAAGCCGGCCACGTTCTCCAGGGGCTGGCCCTGCATCAGGGCGCGGACCACCTCGACGACCGTGTCCTCGCCCTCCCCGATGACGCCGATGTCCGCCCCCAGGGCGCCCATGATCAGCTCCGGCTCGCTGGACAGGAGGCCGCCGCCGATGATGGTCTTGAGCTGCGGCCCGGCCGTGCGTGCGGCGTTGATGACCTGACGGACGGCGTGGTAGTGGGCCGAAAGGCCGCCCGTGAGCACCAGGTCGATCTGGCGCTCCAGGATGACCCGGGGAATCAGGGCTTCCGGCGCGGCCGCCTCATGGTTCAGGTTCAGGCATTCCACCTCGAAGCCCGCCTGCTTGAGCGCGGCCGAGATATACGGCAGGCCCACCGGCAGCAGGTAGTACTGGCCAGGCTTGGCGACGAACTTGGGCAGAACGACTAAAACGCGCATCACGGTCTCCGACGCAATCTCGTGGCTCCGGGCTTTTGGCTGGCGGACATGCCGGCCGCACCCAGGAAGAACCGCCTCTATTCAGGGAGCGGCTGGTCCGCGGACCAGGTTCACTCCAGCCATTGGATCGATCCCCCTTGCAGACAGGCGATCCGCCCCGCGAAACCGCACTCGCTCCGCAGCTCGCTGGCGATTTCGTCCTTGTAGGCCAGGGCGGTGATGATCACGGTGTCCACCGGGTCTTCCCGGAGCCGTTGGGGCGGGGAGACCTTGAGATGACTGACCGGGAGGAAGCGGCCGTGCTTGACCGGGTCCTTGTCCACCAGATAGGCCACGGCCGAGGCGTCGACCATGGCCAGGGCCAGCACGCCCTTGGCCCCAGCCCCCCAAATCGCCACCCGACGTCCTTCCCGGGACTCGGCGGCGATGAAGGAGGCGAAGGCGGAGGAGATTTCCCGGGCCGCCGTGGCCACGCCGGCCAGGCTGGGCGGCTCCAGGCGGCGGAGCCAGACTTCGTTGTATTCGCCGTCCATGGCCCGCTGAACCTGGATGACCTCGAACTGGGTGCGCGCCGCCAGCAGGCGCAGGGCGTTGGCGCTGAAATAGGACAGATGGTCGGCGAAGAAGTCGAAAAAGCGCTGGTTTTCCAGGGCCTGCTCCAGGGACGGGACCTCGATCAGAGCCGCTCCGCCGGGCTTGAGCAGCGCGCGCAGACCGGCCATGAAATCCGTCGGGGCCGGCACGTGCTCCAGGACCTGGCGGGCCACCACCGCGTCGAACCGCCCCTTGAGGTCGGCCATGCCCTCCTGGCTGACATAACCGCCAATGACGGCCAGCCCCTTGGCCTCGCAAGCCCGCCGGGCCTTGGCGCTGGGCTCGTTGGCCGTGACCCGGCAACCCAGGCTCATCAGGATGCTGGAAAACTGGCCGTCGCCACATCCCGCCTCGAACACCTCGCCGCCCCGCAGCTGGAAT